>NZ_CP054043.1:3989729-4296631 GCF_013282725.1 Yersinia mollaretii ATCC 43969 | reverse complement strand
CCTCAATGCGAGCAACTTGAGCTTGCAGCGCCGCAATTTGACTCTGAATTTGTTGCTGCTGTTTTTGTAACTCATCAGCGGTCAAGCCAGAATCTTTTAAGGTGCTTAATTTTTCTGTCAGTTTTTGAATCTGCTGATTAAGCGACTTAATTTGTGCGGCCGTGCTGCTGTCTGAAGAGCTACTGCTGCTCACTGAGGTAGAGGCGGCTGAAATCGTATTCGACATCATTATTCCTTAGAAAAACGTGGATAGAGTAATGCTTATCGACGGCAGAATATTAACCTTTAACGCTCTAGGGCTGTTTTACACAATCTTATCACTAACTTATCACTTGGCGTTTTTATGAGTGCCAAAACAGGGCGCTGAGCCGCTAAACCACCAAGCGCAATTCGGGCCAATGTCGTTGCCAATCTTTACTATTGATGCGCTGGTGATAGGTGTCGATATCCCCATTTTTCGCATTCAAAGTAATGGTGTGGGTAAACAGCGCATCTAACCCTAGCGGTGCCACCAATTCGATATCCCCATTTTCTTTGAGTCTGGCACCAATCGCCGTTTCCACTTCAACCCAATAGCTGATGGCATCTTCTGTGCTGTTATAAGGCAGGCGGCCACTGCGCAGATGCATTCTGGCCTGATTTTTTACTGACCAGGGGAAGGGGGGATGCTGGGAGAAGCTGTGCTGCTGTAACTGTGCTTCTAACTGCAAATCATGTTGTTCGCTGATGTTCTGCTCATCAAAATAGACTAAGTCAATATCATTGAGTGGTGTCGGGGCGCGGTGTCCATGCAACTGATCCCACACGAGATTGCGAACAAATCCAGCCGCTAGGCACCACTGGCTCAGCCCGAGCTTACGCGCAATAGACAATGCCTGCATACGATAAGAGTCAGCATTGAGCCATTGAATGATTTGTTGTTGTTGCTGGTTCATGAGCTATTCCTAAGATAATCAATGCCGTTAGAGAGTATGCAGGGTAACAGGGGTCAATGACAAAATGGAGAGTGGCTGGTTTTATGGCAAGTTGAAGCAGAGACGCGTGATAAGGGTTAGCATTAGATAGCAAAAAATCGGCCATAAGCCGATTTTTTAAAGAGTGGTGGAGCTAGACGGGATCGAACCGTCGACCTCTTGCATGCCATGCAAGCGCTCTCCCAGCTGAGCTATAGCCCCACAAATGTGGTTGTTCGTGATGATTTATCTCTGTGCCACCCATCTTACCCACTTGATTACGCAATAAAACGTCGCTAATCAAAAAGTAAAATTTGGTGGAGCTAGACGGGATCGAACCGTCGACCTCTTGCATGCCATGCAAGCGCTCTCCCAGCTGAGCTATAGCCCCAATGCGCACATAATAAATCGTGTGAACGGGGCGCATGATATGAAACCACTGAAACAGTGTCAACGGCTAATTCGATTTCTCGCGTTAAGCGCTGAAAAAGCCGCCAAATCAGTCAGCAAACAGCATAATAAATGGAATCCTGCTCACAATTAATAACGCTATCCACATAAAAAAGGCGGCTGAGTCGCCGCCTGATCATATTGAGAGTACTACGTTTTACTGCTGAGCTTCGCGTTCGCTGATAAAGGCCAGTGCTTTATCAATTCGAGCCAGTGAACGAGCCTGACCGATAGCATGAACAGTGACGTCCATCCCCGGTGATTGGCCTGCACCCGTGACAGCAACACGCAACGGCATGCCCACTTTCCCCATACCTACACCTAATTCGTCAGCGGTGCCTTGAATGGCGTGGTGTACGTTTTCGGTGGTCCAGTCAGTGATGGCCGCGAGTTTAGCTTTGACAGCTTCGAGCGGCTGGCGTGCAACAGGACGTAAATGTTTTTTAGCGGCATCAACGTCGAACTCAGCAAACTCTTCGTAGAAGTAGCGGCAAGATTCCGCCATCTCTTTCAGTGTCTTACAGCGCTCGCCCAGTAGCTTAACAATTTCAACCAATTCAGGGCCGTTACGTGTATCGATACCCAACTGCTCCACATGCCACGACAACTGCACAGCAACATGTTCTGGCGGCAAGCTATTGATATAGTGGTGGTTCAGCCATTGCAGCTTTTCAGTATTGAAAGCACTGGCTGATTTGCTCACCGCATCGAGAGTAAAGAGCTCGGTCATTTCGGCAACAGAGAAAATCTCCTGATCGCCATGTGACCAACCCAAACGCACCAAATAGTTCAGCAAGGCTTCTGGCAGGTAGCCGTCATCGCGGTATTGCATGACGCCAACTGCACCGTGACGTTTAGACAGTTTTTTGCCGTCATCCCCCAGAATCATTGAAACGTGAGCATATTCAGGAACGGGTGCGCCCAGCGCTTTTAGAATATTGATCTGGCGAGGTGTATTGTTGATATGGTCTTCACCACGAATAACATGCGTGATCTCCATATCCCAGTCATCGACCACGACACAGAAGTTATAGGTGGGTGAACCATCAGTACGACGGATGATTAAATCATCCAGCTCTTGGTTACTGAATTCGATCGGCCCACGGATTTTATCGTCGAAAATAACGGAGCCTTCTTGCGGGTTACGGAAACGCACTACCGACGGCTCATCTGCACCATGGGTACATTGGCTATCACGGCAGCGGCCATCATAGCGAGGCTTCTCGTTATTAGCCATTTGGGCCTCGCGCAGCTCATCCAGACGCTCTTTCGAACAGTAGCAACGATAGGCCGTGCCCTTTTCTAACATTTGGTCAATCACGGCATTGTAGCGATCGAAACGTTTGGTCTGGAAATACGGGCCTTCATCCCAATCCAGATTCAGCCAGTTCATACCGTCCATAATGGCGTCGATAGCTTCCTGAGTTGAGCGCTCAAGATCGGTGTCTTCAATGCGCAGAACAAATTCACCGCCTAAATGACGGGTGAATAACCAGGAGTAGAGTGCAGTACGTGCACCACCTACATGGAGATAGCCGGTAGGGCTGGGGGCAAAACGGGTTTTGATTTTCATTGGGATCAATGCCTTATTACGCTACGCCAACCAGCAGACACTGGCTGTTGCTCGAAATTCGAAAAAGTAGGCGTCATTCTACCACCCTGTAGTAATTCCTCAACGATGTTACCGACATGCAATTGATGATTACTGACAGATATAGCTAAACAAACGCTCATAGCGGCGATAAATATCGCATCCTGTTTAAATTTGCGGCGAACGGTTGTTTTCGTTTTAAAAACCGTTGACTCACTTCGAACTATCCCTATAATGCGACTCCAACAACACGGCGGGGCGATTAGCTCAGTTGGTAGAGCATCTCCTTTACACGGAGGGGGTCATCAGTTCGAATCTGGTATCGCCCACCAAACTCGACGCGTTGTGGATTAAAGTAGTAAAAATGAGATAGATGAGGGCGATTAGCTCAGTTGGTAGAGCATCTCCTTTACACGGAGGGGGTCATCAGTTCGAATCTGGTATCGCCCACCACTCATCACTCATTGTTTTAAGGCATTAAGATTCAAATAGGTAGAAGTGGGCGATTAGCTCAGTTGGTAGAGCATCTCCTTTACACGGAGGGGGTCATCAGTTCGAATCTGGTATCGCCCACCACTTCTTTTATTTGTATCACGCTATAAATGCATCACCATAATAGTGGGTCGTTAGCTCAGTTGGTAGAGCAGTTGACTTTTAATCAATTGGTTAAAGGTTCGAGCCGAGCGAAGCGAGACAGCAACGCGTCAGCGTTGACCCGAAGGGCGAATCCGCAGGATGAGTAATCCCGCACGATAAGCACTAAAAATGTCAAGTAAGTCTATATAATGGGTCGTTAGCTCAGTTGGTAGAGCAGTTGACTTTTAATCAATTGGTCGCAGGTTCGAATCCCGCACGACCCACCATTATATCAAGTACCTCTTCTATTCCCCAAAACTTATACGTCGCAAACAACCCAGAATCGTGTGGGTGAGACCCTGCGTGCAGGTTCGAGCCGAGCGAAGCGAGACAGCAACGCGTCAGCGTTGACCCGAAGGGCGAGGCCAGAGGCCGAGTCATCCCGCACGGCCCACCATTATGTAGCAGTACAAGTTATCCCGCACGGCCCACCATTTATCAAGTTTCCAGTTATTCCCCTTAAACACCCAACACCCAACACCCAACACATTCCCCAATCTGTCATATCCCAAACAGACCATCATTCAAACAAATTCCCCATCACCGAATTGCAGACATAAAAAAAGACGCCGTAGCGCCTTTTGGAGAGTTTTTTCTGAAGCTTAGAGCACTAGGCCCGCGATAGAGGCGGACAGCACACTGACCAGCGTAGAGCCGTACAGCAGTTTCAAGCCAAAGCGAGAAACGACATTGCCTTGATGTTCATTCAGACCCTTAATCGCACCGGCGACGATACCGATAGAAGAGAAGTTAGCGAATGAAACCAGGAATACGGACAAAATGCCCACACTGCGTGGTGACAGTTCTGAGGCGACTTTCTGTAAGTCCATCATTGCTACGAATTCGTTAGAAACCAGCTTGGTTGCCATGATACCGCCGACCTGCAAAGCTTCATGAGTCGGTACACCCATGACCCAAGCAAACGGGAAGAACACATAACCTAGAATCCCCTGGAAGCTAATCCCGAACAACAGGCTGAATAAGGCATTCATTGCGGCAATCAATGCAATAAAACCAATCAGCATGGCAGCAACGATAATGGCTACTTTGAAACCGGCTAGGATATATTCACCCAGCATTTCAAAGAAACTTTGGCCTTCATGCAAGTTACTGAGTTGTAACTCTTCTTCATCTTCCGCTTTATACGGGTTGATCAATGACAACACGATAAAGGTACTGAACATGTTAAGCACCAGTGCCGCGACCACGAATTTCGCGTCCAGCATTGACATATAAGCACCCACAATCGACATAGATACTGTCGACATTGCGGTTGCTGCCATGGTGTACATACGTTTTTCAGACATTTTGCCCAAAATGTCTTTATAAGCGATGAAGTTTTCAGACTGACCCAGAATCAGTGAGCTGACAGCGTTGAATGATTCCAACTTACCCATGCCGTTAACTTTGGATAATAAAGTACCAATAATCCGAATAACAATCGGCAGCACTTTGATGTATTGCAGAATACCAATCAAAGCAGAGATAAAGACGATAGGGCATAACACTCTCAGGAAGAAGAAGGCGAGACCTTTATCACCCATATTGCCAAAGACAAAATCAGTACCGGTCGCGGCAAATCCAAGTAATTTGTCGAATAAACCGGCGAATCCTTTCACAAAACCTAATCCAACTTCCGAATGAAGGAAGAAATACGCCAACAACACTTCAATAACCAGCAATTGAATAACAAACCGAATGCGAATGCTTTTACGATCTTTACAGATCGCTAAAGCTAATATGGCCACCACGACTAAGGCCAACGCAAACTGCAGAATATGGGACATGTGTGCTCCAAATTTGAGGCAGGCTAGATTTTGGTGGACATTTTATGTAACGGCTACATTAAAAACGAGATGTAGGCTGCAAATATAGAAATTCGTTTTCATAAATGCAAACAAATTAGCGGAGTTGATCACAAAAAAAATCGCTGCTAAACATTTGCTACGCCAGTAGGTTAGCTATGCTAGTTTAAATTATTCTAGTGAACAGTCTTGAAAATAGCGATGCCACATTTAGCTCAACTTTTCAGAAAGCAAAAGTGAAGGATAGTGATGTGGCAGATTTATGGGGTTCGCCTATCAGAGAGATAAGTTTTGCTGATCTAAATGCGCTTGATAATTATTATCATTTGGATATTATTGGTGATAAGAAAGAAGACGTTATTTTCCAAGGGTCATACTGAATGCTGAATAGCCGTGCTGTCGATACATCCCGCCGTACATCGAGGAGAGCTAAACTCTCCTTGATGGGGCCTGCTTTTATCGCTGCCATTGCTTATATTGATCCCGGTAATTTCGCGACAAATATTCAGGCCGGTGCCTCGTTCGGTTATACCTTGCTGTGGGTGGTGGTATGGGCCAACGTCATGGCGATGTTGGTTCAGTTGCTCTCAGCCAAACTCGGTATTGCGACGGGCAAAAACCTGGCGGAGCATATTCGTGACCGCTTCCCGCGCCCCGTGGTTTGGGCCTACTGGGTACAAGCTGAAATTATCGTCATGGCGACTGATCTGGCTGAATTTATCGGGGCGGCCATCGGTTTTAAATTACTGCTAGGTGTCACATTATTGGAAGGGGCTGTACTGACCGGGATTGCCACTTTCCTTATTCTTATGCTGCAAAATCGGGGGCAAAAGCCGATCGAGTTGGTCGTCGGCGGCTTGTTACTGTTTGTTGCGGCAGCCTATATCGTCGAGCTGATTTTCTCTCAACCCAATATTGCAGCGCTTGGCCGTGGGATGCTGATCCCCAATTTACCGAATGGTAACGCCGTATTTTTAGCCGCCGGGGTGTTGGGGGCAACCATCATGCCGCATGTTATTTATCTGCATTCAGCGTTAACTCAAGCGGAAGGGAAAGAGTCTAAAGCTCAGCGTTATGCCTCGACCCGATTTGATGTGGCGATTGCGATGACGATTGCGGGTTTCGTCAATCTGGCGATGATGGCGACGGCCGCAGCGGCGTTTCATTTCAGTGGTTACCAGAATGTTGCTGAAATCGAAGAGGCGTATTTGACCCTACAACCCCTGCTGGGTAATGCCGCCGCCACTGTTTTTGGCTTGAGCTTGATAGCGGCTGGGCTTTCATCCACTGTCGTGGGCACCATGGCGGGGCAGGTGGTCATGCAGGGTTTTGTGCGCTTTTATATTCCGATGTGGTTGCGTCGCTCGATAACTATGCTGCCCTCCTTTATCGTCATTATGGTGGGGATCGATGCCACACAGATCTTAGTGATGAGTCAGGTATTACTGAGTTTTGGTATTGCACTGGCGCTGGTGCCATTGCTGGTTTTCACCGGGAATAAAGAGTTGATGGGTGAGCTGGTGGATACAAAATTCACTCAGATTTTGGGTAAACTCGTCGTCTTGTTTGTGATTGGACTCAATGCTTATCTGCTGATTAGCTTAATTTAGCCGAAATATATTGGCGAGTGTGGGTAAATAACCCGCCCGTTTTTCTTTAGTTAATCATCATGATGGCCGTGACCATGGCCTTTACCCTTATGATGCTTTTTACCGTGTTTGTCATAGTGCTTATCGTATTTCCAATAGCGCCCTTCGCGGTAATAGTAGTTTTTCTTCCACCAATCTCTGTTTTGCCAGCGATGCCCATCCCAGTAATGTCCATGGCGATTACGTTCGCCTAAATCCCGCCCCTGATGATCTTGCCACCATTGGCGGTCACGCCAGTCATAACCATCCCAATAATTACCGCTGCGATCTTGCTCGCCAATGTTCAACGTGACACTGGGTAAGAGTTCAATACTTTCGGCATTTGCCATCGGAATGAGTGGCAACCAAGCTAATATCGTTATCAGCAGTAGGGGCTTTACCCTTCTCGGCCTCACCACACTCAGTTTCAACATCGTTGACTTAAACGCAGCCACTTTTAACATGATTAATCCTTACCAGACCTTATTGGCTATGGTGCTATCTTAAACAGTTCGCCAACCGCTGGGATTCGGATAAAACTGTAAAATAAGGATTTAGGATTTATCTGTGGGGGATGGGTGCGAAGGGAGCAGGGGCCGTTGAGTACCCCCGTCCAATATTACAGAGAGAACGTTTACACCAAAATAGCATTGATGATACTTATCTCTTCGTCGCTAAATTCAGTATTCGCCAACATACCCACGGCATCGTCAATCTGGCTGATTTTACTGGCACCGATCAGGGCTGAAGTCACCCGCCCGCCACGTAATACCCATGCTAAAGACATCTGTGACAGCTTCTGCCCACGCGCAAGGGCCAGCTCATTCAGCCGACGAACTTTAGTCAATTTCTCTGCCGTAAGCTGTTCAGGGCTAAGGAATTTACTGCTACTGGCCGCCCGTGAGTCCTGCGGGATACCGGCTAAATAACGATCCGTCAAAAGACCACCCGCCAGTGGAGAGAAGGCGATAGACCCCACCCCGTACTCATCCAGCGTCTGTTGCAGCTCGGCTTCAATCCCGCGTTCAAACAGGGAATATTTAGGCTGATGGATCAGGCAAGGTGTCCCCAACGCTGCCAGAATCTCGAAAGCCTGACGCGCTTGCGCCGCAGGGTAGTTGGATAAGCCGATATACAGCGCTTTACCTTGGCGTACCAGCAGATCCAAGGTGCTCATAGTCTCTTCCAATGGCGTATTAGGAGCGGGGCGATGATGATAGAAGATATCAACATAATCCAGCCCCATACGTTGCAAGCTTTGATTGATACTGGCGACCAGATACTTCTTCGAACCCCAGTCACCATAGGGGCCGGGCCACATGGTGTAACCCGCTTTGGACGAGATAATCAGTTCATCGCGGTAAGGGCGCAGATCCTGCTGGAGGATTCGGCCAAAGTTCAACTCAGCAGATCCGGGAGGCGGGCCATAGTTATTGGCTAAATCGAAATGAGTGATGCCGCTATCAAAAGCGCGGTGAATCAGATTACGACTATTTTCGTACAGCGTGCTGTCACCAAAGTTATGCCACAGGCCCAGAGAGATAGCCGGGAGCATTAGCCCACTCCGCCCACAACGATGATACTTCATCTCCTGATAGCGGGAGGACGCTGCTTGATAGACCATGATGCCCCTTATTGAAGAGAGTAAATGACACTTTAGTGTATGCGGTTTCACTGATGGGTGAAGTTGGCAGGATCACAGAGTTGATCAGTGATGGCGCGTCTCAAAGAGGTGATAGCAGCAAGTAGTCTGTGTGTTAGCTAATTATTAATTAGAAAATATTAGATTTATTTATGTTTTGCTTAATACTTAGTTAAATATAATAAGTATTAAGGTTGGTCTCCTGATGGCAAGCAGCTACAAAGTGGCAGATTATTTACTGGATCGACTGGCACAAGTGGGTATCCGGCATCTCTTTGGTGTTCCGGGTGATTTTAATCTCCATTTTTTAGATCATGTTATCAGCCATCCGGTGATTGAATGGATGGGGTGTGCTAATGAGTTGAATGCAGCGTATGCCGCAGATGGCTATGCTCGGGTCATGCCAGCGGGGGCATTACTCACCACAGTGGGTGTTGGGGAATTAAGTGCGATCAATGGGATTGCGGGTAGTTTCGCTGAATACCTTCCAGTGATTCATATTGTGGGCACCCCAGCATTGCGCTCACAGAAGGCCGGAGAATTGTTGCATCACTCATTAGGTGATGGTGATTTCAGCCATTTTTCCCGCATGGCGAAAGAGGTCACTTGTGCACAGGCCAGCTTGACCGCTGAGAATGCGGCGGCTGAAATTGATCGCCTGCTGGTAGCGGCTTTAAACCAACGGCGTCCGGTCTATCTGCAACTCCCCAGTGATGTGGCGGAAGCTGATATGGCAACAAATTCAGGTACTTTGGCGCTCTCTCCACCTCTCTTATCACCGACATCCCTTCAAGCATTCATTGACGCGGCACGTGAGAAATTACAGTCGGCGCATCGGGTCGCCCTGCTGGCCGATTTTCTGGCCGACAGATTTGGCGCGCGACAATCACTGAATCAATGGCTGGCGGAGGTGAATTTGCCTCACTCCACACTCTTGTTGGGAAAAGGGGTGCTGGATGAAACCCATCCGCTATTTATCGGGACTTATGCTGGGGCAGCCAGTGACGCCAGTGTGAAAGAAGTGATTGAAAATGCAGATGTTCTTATCACTGTCGGGGTGTGGTATGTCGATACCATTACTGCCGGATTCAGCCAGCATATTACTCAGGATAATTGTATTGATGTCCAGCCGGAACAGGTGCGCATAGGGAGCCGCGTTTTTAGCCAGATCCCAATGGTTGCTGCCGTCGATGCCTTACATCAATTGTGCAAATCCCTACAGGGCGAATGGCCACAGCCCGTGATAACCCCTCCTGTGCGACAAGCCTCGCAACATCACTTACTGAGTCAGCAAACTTTTTGGTATCACATCCAGCACTTTTTGCGCCCAAACGATATTGTGGTGACTGATCAAGGCACCTCGAGTTTTGGGGCTGCAACCCTGAACCTCCCCTCTGGTTGTACCTTTATCGCCCAGTCGTTGTGGGGTTCGATTGGTTTTAGTTTGCCGGCGGCCTATGGTGCGCAGTTGGCGCAACCCCAGCGGCGACTGATATTGCTGGTGGGGGACGGGGCTGCACAACTGACAATTCAAGAGTTGGGATCAATGCTGCGTGATGGGTTGAACCCCACTATTTTTCTGCTGAATAACCAAGGATACACGGTAGAGCGGGCTATTCATGGAGCACAGCAGCGCTATAACGATATTGCCCCGTGGAACTGGACGCAATTGCCGCAAGCATTGACGGTAGGAAAACAATTTATGACGCGCAAAATCAAAGAGACACATCAACTGCAACAGGTGTTGGCACAAATCGAAGGCGCTCAACAGTTGGTGTTCATTGAGGTGGTATTGCCGCCCATGGATATGCCAGATCTATTAATCAGTGTTGCCAAATCTATTCAGGCCCGCAATTCTGCTACCTGATATCGCCGGCCAATTGATCCAACAACCAATAGCCTGCCGGGCCGGGCGGGCTTTTTTTCGACCAAACGGCATCAATGGAGATCATTTTTGGCCAGCCAATGGTCGGTAACGGCACCAGTTTTCGGCGGCTGTATTGATCAACCAACCAGCGAGGCAGAATGGCCCAACCGAAACCTTGCTCTGCCATTTCCAACAACATTAAATAACTGGGCGCAGACCAGATCAGTCCTTGCGGCTGATTGCGCTCGGTGCGCTTGTAGGTGTTGAGGCAGAGCTGGCGGGTGGTAGCCAGTTGCTCGGGGTGGACTTGGGGCAGTTTTGCCAGCGGATGATCGCCCTGCACAAATATCGCCATTTCAGTTTGGGCGGATAATCGGCGAGCAGCAATGTCTGGCGGATAGCTCTGTTGCACTTCCACCACACCAATATGTGCGCGTCTGAGCTGTAATAGGTCAATAACGTCGGCTTCTTCGGCGATCAGGCATTCAAATTCGATATCAGGGTAGCGCTGTTCAAAACGGCGCAGCAGATCCTCATGATGCGTCGGTTGATAGGTGTCGGAGAGCACAAAGGTGAGGCGCGTTTCAACCTGACCCGACAGGCGAATTGAGAGTGAGTCCAGCCGTTCGCTGGCGGCCAAAATTTCTTGCACGTGGGACAACACCCGGCGGCCATGATCCGTTAGCACCGGCTGACGCGCCTGCCTATCAAATAGCGTCACCCCCAGGTCCGCCTCCAGATTGGCAATAGCGGTGCTGATGGTTGACTGGCTTTTACGCAACTTGCGCGCAGCGGCGGAAAACGAACCGAGTGCAGCGGCTTCGACAAACGCAATCAATGATTCGGGAGAATAGTGCATGAGCTATCTATTTTATCGATGGATTCTATCTTTAATCTATCTTAAAAAACGATGATAATCACCTCAGACAATCAGTTATCGGTTAATTAAATAGGTGTTTTATGCAAGTTCATCACAAGACTCTCTCTGAGCGGGTTATCCATGCTGTTGGCTTTGAAGTCATTGCGGTCGCGATTTGCGCCCCGGTGGGGGCATGGCTGTTGGATCGTTCAATTCTGCAAATGGGGACATTGACCATTATTCTCTCTTCCGTGGCGATGCTGTGGAATATTATTTACAACACGTTGTTCGACTACTTTTGGCCTGTCAGTCGGGTCGCCAAGACTCTGCGTGTGCGGGTATTCCATGCGCTGGGCTTTGAAGGTGGGTTTATCCTGATCGGCTTGCCGATTGCGGCTTATGTCTTGGGTGTTTCACTGCTACAGGCATTTATGTTGGAGATCGGTTTCTTCCTGTTCTTCCTGCCCTACACCATCTGTTACAACTGGGCTTATGACAACTTACGGATGCGTATTATCCGCGCTCGTCAGCCCGCAGTATTGACCGCCGCGTCGGAAAAAAAACGCGGGGCATAATTGCCATCTAGCTGCCGTTTTCAACTTTCAGCCGCGCTATTTTGCCGCGGCTGAATCGTTTTTATGTGATCGTCATCCCAAAGCGAAATGGTTTACCGCATTCAGATTGTTGTTTCCCCAACCTGATTTTACAGTGGAGACAGTAGAAGTTAAGCATCCCTGTAACGGAGAAGTTTCTGATGACGAGCTATGCCCTGGTGGGTGACGTTGGCGGCACTAATGCCCGTTTGGCGCTTTGCGCTGTGGCGACGGGTGAAATATCACAAGCAAAAACATATTCAGGGCTGGAATACGACAGTTTGGAAGATGTTATCAGGCAATATCTGTCGGAACATACGGCGACGATAACGGATGCCTGCATCGCCATCGCCTGTCCAATTACCGGCGACTGGGTGGCGATGACCAATCATACTTGGGCCTTTTCGATTGCCGCCATGAAACAAAATTTGGGGCTGAATCATTTAGAAGTGATCAATGATTTTACGGCGGTATCCATGGCGATTCCCGTGCTGTCTGAGCAAGATGTGCTGCAATTTGGCGGCACCGCGTCTCAGCCGGGAAAACCTATTGCGGTGTATGGTGCTGGCACTGGGTTGGGGGTGGCGCATTTAGTCAATGTGGACCGCCGCTGGATAAGCTTGCCAGGTGAGGGCGGGCATGTTGATTTCGCGCCCAATAGCGAAGAAGAGGACCGCATTCTGGCGGTATTGCGTCAGGAGTTGGGCCACGTCTCCGCCGAGCGTGTTCTTTCCGGCCCAGGGCTGGTGAATTTGTATCGTGCCATTGTGATTTCTGATGCGCGCCAGCCGGAGAATCTGGCACCGAAAGATGTGACTGAGCGGGCGCTGGCTGATAGCTGTACTGACTGCCGCCGCGCATTATCACTGTTCTGCGTCATTATGGGCCGCTTTGGCGGCAATCTGGCCTTGAATCTCAGCACCTTTGGCGGCGTTTATATTGCTGGCGGTATCGTGCCGCGTTTTATGGAGTTTTTTAAAGCCTCCGGTTTCCGTGGCGCTTTTGAAGATAAAGGCCGTTTCAAAGATTTCTTGCACGAGATTCCCGTTTATATGATTACCCATCAACAGCCGGGTTTGTTGGGGGCAGGGGCTTATCTGCGTCAAACTTTAGGGCATACCCTTCGTCCTTGAAGCCGCAGGGGTGTTAGCTACGCTCACTTACCCGAATCACTTACTTGTGTAAGCTCATCGGGATGCGTTCACTTGCTGCCTACCTGCGACTCCAATGACTTTGGGTATCCTTTGTTTTGAAGCCGCAGGGGTGTTAGCTACGCTCACTTACCCGAATCACTTACTTGTGTAAGCTCATCGGGATGCGTTCACTTGCTGCCTACCTGCGACTCCAATGACTTTGGGTATCCTTTGTTTTGAAGCCGCAGGGGTGTTAGCTACGCTCACTTACCCGAATCACTTACTTGTGTAAGCTCATCGGGATGCGTTCACTTGCTGCCTACCTGCGACTCCAATGACTTTGGGTATCCTTTGTTTTGAAGCCGCAGGGGTGTTAGCTTTCGTGTTACCCGTTGAAACTCAAAAGCAGAGCCGAGGCTCTGCTTTTTTATGACTAGAGAGTATTAATGTTCAAGCATGGCTGCTGGCGGTGGCACCTGCGGGAGCGGAGGTGCTGCTTTCTGTTTCAGCAGCGGCCCCTTTGGGTGGCTTGATAATGAGTGTCAGCAGTAAGGACACCACTGACAGCACCGCGATGACGATAAAGGTGGCGTGATATCCCCCCAGTCGGGCGGCAATAAATGAACCTGCCAATGCGCCTAAGCCAAAGCCCTGATAGATGACCCCGTAGTTTTTGCTGTGGTTTTTCAGGCCAAAGAAGTCGCCAACAATGGCGGGGAACACGGTGATATTGCCACCAAAACAGAAGGCAATCGCCCCCACGCACAGGAAGAACAAGGTGTGAGTCAGTGGAACAAAGGTTAGGACGGAGACCGCCAAGGTGGTGACCAGCAAGGTGAAACTAATCACCCGCAGGCGGCCGACTTTATCGGAGAGCGCCCCCAGAATAATGCGTCCGGCAGTGTTAAAGATGGCGATGGCTGAAACGGTATTTGCTGCCGTCGCCAAATCCATCCCGGCTAATTGCACACCTAAGTCTTTCACGATACCAATCAGATATAGGCCACTCATACAGGCCGTGAAGAAGATGATAAACAAGAAGTAGGACTCTTTGACCGCCAGCATCTCACCGACACTAAAGTCGCGCCCTGCACGGGCGGTTGATAGGTTGTTGGCCGCTTGCGGTGCAACCACTTTTTCCCGTAACAGGAAAGAGCCAGCCCCGACCAAGACCATCACGATAATGCCCCAGTAGAAAAACGCCAACGACACCCCCTGATTGGCAATCAAGCTGGCATTCACGTATTTGAATAGCAGGCTACCGGTCCCAAATGCCCCCACTGAGATACCCGAAATCAGCCCCTTGCGTTCTGGGAACCACTTAATCAGATTCGACAGTGTGGTGATGTAGGCGGTGCCATCAGCAAAGCCCACCACAATCCCCGCCAGCAGATAAATCATCCCCAATGAGGTGGCGAAGGAGCTGGCAATCAGCCCCAAGCCGAGGATGATACCGGAAATCAGCGTCAGTTTACGGATACCAATCCGCTCTTGCAGGCGGCCAGCAAAGAGTGTCGCGATAGCCAGAGAGAAACTGGTGATAGAGAAGGTGGTCGCCACCGCGCCCAATGACCAACTAAACTTCTCTCCCAAGGGCTGATTAAATAAGCTCCAAGTATAGATAGTGCCTAGTCCCATCTGAACGATGATAGTACCTACAACAATTAACCAACGATTTACCGGTTTACTGCTCATGCCGGACTCCTTAAACATCAATGCATGTGGCCCGAATATGGCTATTGATAGAGATAAATAGCGTCGGAAGCCTAAAAGTTACGCGCTGATGGAGCACCGAAAATCTTGTGTTGAGGTGTTATCAGCCCGCCGAATGAAACCAGTATACGGGCGGACTAATAGCGAGAGATCGAAAGGGGAATGAGCTGCACTCCACGTGGAATGAAATGCATTTAAAGGCGCATCAGTTGCCTGAACTCTTTTATCTTGCTGCGGCTAACGGGGACTTCAAAGTCCAAATCGCTGAGCCGCAGAATGTAAGTGTTGTTAAACCACGGCACGATTTCGCGGATTTTGGCTAAATTCACGCAATAGGAACGATGGCAGCGGAAGAAATACTCTTCCGGCAAACGGCTACAAAATTCAGTGATATTCATCGGCATGATGAATTCTTCGCGACGAGTATAGACCAGCGTGACCTTCTCCTGTGCTGCCGCATAGTAGATATCATTGATATCAGTGACGATAATGCGCTCATCTTTCATCAAGTTGATGGTGTACGCCGCTGCGCGCGGATTGGGGCTGCTGGTTTGCTCTCTATTTTGACGATCACGCTTATGCAGTGCTTCCAACTTTTGCAGCATGGTGACAATACGTGACTCATGGTAAGGCTTCAAAATATAGTCGAACGCTTCAATCTCAAAAGCTTCAACCGCATGCTCTTTATAGGCGGTGATAAAGATAATATAGGGCTTATGGGTAAATTTGCTGATGTTCTGGGCCAGCAACACGCCATCCAGTGACGGAATGTTAATATCAAGAAAAATGGCATCAACCTGATGATTTTGCAGATATTTAAGCACATCCAGCCCATCCTCAAAGGTCGCCTCAATGGTGATGCTGCTGTGCTGGTGAATCAGGTAGCTTAACTCTTCCTGAGCCAGAAACTCATCTTCAACAATGATTGCTTTCACGGGTTAAACTCCGGCTGAAATACTGGGTTCTGCATGGATCTTGCCGCCATTTTTGCTGATATAAAAAGAAATTTCGGTGCCCGGTTCCATGCGGCGTATCTGTAAACCTTCGCCATAGAGTAATTTCACCCGGTGATGTACATTCAGTAAACCGATTTTATTGCCCGGCATCTCATTATTAGCGACGCGCTCGATGGTTTCTGGGTTAATGCCATTGCCGGTATCTTTCACTGAAATTTTGATTTGATCACCATGGTCTTTGACAGCAATGACCACCACCCCTTTGCCACGATAGGGCTGAATGCCGTGCACAATGGCATTTTCCACCAAAGGTTGGATCAGTAGGCTCGGGATTTTCAGCGCAATGTCGTCGTCGATATCATAGATGACCGTCAGCTTACTGCCGAAACGCGCCTGCTCGATAGCGATATAGTCTTGAATCTGATGGAGTTCTTTGCGGATATCAATTTGTTCATCATTCAGTTCAAGGCTGTAGCGCAAGTAACGCGATAAGTTGATGATCAATTGGCGCGCGGTGTCTGGATTAATGCGAATCGATGACGAAATCGCATTCAACGCATTAAACAAAAAGTGCGGGTTAATTTTACTTTGCAGGGCGCGCATCTCCGCTTTATTCGCCATTTCACGCAGATGCTCAATGCGGGAAACCTCAATTTGCGTAGAGATAATCTGCGACAGACCCACCGCCATGACTTTCAGCGAATAGGTGATTTTATGGGCATGGCAGTAATAGATTTTCAGCGAACCGGTCACTTCACCTTTTTCCCATAGCGGAATAATAATCAGCGAGTGAATCTGCGGCGTGCGGTGAGCTTCATCGTTATTGCGGATGGTGATCTTGCCGCGCTGAATACTCTCTTTGGTGATATCACTGATAATCTCATGGCCAATATCGTAAGTTTCGACCCCGACCCCCACGTAAGCCAAAATATTTTGCCTATCGGTGATGGCAACAGCATCGGCTTTGATATCGTCGCGAATAATTTCGCATACGCTACGTAAGGACTCGCCGTTAATATTGCGAAAATAGGGCAAGGTTTTATTGGCGATATCCAAGGCGAGTTTGGCCTGCCGTGCCGCAATCACCTCTTTTTCATCCTCGACACTCTGTACCAGCAGCACAATCAGCCCGATACAGACCGCCCCTAAAATCATCGGAATGCCGATTTTAGACACAATATCGATACCTAATGCGGTCGGTTTAGCCAAAATGACCACTAATAGCATGGTCAGTGATTCGCAAATCATGCCAGCTAAAATACCGACACTCCATTGCCGCTCTTTCTTCACTTTCAGGTTGATATAGCCAGACATCAGTCCAGCGATAATACTGGTAATCAGGCAGGGAACTGAAGTAATACCATCAATATCAATCAAGTAGCGGTGAGAACCCGCAATCACTCCCGTGATGATCCCGACCCATGGGCCAAACAGAATCCCGCCAGACATGACGGCGATGACACGGACGTTGACCAGTGAACCTTCGACGTTAATGCCGGAATAGGTACCGAAAATCGCGAAGAGCGAGAAGATGGCGGTCACTGCGGCCAGTTCCAACGGGGTATGCTTCTCTTTTTGCAGTAACTGACGGAACAGGCGGGTGCGGGTCAGGAAGAACAGGCAAATTAGCATCAGTGCGGCACGATCAAACACCGCCAGTAGCATTTCAAATATCTGGTGCACGCTATTTTCTCTTGGCTACGGCCTGAGATCTTAGGTCGAAAATAATCAGATCTTGAGGCGAATAAGCGGCTAACTATAAGGAAAAGGGCGGCTGACTGCTACTTTATCCGTGCTATCGAGCGGTTCAGAATGGGATTTGCCGGAGGAATCACCTCCGGCAGGGGGGCGGTAAAGGTAAAGTTATTCAGTCATCCCCAACTGCTGCTTGCCTATCGGTGTCAGATTCTCGGCGGTGGTTCTGCCCGAGAAATCGACTTCAAAATCATCGGCGGCAAAGTCTGGTGGTGAGCGACCATCCATAAAGCTGGCAAGTTGGCGCGGCAAGTAGGCGGCGTTCTTTTCACACCATGGGGCGGCAGCGATGTACATCACGTTACTGTCAAACTCGCCGTTATGTTCGTTTTCCACCGAGTGAATCACATCGCAATGCCAGAATACCGTGTCACCCGCTTCCAGATCGGGAATAGGGGAAATTGCTTCCATTAAAAGAGGATGCCACTGTTTGGAGGCGGACAGCGCACGGCCTGGCGCAGCACCACAGAGATCATCGTCGGCAACATCATCCTGAATGGCGCGCAGTAAGATATAGGCCATGGCATTGGCGATCGGAATAACATTTAATGTCCCGGCATGGGTACGCTGAGGGGTCAGCGCGGTCCAGCCTTGGAAAGTGCGGAACATCGAGCATACCGCCGGTGACGGGAACTCGCGCACCTCTGGGCGGCCCTCTGCCGCAAAGGGATCATACTTCTGCCATTCACCAGAGAACACGTGGCGATAGACATGGCGGAAGTTTTCATCCAGCCAGCGCTCAATGGAGCCACCATCCACATGGGGTGACAAGCCCAGAGAGGAGGATTTTGGTGGGCGGCGGCGTGTCCGGTCAGCATAGGTCACTACGCGGTTAGCATCAAAATGCTGCTTGCCGTTGCTCTCGGTTTGCCACAGATTATTCAAAAATACCTGTACCGCATTCATCCGTTGATCCTGACGGGCTTCAACTTGCGGGGTTGACCAATAAATACCGTAAATTTGTGGCTTGCTGGCCGCTAGAGTGCCAAAGTAATTATCTTCTGCGGCATTTTTCAGGCGCTCAACAAAATTATTACGCTCCAGATAGTGGCCGATTTCACGGTTCCAAGCGGCGGCTTTTTCTGTCGGGAATACACCGAGGATGGCACAGCATCCCCGTTGCTTTATTTGTGCTTTTTGTTCATCAGTCACTTTGCCATTGATAATATCATCGGCATGAATGCGGGGGACGGGATTCTCGCCCTGCGCCAGACTGCGGCGGATCTCGGTCACTTGCTGGCGAATGTTCTCTTCAACGGCGTGAAACACCTGTTGGTAATCAGGGAGTGCCTGACGTAATTGTTGTTTCACCGCTTTGATTGCTGCGGGAATATCGTCTATTTGTAATGAAGCCATAATGCTGATTCTCCGATAGCTGTAGGGGTGAGGCGGTGGCATGGGTCAGTTGATGCTGACCATTTGTTTGTTTTTTGTTACTTTGGAGTAAACATTATTCAAGTAAAATGGAGAAGAATAAAGGGATGAGGTTAAGACAAAATTTCCCCTTTAATTTTCACATCCCCTTTTGATGGCTACAGCGATAATTCGAGAGAAAAATGGCACCGGTGATTCAAATGTTCAATAATTCCCCTATTTCACTCAGCACCCCCCGGTTGATGCTCGATAGCCTGAGCGAGCAGGACTGGCCGCTGTTTTTGCGTTTATATCAAGACCCCGAGATCCAGCGTTTTATCTCAGATCCGATGGATTTAGCTGAGATTCGTGCGCGATTTGAATTGCGCATCCAGCCATGGGAAAAAACGTCCAGCCATTGGCTGTGTCTGGTGATCCGCGAAAAAGAGAGTGGGCAAGCGGTGGGGCTGACGGGCTTTTTAGCCGAATGGTTGCCGCTACAGCAAGCGGAAGTGGGGTATGCCATGCTGCCCGCCTGCCAAGGTAAAGGTTTTGGCAAAGAGTCGCTGATGGCGGTACTGGCATTCGGCTTCCAGCAATGTCTGTTCCATAAAATGAAAGCCACAGTCACAGTGGGGAATCAGGCTTCACGGGGTCTGTTGGAGCGCTGTGGTTTTCAGTTGGAGGGTACTTTGCGTGATAACTATAAATTGGCTGGGCAATGGTGTGATGACTGGGTTTTGGGGATATTGAGCAGTGAATTTAAGCCGCAGTAGCTTGGCCTATTCCTATCACAGTAACTTTGTCTATATAGCCACTTATCCGATCAGTGAGATATTTATGACCAGCCACTCGACACTCATACCGCGCTAGGATATGTTCATCAACAGACCATTTGATGGTCAGCGTCGCTCGGATGGTCCGGGCGCTCACGTATCCCGAGGAA
This sequence comes from Yersinia mollaretii ATCC 43969, assembly GCF_013282725.1. Lineage (NCBI taxonomy): Bacteria > Pseudomonadati > Pseudomonadota > Gammaproteobacteria > Enterobacterales > Yersiniaceae > Yersinia > Yersinia mollaretii. The sequence goes on along the minus strand of NZ_CP054043.1, from coordinate 4,276,751 downwards.
ATTATGGCTGAATACCCTTCCAAACGTCGTTTTACCCGAATTGAACGCCTTCCCCCTTATGTTTTCAATATTACCTCCGAGCTAAAAATGGCGGCGCGCCGTCGTGGTGAAGACATTATTGATTTCAGTATGGGTAATCCAGACGGCCCGACACCGCCACATATCGTTGAGAAAATGTGCAGTGTCGCGCAACGTGAAGACACCCACGGATATTCAACCTCCCGAGGGATTCCGCGCCTGCGCAGGGCGATTTCTCGCTGGTATGCCGATCGCTATCAAGTGGATATTGACCCGGAAAGCGAAGCCATTGTCACTATCGGCTCAAAAGAGGGGCTGGCGCATTTGATGCTGGCCACACTGGACCACGGTGATACCGTGCTGGTGCCGAACCCGAGCTACCCCATTCATATTTACGGCGCGGTGATTGCGGGCGCACAAGTACGTTCGGTGCCACTGACCGAGGGTATTGATTTCTTCGGTGAGCTGGAACGTGCGATTCGTGAAACCATTCCTAAACCAAAAATGATGATCCTCGGCTTCCCCTCTAACCCGACGGCGCAGTGTGTTGAGCTGGACTTTTTCGAGCGGGTCGTGGCGCTGGCGAAGCAATATGATGTGCTGGTGGTGCATGATTTGGCCTATGCCGACATTGTGTATGATGGCTGGAAAGCGCCGTCAATCATGCAGGTTCCCGGTGCAAAAGATATTGCAGTTGAGTTTTTTACACTGTCCAAAAGTTACAATATGGCTGGTTGGCGCATTGGTTTTATGGTGGGTAACCCTGAACTGGTGAATGCACTGGCGCGGATTAAGAGTTATCACGATTACGGCACTTTTACTCCACTACAGGTCGCGGCGATTGCGGCGCTGGAGGGAGATCAGCAGTGTGTACGTGATATCGCCGAACAGTACCGTCAGCGCCGTAACGCCTTGGTGCGCGGGTTGCATGAAGCGGGTTGGATGGTCGAAAACCCGAAAGCCTCAATGTATGTCTGGGCTAAAATTCCCGAACCTTACGCGCATTTAGGGTCACTCGAATTTGCCAAGCGGCTATTATCTGAAGCGAAAGTGTGTGTCTCGCCGGGGATTGGATTTGGTGATTACGGTGATACTCATGTTCGTTTTGCGCTGATTGAGAACCAAGACCGGATTCGTCAGGCGGTGCGTGGGATTAAAAGTATGTTCCGCGCCGATGGCTTGCTGAAACCGAGTAAACCCACATCAGATGAAACGGCTTAACGCGCCAGTTTAATCACCTCATCACTATTCTGGCTGGCCGCGCAAAGTGGCTGGTCAGAATAAAAGTGCCCCCTCTTCAAAATGTTATATGCAACGCCTTAATGTTCTCTTCATCTGTGATACGCCATACTTATCATTAATGACCCATTTTTGTGTGACTGACTGGAGTGTGCGGCTATGAGAGATCGCTATTCATTACCCCAAATAACCCTGCATTGGCTGACATTATTGATGCTGATCTTGACCTATGCCGCCATGTTGCTCAGTGATAGCGTGCCTGATGAAGATCGGACACTGGTGAAAAACCTGCATTTCAATTTTGGTATTTCTGTCTGGCTACTGATGTTGATTAGACTCTGGTTGCGCCACCGCAATGTGACCCCCACGATCACCCCGAAATTACCGGATTGGCAGCTTTTGGGGGCGCATATTTTGCATTGGGGGCTGTATCTGATGTTCTTATCGTTGCCGATACTGGGGGTGTTGGCGCAAGCCTACGGCGGGAAAACCTGGTTCTTACTGGGTTGGCAGGTGCCGCAGTGGGTGACACCGAATGATGAAGCGCGTTCCTACCTTAAGCAGACTCATGAGTTAATCGCTAATTTGGGCTATTTTATCATTGGGATTCACGTCTTAGCGGCACTCTATCATCACTATATTCGCCGTGATGATACGTTGCGCAGAATGATGCCAGGTAAATGATTCAGATCGCCAAAAATGATAAAGGGCGCGAATGCGCCCTTTATACGATGTCAGATGGTGGATGATTCGAGCCAATATTACTCGACCATCATCATGAAGGTGCCAATCCAAACCACCAACATGATTGAGATACCCATAAAAAAATATTTCACTGAACAACTCCCTTGGAGCTACTTCGCCAGTAACGATCCAAATTGCTGCGCTGAATTTACCCTTCTTATCTGGTGTTACAAGGTTCTGCCTGTAATGCCACATTCTCTAGGTATCAAATGGATGAATAATTCTTTCAATCAATAACAGCCATTTCATCATAATCAGCTCGCTATCAACCTGAGAGATATCCGAATTGTCGTACCAGCCTAAGTGGCTGTCTACGATAGGATCGCGCTAATGTAATCCCAACGAGGAGAAACTTACAATACTGTAATTTTATGCATTAGATCACAATTTCGCCCATAAAGAGCAAGTGTCGTTAGCCAATGTGTTGAAGTGTGAAGCTATTAACGTTTTTTTAAATTATCGCTAAATAACAATTTGTTACTTTGTTGACTAAGAATTAAGCCAATGATCGGCGTGTTAAGGCCATTAGCTGATTTTCCGCACCACCACATCTGCTTCAAAGCCCAGTAGATAAAGGGCTTGCTCCAATGCTTCAACTTTGGAGGCGTAATACACATCCAGCAGACGATCCATCTGCGCGGCATTCAGGCCGAGTTTACGGGCCATATCGGCTTTGCGGGTATGAGTGGTGAGCATGGCATTGTGCAGTTCCGCTTTCAGTCGCACCAGAATGGGTACGTGAACCGAAATATCACCGGGTTGCAGTGCGGACGGGGCAGGCACTAGGCGATGCTCCTCCATCTCTGCGGCGATGCCATTCTTAATGCCGTCCTGTGCTTCCAGCTCAATATCTTCCAAGGAGTAGGTCACTGAGTCCAATTCAGGGAAGTCGCGATATTTAATGTGGTACTCGCCGCTGGCTTCATCGAGGGTATAACTGGCTGGGTAGTGGAACACGGTGTCACTCCTGTGGCTAAACGAAGTACTCAAAGTACGGGCATTGTACTGACATCAGCCCGTCTGGGTTACTTATTTAACGTATTCATCAAAATGATGGCGATTGTTCACCGAAAGTATCAAATGATTATTTGGCCTCCTCATTATCTGGCTTTTTCAGGTTGAACAGTAACCAAGATATAACATCCGCCATAACGACTTATAAACAATTGCTGCTTATATAATCCACGATAATAATAGATGAAAAACTAAATTCGCTTTAAATAAAATGCGTTTTTTTAAACCTTAAGTTAAATTTTGATAAATAGACTGGGTTTAATATTTCAAAATGTATTTTACATCTGTTATTATCCTCCCGCTAAAATCCTTTTTAAATCAATGATAAATATGCGTGTATTTATCAATAATCACTATTTGTTATTATTTTCAGTCTATGTTTATTAATAGGTTGTTATTTTAACTTAAGTTAAATTATCACTATTTATTTCTTCCAATTATGACGTTTAATCTTTTATTGAGAATATTGCTTTTATGATGAAAAAAATACTTTTAGCGTCCGCTTTAATCTCCGCATTTTTATTAAGTGGATGTGCCTCTGAGTCCTCGCGTTCGTTAGAAGTGGCGAAAGTCGCCTCTTACGGCACGCAATATAACGGCCCACGTAGCCCTATTTCTGTGGGGAAATTCGACAACCGTTCCAGCTATATGAGCGGGATATTCTCCGATGGCGTCGATCGTTTGGGGAACCAGTCAAAAACCATTTTGGTCACGCACTTACAACAAACGGGCCGCTTTAACGTCTTAGAGCGCACCAATATGGAAGAGCTGAAAACAGAAGCGGCTATTTCAGGGAAAAGCCAGCAATTGAAAGGCGCGACCTATGTTGTGACTGGTGATGTGACTGAGTTTGGCCGCAAAGAGGTTGGCGATCGTCAGCTATTTGGCATTTTAGGTCGGGGTAAATCTCAGATTGCCTATGCCAAAGTCAATCTGAATATCGTCAATGTGAATACCTCTGAAGTGGTGTTCTCTTCACAGGGGGCTGGCGAGTATGAGCTGTCTAACCGTGAAGTGATCGGTTTTGGCGGGACAGCAAGTTACGACTCCGCCTTGAATGGCAAGGTGTTGGATTTGGCTATCCGTGAAGCTGTCAACAATCTGGTCGCTGGCATTGAATCAGGTGCATGGCAACCGGCGAAGTAACCCTTAACGGCTTATTAATTCCTAATCACGAGTATGGATACCGCAATATGAAATTAGTGCAAAAGATCTCCCTGCTGCTGGCTGCTGCTGTCTTGGCGGGTTGCGCCACGGCACCGAAACCTATTTACAACTGGGATAACTACCAAACAACGATTTACGATTACTATAAATCGGATGCCAGCCCTGAACAGCAAATTGCTGCTTTAAAAGAGAATATTGAAAAGTCACGCGCGAAAAATATGCCAGTCCCTCCTGGCTTACATGCTCATTTGGGCATGCTGTATGGCAATACCGGGCATACAGATTTAGCGATGGCTGAATTCAATACAGAGAAAACGGCATTCCCTGAGTCTGCTCCGTTTATGGATTTCTTGATGAGCAAAGATAAAGGGGCATTTAAATGAGATCTATTTTCGCCATAGGCGCGGTCATGATCACGCTGCTGCTGACGGGCTGTGCCAAGCCAGTACAGCAGGACTACTCTGCCTTTAAGCAAAGCAAACCAAAGAGCATTTTGGTGTTACTGCCACAGAACCAATCGCCAGAAGTGGCTGCCAGCCATGGCATGCTGTCTCAGGTCACTTATCCGCTCTCTGAAGCGGGCTACTACGTGCTGCCAGTTGCCGTCGTGGAAGAGACATTTAAGCAAAATGGCATGACGAATGCGGGCGATATCAGTGCCGCCAGCCCAGCCAAACTGCATAAAATCTTTGGTGCAGATGCGGTGTTGTACATTACCGTGGTGCAATACGGCACCTCTTATCAGGTCATCACCAGTGATACTCGCGTGACAGCGAATGCCAAATTGGTGGATTTGAGAACCGGCAAATTGTTGTGGAGCGGCAGTGCGACCGCCTCCAGCAATGAAGGTGATAACTCTTCCGGTGGCATCATCGGCATGTTGGTTCAAGCTGCGGTCACGCAGATCAGCAACACACTGACCGATCGCAGCCATGATATTGCTGGCGTGACCAGTGCACGTATGCTGACCGCCGGAACACCGAACGGCATTCTGTATGGCCCGCGTTCACCGCAATACGGCAAAGACGGCCACTAACTCTCTTTTGTACCCATGCCCCTGACGTTGTCGGGGGCATTTATTATGTCTCCCCCCGCCGTATTTGCTTCAATCGCCCATTTTTCCGCACGTTAACTCCATCTCCAGCGCCATTGCCGGGCACCTAAAAGCACACTCTCCACAACCATCGCACAGCGTATAAACCAGTGTTGGCGGTAAGCCGGGTTGCCAGAGTAGCGCGTGTTTTTCACAAAAATCAGCACAGCTATCACAATAGATATAGGTGTTCTGACACGGGTTTTTGATGACGGGATAGGGGAGGGCTGGAGACGATGTTGATGGTGAGTCGCCAGCGGCTCCCTTGAATAAGCCACGAAATAGCCCGCGACGGCTGATCACCCGGCTCTCCATAAAGGCTCTGTAGTAGCGCTCGTCTCTGCTCATTGATTTTTCGTTATCACTATTATCATCGATACAGCTCATGGGGCTGAGGGAATAAGCCCAATTCACTCTGCACGGTTTTCAGGTAGCACTCTGTAATCTCGGCCAATAGAGGATAAACCGGATGCTCGACCTGGGCACTTTTGACCAGCTCAAGGTAGCGATAAGCCCATGGCAATAAGTGATCCGTGAGCAGCACGATGGCGGCGGCACACTGTTGCTGCTCAATTAAGTGCACCCAAGCCAGTAGCATTAAGCCAAACTGATCCTCCGGTTCACGGATGGTGCTCTGACTTTTCAGCCCTAATCCGGACAAAAATTCGCGATAGTGCAGGGTGCTGGCCGCCATCAGGCTATTCTCTTTATCCAGATAGACCGAACCCCAAGGCGGGGCGGGCATCTCACCTTGCCCCTCAAACAGAATCGAGAAGTCATATTCCAGTTTTTCGGGGGCGATAGCTGGTATTTGCTGGCAATATTGCGTCATTTCAGCTAAATCTGGCCACGGGAAGATCTCGGCGATTTGCGGCAGTAGTGGCCACAGGCGCTGTACCGTCTCGGATTGGGGTGGATAGTAAAAAAATGCACCTAAAATTCGCGGTAAAGTGGTCGCTAATAACGTCAAAATGTTCTCTCTTTAGGCCCGACTCTCTGGGGAGTGATTAGCCGCAGGCCATCGCGGCTAATCCGTGATTTATCTCGGTCAATCAATTCATTAATTACATCGGCACTTGCCAGAGATTATAAAACGCGATGCGTCCGGCCAATTCACCAATGACCACGGCCGAAGCACTGACCGCCAGTGTGGCTCGTGGGATGCTCTCTTTCAGCAATGCAATGGCGGCCACAAAGATGCCTACTGTCAGCAGCAGAATTTGGATGCCCCAAAAAAGCGTCTGTTGGCTGCTGAGTTCCAGTGAACTTTGGCCGAGGAAGCTCAGATAACCCGGCTTACTCACCAATGTCACAATAGCACCCACTAACATTGCCAAGGCACCCAACTGACGAGCACCCGTCAATAGGGCGAATGCGCCGCCCCCGACTAACACCGTCATCCAGAGTTGCAGTGAGGTGTACGAGGTATCCCAATTCGGTACGGTAGTCAGTTGATAAACTTGGGTTATTGACCAGGCAAAGGCCAGCCCAAATACCACAGTTGCCACATTACACAGCGCCGCCAGCACCGCATTTTTTACCATCACGGAGAAAAATACGGTGCCACAGGCCATGGCAACAAACAGGCCACTGAGAACAATTTCGTTGCTCATTGGCGAACGGCCAACACCCAGTAGCATATTTGCGGCACGCAGGGGTTGCCCGACATGCAGTGTGCCGACGATCAGCCCCACCATCACCAGTATCAAGCCGATAATATTGGCTTGTTTGAGTTGCTGTGGTGTGGTCATTCCGAGTTTGTTGCTCAGCAACACCAGTGCAAACAACCCAACAGCGGTTTGCCCCAGTACGGTGAAAAACACCAAGGGTAATTCATGCATTTTATACCTCCGCCGGATTTTGGATACGGCCTGATGTATCACCGCATGGCTTGGCATCGCGGTGGCTTCTGATGACCAAATTAGGCTGTGTCAGATGGGCGAGCGGTAACGGCGCAACTGCACTCTCTTCACCGTATTTCTCTCTTAATAGCGCGATTTCATCGAAATCCAGCGCACGTTGCGGGCAAGATTCGACACAAACTGGTTTATGCCCCTCGGCGACCCGCTGATAGCAACCATCACATTTGGTCATCAATTTCGTCTTTGCATCAAATTGCGGCGCACCATAGGGGCAGCGCATTTCGCAATAGCGGCAGCCGACGCAGAGATCCGGATTCACCACCACCAAACCGTCCTCTTCGCGTTTATGCATTGCTCCGGTTGGGCAGCCAGTGACGCAGGTGGGAAACGAGCAGTGGTTGCAGGCGATAGATAAATAGTAGTTGAAGACATTTTGCACCCAGATATTGCCTTGCTGAGTCCAACTGCCACCGCCATATTCGTACACTCGGCGCAGTTTCGGCCCGAGATCCAACTGCTTCTCATCCTTGCAGCTAATCTGGCAGGTTTTACAACCTGTGCACTTGGTGGAGTCGACAAAAAAACCATATTGCTTCATTATTCAACTCCTTATGCGCGTTTGACTTCAACGAGGTTGGTATGTTGTGGGTTGCCTTTCGCCAGTGGCGAAGGCCGCAGTGTGGTTAATGTATTGATACAACCGCCCACGTCGATACCCTCCTTATTGAGATTACGCCATGCTCCCTGTGGCACACTAATGACCCCCGGCAAGACCCTCTCGGTGATTTTGACCGCAATGCGGATACGGCCACGGCTGTTAAAAATCTCCACCATTTCGCCTTGTTGTAAGCCCCGTGCCTGCGCATCAATAGGGTTCATCCAAAACTGATGCGGCACCGCTTCCCGCAGCATGGCGACGTTGTAATAGGATGAGTGGGTATGGCCTTTGACGTGGAAGCCGGTCATCTGTAGCGGGTAGGTTTTCAGGGTTTCGACATCACTGACGCCCTCAAATGTCGGGCAATACTCCGCTACGGCGGTAATGCGATCACCCGGCGTCAATTGCCACTCTTCTCCCAGTGTTGCCAGTGCTTCTGAGTAGATCTCAATTTTGCCCGAGGGGGTTTTCAGTGGGTTATTCAGTGGGTCATCACGAAACCCTTTTAACGCGATATATTGGCTGCTATCAGCATAAATTCGGTCAATAATACCCATGTCGTTGGTCTGCTCGAAAGGCGGCAGTGCCGGATTTTTCTCGCGCATTTTGTTATAGCTAATCTCAATCCACTCTTGCTGGGTATGGCCCTCGGTAAAGGCCTCGCCAATCCCCAATTTAGTGGCGATCTCAGCTAACACATCATAGGATGGGCGGCACTCCCATAGTGGCTCGATAGCATTTTGCAGCCGCGTCACATAGTGATAAGCGCCACTGGCGTAGGAGTTGTCGATCAGGTCATTGGATTCAACTGAGGTGACATCCGGTAAGAGTAGATCGGCATATTTAGCCGAACTGGTCATGTGGTTTTCCCACACCAAAATAAACTCGCACAGTGATTCATCTTGCAAAATAGTGTGGGTTTTATTCAGGTCCGAGTGCTGGTTCCCAATAACATTACTGGCGTAGTTCCACATAAACTTAATATTGGTATCAAGTTTATCTTTATTCTTTACATGGGCATTTTTTGCCGTCATTTCGGTGCCACGGAAAATAGCATCCGTCCACATAAAGCAGGGGATAGCGGTCTTGACCGGGTTCGCAATACTAAATCCGGGCACAGGATATTTTACGTTCCCGCCCCAAGCTCCGGTATTGGTGCCTGCCCGACCAATATTTCCGGTCATCAGTGGCAACATCATAATAGCGCGGGCGGCTTGTTCACCATTGGCACTGCGCTGGATGCCCCAACCTTGCGAAACCCAAGCTGCGCGGGCATTTCCTAGCTCTCGGGCCAACTGGATAATGCGCACTGGGGCAATGCCGGTTATTTCGCTGGCCCATTCCGGCGTTTTTTCTACCCCGTCGGCACCCTGACCTAAAATATAATCTTTATAAGAGCCATTGGCGGGAGCCGAGTCAGGTAATGTCGTGGCATCCCAGCCCACACAGTATTCTTTCAAGAAATTCTCATCGGTCAGGTTTTCTTTGATCAATACATATCCCAATGCGGCGACCAACGCGGCATCGGTGCCGGGAAATATGGGTATCCACTCGGCATTAAGGGTGGTCACGCTGTCTGTCATCCGTGGATCGATAATAATGACTTTGGCTTTACTTTTTCCCAGCGCATGAACGGTCTCAATATATTGGCCGCCACCTGACATTCGCGTTTCTGCCAGATTATGACCAAACATGACCACTAAATCGGAGTTTTTAATTTCATCCAGCAAGGTTTCGTCGGCATTACCATAGATATAAGGCATCACCGTATTTATTTGAGCGGTGGAGTAGGTGCCGTGTTGATCCAGAAAACCGCCAAGTAAACTCAGCATTCTTTTACAGGCGTTACGCCCCTGCAAATTAGCGCCGGTAGAACCGGAACCATATTGGTAATAAATGGCCTCATTACCATATTGGGCAATCGTTGTTTTCAGCTTGTCAGCCACAATAGTGGTGGCTTCATCCCAACTAATACGTTTGAATTTACCTTCACCGCGTTTACCGATCCGCAGCATCGGATATTTTACCCGATCTGGATTATAAGTTTTCCATCTGACTGAACGGCCACGTAAGCAGGGGCGAATTTGATGTTCACCAAAGGTGGAATCATCATAAATCGCTTCATTAGCAATTTTAATAATTTCGCCATTTTTGACATGGACTTTCAATGGGCAACGGCTACCGCAGTTAACCAGACAAGCGCTGTATTTGATGCTCTCTTCAGTTGCCGTTGCAGCCAGTGTTGGCGCGGCCTGAGCTGAAAAAGGCAGGGTGATTGAACCCGCAATGGCCGCAGCCCCGGTCACTGCGGCGGATGTTTGAATAAATTCACGGCGACTCAGTGAGCCGGTGGGGAGTCTTTTATTGTTATTCATCGACATTACCTATGAGGAAGACATTATCTTGACGAAAATAAAAAAATCAGAATAAAACAGTGATGTCCCACCTTAGGAAATAATTTGTTACTTTCATATGATATAAATCAATTAAGGCAGGATAACGAAGTTGCAGAGGTGATTTATGTGATCATGCCGAAGGTTATTAATTATTTACTGCGAGATGTTAACTATTATTTATACATAAAATTAATGTAATTACAGACTCTTTTTAATCTAATAAAGAATCACTCTCAACTGAAGGAAATATACTTCATTTGAATTAATAAATAGAAATATTTAATTTCTCTTAACAGTGTCGAGAAAAGTCTTAATATATTTTTGTCTTATCGGGTCATATTGACCAGACAATTTTTGCAATCGACGCTTTAACGAGCGCCTTTTAAGCTATTATTCTATTCTTGGTAGGTGTCGTTTCAGCTGTGACTACGCAAGGAGTTAGCGCGATGGCAAAGGTAAAAAATCTATCTGATCAAAGCGTTCGATCTGATAAAAACAACAGATTTGACCGCAACAATCTGTTTGGCGAGAAGAATATCCATGCGGTTTTTGAAGTCAGTCTGCTGCTAAAAGCGATACTGGCAACCTTGGAGATTGTCACCGGTATTTTAACCTATTTTATCACCCCGCATTTTTTACTTAATTTGCTGCATCGTATTACGCAAGTTGAGTTTATCGAGCAGCGAGGGGATGTGGTGGCGAATTATTTATTGCATGCCGCGCAAAGCCTCTCCATCAGCAGTTTGCATTTCGCCGCTTTTTATCTGGTGGCGCATGGCGTGATTAAGCTGTGGATCATTATTGGATTATGGCGCAAGAGGTTGGGCTATTATCCAATGGCTATCGTGATTTTTAGCCTATTTATTGTTTATCAACTCTATCGCTATACCTTTACCCACTCGCCACTGTTAATCCTGATCACCCTTCTGGATGCGGTGGTGATTGTGCTGACGTTACTGGAATACCGCCAGTTGCGGCATTCATTGCAACCTGCTGACTGAATATATTCCGTCAGCAGGTGAGACTGCACTTTTACTCAGCAAACAAATGCGCTTGACCCACTATTGTCAGATCCACCATTAAGCCGACGCTAATACCTTCTCGGCTGATGGTTTTAATTTCGATGCTCTCTTCGCTACTGACAATAAATAGCGTGAGTGTTGAGATAAAACCGGCAAAATCGATATTGATGATTTTCGCCAAGCAGTGAGTCGGGTAGTGATGGTCGGCGGGCAATGGGGTCAGGGTAATTTGCTCCGGGCGTAACATAATTCGCGTCAGACCTTGGCGTTTCGCGTCATCAACCTTGACTCGACCCAATGCACAATCTGCCCATCCGCTGGCGATATTGGCAGAGAGGATCACGGTTTCGCCAAGGAAAGTCGCGGTCGGCTCATCAATCGGCCGTAGGTAAAGCTCTTGCGGTGGGCCAACATGGGCCAGTTTTCCTGCGCGCATGACTGCGACCTGATCCGCAAACGACAGCGCTTCAGTTTGATCATGGGTCACTAAAATCGAGGCAATATTCGCCTGTGCCAATAGTTCGGCGACCGCTTTGCGAGTTGAGGCGCGCAACGCGGTATCCAGTGCGGAAAAGGGTTCATCCAGCAACATCAGCACTGGGCGCTGTGCGAGTGCTCTGGCGAGGGCCACCCGCTGTTGTTGCCCTCCGGAAATCTCATGGGGCCAAAGTTGGGATAATCTCCGGTCTAGTGCCACCATCTCCATCAACTCATCAATCCGATGCGCTTTTTCCTGCTTTGTGCCTTTTAGCCCATAACCAATGTTGCCCGCCACAGTGAAGTGCGGGAACAGGGCACCATCCTGCGGCACAAAACCAATGCCTCTTTTATGTGCAGGGAGTTGAGTGGTGCTATCGAATACCGGATTGCCTTGCAGGATCACGCTGCCGTGGTCGGGCGTTTCAAAACCAGCAATGATGCGCAGTAGTGTGGTTTTGCCGGAGCCTGAAGGGCCGACAATGGCGGTGCGGCTGCCCGCTGCAACCTGTAAATCAATGTGATCTAACACGGTAACCGATTGATAAGACTTCCCGATTTGCTGAAGTTCAAGCGTGCTCATAATCCTGCCGTGCGTTGAGATTGAGAATAAAGTAGCCAAGTGAGCGGCAGCGAGAGCGCCACCATCAGCAGTGCGTAGGGTGATGCTGCAACATAATCGATTTCGCTGGTCAATGCCCAGAAACCTGTCGCCAGTGTGCGGGTGCCATTGGGGGCCAGTAATAGGGTAGCAGTCAACTCATTGGAGATGGCGAGGAACACCAATGCCGCCCCAGCCGCCGCGCCCGGTGCTGCGAGGCGCAGGGTGGTGCTCCAAATCGCCTGAGTCGGCGTTTTACCCAAGCTGCGCGCCACATTTTCTAACTCAACGGGCGCTTGAGCAATACCGGCTCGCAGACTGATTAAAGCGCGCGGTGTAAACATCAACAAATAGGCCAGCAAAATAGTGAATTCGGTTTGATACAACGGACGGGCAATACGGATAGTGATGGTGACCAGTGCCAGCGCAACCACAATACCGGGCAGTGAGCTGGTGACATAATTACAGCCCTCCATGACTCGGTGCAAACGCCCCGGATAGCGCACTGATAACCATGCCATCGGGATAGCACACAGGGTGATGATCACCGCACCACTCAGGGCTAATGCCAAGGTTTGTTTCAAGGCAGGGAGCAATTCAGGGTTCAGCCACACATCAATGCCCCCGATAGAGAGCCAGCGGGCGAGGGTGATAAAGGGGACACCCAGCGAGAGGGCGGTGAGTGCCAGTGGCAACAGCAGACACAGCAGGGTGAGGGCCGTGCCCATTGTGTAAGCGGTTTGGCTTCTCGCGCTACCGGAGCCGACTCGGGCGTAGCGGTTATAGCCACGGCTGGTGGCTTCGATTAACAGCAACCCCAAGCAACATAACGCCAGCACACCAGCCAGCATATTGGCTGCCGGGCCATTAAAAGTGGATTGGAATTGGTCAAAAATGGCGGTGGTAAAGGTATCGAAACGGATCATGGCATACAGCCCATACTCCGCCAATAAATGCAGCGCAATCAGTATTGAACCGCCCCAAATAGCTAATTTTAGCTGGGGTAGCACCACGCGAAAAAAGATCGCCGTGGGGGGCTGCCCAGTGAGGCGGCGGCATCTTCAAGGCCGGGATCAAGACGGCGTAATACCGCTGATGCGGGCAGATAGATAAAGGGGAAATAGGCGATGACAGAGATAAAAACCCCGGCGGCTAGCCCGTGCATGGCGGGAACTAAACTGATCCATGCATAGCTTTGCACAAACGCGGGTACGGCCAACGGGGCAATGGCCAGCAGTGACCAGATCCGCCGACCGGGTAGGGTGGTCCGTTCGGTCAACCATGCCAGTGCAACGCCAATAATGGCGCAAATCGGTAAGGTGATAACCACCAGTAGTGCGGTGTTAATCAGTAATTCACCCACTCGTGGGCGAAAAACCAGTGCTTTGACGGTTGACCAGCCGGTATCAATGGCAATACCAATAACAAACCCCAGAGGCAGCAGGGAAATCAGCGAAAGCAGAATCGCGATAGTGACGATCCCAAAACCGGGACGGCGGCTAGAGTGCCGTGGTGCTGCTTTATTCAGCGAAACCGGTAACACATTATCGGGACTTATATTGGCCATATTCGTTAAGGCGCTCGGCATGTTAAACGCCCGCCGGGTGAGAGACGCGGCGGGCTAAAAATTCAGTAGGTTACCCTATTACAGCAGACCCGCTTCTGTCATCAACTCAACCACTTTTTTGCTGTTCAGTTTGGATGGTTCAACTTTCGGTGCTTGCAGATCTTTCAGCGGTACCAATTTAGGGTTTGAAGCCGCATCGACGCCAACGGCATATTCAAATGCGTCGTTGGTGCGCAAGATATCCTGCCCCGAATGGCTGGTGATCCATTTAACGAATTCCTGCGCTTCTTTCGGGTGCTTACTGGAGGCTAACACGCCGCCGCCAGAGATACTGACAAACGCACCTGGATCTTCATTTTTGAAGTAATGCAGCTTCGTTTTGCCGCTGTTCTCACCGGTTTTTGCCTGATCAACAAAGCGGTAATAGTGATAGATAACCCCGCCATCGATTTGCCCCGCATTCACTGCTTTCATCACGGTGCTATTGCCTTTATAGGCGGTAAAGTTGGTTTTCATGGCTTTTAACCACTCTAACGTGGCTTTTTCGCCTTTTAACTCCAGCATGGCACTGACAATGGCTTGGAAGTCTGCACCGGAGGGGGAGGCGGCCCAGCGGCCTTTCCACTCAGGCTTCGCCAGATCCATAATGGATTTAGGCAGTTGCGCTTCGCTGATTTTTTCCGGGTTATAGACAAATACGGTGCTGCGTGCCGCAATGCCAGTCCAGCGACCATGATCTGGGCGGTACTCTTTGGCGACCTGAGCTTGGGTTGCTGCATCCAGTGGCGCGAACAGTTTGGCGTTATCGACCAGCACCATGGCGGGCGAGTTCTCGGTCAGAAAAACGTCTGCCGGTGATGCACTACCTTCCTGAACCAACTGATTACCTAATTCGCTGTCTCCACCATTACGCAGGGTCACTTTGATGCCAGTCTCTTTGGTAAAGCCATCAACCCAAGATTTCACCAAGTTTTCGTGCTGTGCGTTATAAATCACGATGCCTTCATCATTTGATGCGGCATGAGCGGAAAACGCCAGCGCCATTGAGGAGGCCAGTATTGAAGAAGAGAGTAGAGCGATAGGGCCGAGAGAGGGAAAACGTAACTTCATAGCGACATCCTTTTAAAAGGTCAGAGAAGAAAACGAGATTGTCTGATAACGGCAATTCAGGACGATTGTATAGAAAGAAATTAGCAATGATAGTGAAAATCATTCGCAATATATGCTACAAAATGTTTCATTTTCAACACTATTTTTTATGTGGATAAGCCCTGAAGTTTAACTTCCCTATATCATTTGTGAGTTGTTTTTAACAGTTAATATAAAAAGATAGTCATGGCGTTATTTATTAATGTTTTCCTTTCATTCTCAGTAATTATTTTAATTAATATCTCAAGTTAATTTAATTATTGCCGATACTCCCTCTCAATATTACATGTCATGACAATATCTCTCTCGCAGACTTTGTTCTTTAAGTCTTTAGCTGATTGATAGTTTTAATAACAGGATGTTGGTTATGTGCCAATGGATAGCGATGAGTGGAAAAAAATTACTTAGCCTAGTAAATAGTTTTTATTTGATAGTAATCCGCATGGAGAGAATTCTCTGCTGTTTGATGGCATTGGTCTGTGGTTATTCTCATGCAGCTCCTAGCCCAGCTGAACGTAATATTATTCAACTCGAACAGCAACAACTGCTAGAGCGGGCGCGCCAACAACGTGATGACCTACAAATTACGCAACCAGATTTAGCGGTGCCGCAAACCCCTTTATTGTCGCAACCACAACCTTGTTTTGTGATTTCACGTATTGAGTATCTTGATAGCACACTTTTATCATCCACGGCGCAGCAGCACCTCAATTCTCCTTATATTGGCAAATGTCTGACACTGGCCAAAATCAATAAATTGTTGGCAGATGTCAGCAATGACTATATCGGGCGGGGATATATCACCAGCCGTGCATTTCTTATCGAACAGGATTTGTCCGATGGAAAATTAAATATTCGTATTCTTGAAGGAAAGCTGGAAGATATTCAGCTTGACCATCAAGGCGCATCAATGTTGGTAATGGCTTTCCCACATCTCAAAGGGAAGGTGCTGAATCTGCGTGATATTGAACAGGGTATGGAGCAAATTAATCGGCTACGAACCCGGCAAGTCCAAATCGAAATTTTACCGGGCAGTAAGCCGGGCTATTCCATCGTGAATTTGACCTCTCAGCCAGCATTTCCACTGACGTTTTCAGTGGGTAGCGATAATAGCGGTCAGAAAAGTACGGGGATATCTCAGCTTACCGCATCAATAAATGCTGATAATCCCTTGGGTCTAGCTGATCAGTGGTTTATTGCCGGTAGCCATAGTAGTGAGTTTTCTAATAGCCATAATGCGCGCAGCTTACAAGCAGGGGTCGGCGTGCCATTTGGCTATTGGAACATTGATTATAGTTATGCTTGGAGTGATTACCTCAACGTCATTCCGGATCGAAATTACAGTTGGCGTTCTACCGGCGATAGCCGGATACACCGAGGGACGCTATCTCGCGTGGTATTTCGCAACGCTGATATGAAAACGGCATTGTCGTTGGGTATTACCCATCGAGTCAGCCAGAACTACCTTGATGGGGTGCGATTACAAAGCAGTAGTCGCAGCCTGAGTAGCGGCATGATTGGCATCAATCACAGTCAGAAATTGCTCGGTGGGTTAGCCACATTCAATCCCTCATTCAGTCGTGGTACGCCGTGGTTTGGTGCTGAAAATGATGCCCTCAAAGAGGCTGATGCGCCACATGCCGAATTCAACAAATGGGCACTTTCTGCCAGTTATTACTCTCCTTTGACCTCTTCTGTGAGCTATCTCACCAGCCTGTATGGGCAACATTCACATGATCGCCTGTATGGCAGTGAACAGTTGACTGTGGGGGGAGAAAGTTCGGTTCGTGGTTTTAAAGAGCAATACCTGTCTGGCAACAATGGGGGGTATTGGCGGAATGAAGTGAATTGGCAGGTACTGCAATTACCTTTACTGGGCAACTTGTCACTCACCGCAGCAATAGACGGTGGCTGGCTGGAACACGATAAACAGGATGAACATGCAGAAGGTTCGTTATGGGGCGCGGCAATGGGTGTGGCTAACAATGGCCGCTACTTCTCCAGCCAATTGAGTATCGGTAAACCGCTGAGTTATCCCAGTTGGTTGAAGCCAGACAATATGACGTTCTATTACCGCATCGGTATCGTGATTTAATTCATTAACGCAAAGGAACCGCAGAATGATCCCCATTTATCTTCGCCAGAAACTGATCAGCTATGCCCTGATTTATCTGGTTGCTATCCAGCCGATTATGCCTGTGATGGCTGCGGGAATTGATGTTGCCCAAGGAAGTACTGCACTGGATAAGGCGGGGAATGGGGTGCCGGTGGTGAATATTGCTCCACCCAATAGCGCGGGGGTTTCTCATAATGTTTATAACCAGTTCAATGTGGGTAGCGAGGGGGTCATTCTCAATAATGCGACGGACCGCTTAACTCAAACCCAACTGGGTGGCCTGATTCAGAGTAACGCCAATCTCAACGGCAAAGCGGCGGGAGCCATTATTAACGAAGTGGTTTCGGCCAACCGATCACAATTAAATGGCTACCTTGAGGTGGGCGGAAAAGCAGCGGCCGTGATGGTCGCTAACCCCTATGGTATTACCTGCGATGGCTGTGGTTTTATCAATACTCCCAATGTGACGCTGACCACGGGTAAACCGATGATGGATACCAATGGCAAATTACAGTCGTTGGACGTGACACAGGGGGCAATTTCGATTCAGGGGAAAGGGCTGGATGCCAGCCAGAGTAGCGCACTGTCGCTGATTAGTCGTGCCAATGAAATTAATGCACAAATACACGCGCAAGATCTCACTGTGATTGCGGGCAGCAACCGAGTGGATAGTGCAGGTCATGTCAGCGAGCGGCAAGGTCAAGGTGACGTGCCACAAGTGTCGATTGATACTGGTGCACTGGGTGGCATGTATGCCAACCGCATTCGGTTGGTATCCAGTGAGAAAGGTGTTGGCGTTAACCTCGGCAACCTGAATGCCCGTCAGGGTGATATCCAATTGGACAGCAAGGGCAAACTGACAGTCAATAATGCGGTGGCTCATGGGGATATTATTGCCTCAGCCGACCAACTTCATCTGCAAGGTCATCAGCGAGCGCAAGGCAATATTACGCTTAATAGCCATGGTGAGAGCCGGTTGGACAATGCCACATTGCTGGCAGGGGATACGCTAGCCGTCAAGGCAGGCGGCAAAATCACCTCGAAAGAGAGTCAACTTAATGCTGGCGTAGATTCAGCCGGAAATATCGGTGAGAAAGGAACCGTATCTCTTCAGGGAAGTGAGTTAGCGTTACAGCAAAGTCATGTTGCTGCCGCAGCAGTGAGCGTGGTGAGTTCAGGGGATATCGTGCAGGATAAGGAGAGTAGTCTGACTGCACGACAACTCAAACTGAGTGGTCAACACCTTGAGCTAGCAGGGCAATTAGCGGCCAATAATGATTTATCTATCACGGGTCAAAGTTTGCGGGGGAGCAAAACAGCATCGGTAGGCAGCCAGAAAAACATCACGTTTAATCTTGCCGGTGATAGTGAGTGGGCCGGGCAAATGGTGGCAGGTAATGACCTGATCTTTAGTGGTCAGAGTTTAACTAATCATGGGCAACTGCTGGCTGCAAATCAGATGCATTTCGAAGGCTTGGGGCTAGATAATCAGGGTCAGATATTGGCTGCTGACATCAATATCGCGGTACATCGGCTTAATAACCAAGGCCAACTTCAGGGTGATAAGAGTCTCTTGCTGACTGCGGATAGTTTAGTGCAAAGCACTCGAGGCACAATGAATAGTGGGCGTGCATTAACCCTGCGTGCTGCTGAGATGGATATTAGTGGTGACCTGCAAAGCCAGATCCTCGATGTGAAAGGGGACAATTGGCATAACCACGGTAATGTTGTTGCGCAAGAACATGCCCAATTACGGCTGGGTCACACTATTGATAATCGCGGCGTATTGGTTTCCGCTGGCGATATGGATTTATCATTTAATCAGTTGAGTAATCAGGGGCGAATCCTTGGGGCCGAATTGGCACTGAGTGGTAAAAATATTAGTAATAGCGGCCAGTTAGTGGGGAAACAGCAGTTATCTCTACAACTGGATGAAGGTTATCAAGGAACTTCTTCAGGTGAGTTAAAAAGTGATGGTCTGCTCTCGGTGACTGCGGATGAGATTAATAATCAGGGACATTGGGAGAGTGGTTCGCTTAATACGACAGCACAGCAATTGACCAATAATGGCAAGGTGTTGAGTGTCGGGTCACAAAATATCAATCTTAGTGGGTCATTGACTAATCAACAGTTAGGCCAATTCCTGACGGACGGCGAATTTATCATCGTTGCTGAACAGGTAATAAATAGCGGATTGTTACAGGGCAATCAAGCCGTGACACTAAACGGCCTGAAACAGTATCAAGGTGGCACCGGCAGCCAATTATTGACGAAGGGTGTAGGTGAGATTCACTCCGATAGTGTGAATAACGCCGGGTTAATTCAAGCTGGCTCGTTGTCATTGACGGGAGAGGTGTTGGATAACACGGGTACGCTTTCGGGATTATCAACATTACACATTGATAGTCATAACGAGATAATTAATCAGGCTCGTGGGCAATTATTGTCTGATAACACCATTAAGCTTGATAGCGAGCAACTGGTTAATAATGGACTCATGCAAGGGACTGAGTTGGTATTAGCCAGTCAGCACCTCACCAATAATGGCACATTACTTGGCTTAACGTATCTTGAGTTACAGGCGGTGAACCTGACTAATAGTAGCGCTGGCAAAATTCTCAGCGGTCAGGATCTGCATTTCACAACATCTCACCTGCAACAAAATGGTCAATGGACCGCACTGAGGGATTTGACCGGTGAAATCAAAGGTGCTTTAGATTTTAGCGGTGCCATGGCTGCGGGTAAGCAACTCAGCTTGCAGGTTGATGGTGATTTTAACCAGCGCGGTAACTTGCAAGGGAATGATGTCAGCATTACCAGTCGCGGGGTGATAACCAATAGCGGCCAACTCGCGGCGGGTAGCGGTAGTCTGGCACTTAATGGCGCAGCCATTAATCAGGAGCAGAGCGGCAGTCTACAGTCAGGGGGGCAAATTTCACTCACCAGTCGCGGTGATATTAACAATCGTGGTTTTGTCGGTGCGGCCGGTGATTTGTTGTTGCAGGCAATCGGCGCGGTAAATAATACCAGTCTGCTGTATGCAGGTGGCAGTATGCGCTTATTAGCTGATGCGATTTATAACGTCCGTGGCGATATTCTGGCAGGCAATCATTTATGGATGCAGCGGGATAATGCTGGAAATTCTAACCGTGAAATTATTAATAGCTCCGGAAATATTGAGACTCAGCAAGGAGATATGGTGCTTAATACTGCGTCATTGCTCAACCGGCGTGACGGTTTTAGCGTCACAGAAAAAACCGGTGCAGTGAATAGCGGCGGCATTGCCAATGTGGGTGCTACCAATATTCTCATATCATCTGGTTATTTTAAGCCGGGGGAAGTCACGCATTATTCCAAAACAGTGACTGGCGGTGGACATCATGGAAATGTATCAACAGTTAACCTTCTCGGATTAGTGCCTTCGGCTCGAAAGCAAAAACTCTCGACCAGCAGTTCAATTGTTACCGTAGATAGCCCTTATGATGTTGGCCGGATCGTGGCGGGCAGGGATATTAATATTTCAGCAAATACGTTGGTCAATCAGGCCAGCCAAATGTCAGCTGGTAGGAATGCACTATTACAGGGGCAGTCACTCAATAATCAGAGTTATCAAAGTGGGACGTTAACGCAGTATCTGGTTTATACCAATACTCGCGACACTAACCCCGAATATAACTTATTTGAATTTAAATTGAGTGGCAGCCCGACCTACGAAATAAGCAATGACGGGCAACTTTATCAGGGGGTGATACAGGCTGTAGGGAGTGTCTCGGCTAATTTCACACAAAATCTGAGTAATACTTCGGTTAAACCCAATATAGGCAGCATTGTTCATCAGGTGACGCAGCCCAGTCTAACGGCCACTACGGTGCCATCAGAACTTGCCACCAAGCCAAATTCAGGCGCAGCTCAAGTTGCTCCAGACAGCAATAATGGTGATTTGGTTGCCCTTTATAATCAAAGCGGCACTGCATTAACCTTTGGTTTGGGTACTGATGGTAAGCCATTAACCCGTGCTCAACTCTCTGATTATCCGCTGCCTGATAGCAATAACGGCCTGTTTGTTGTTAATTCAGAGCCGGGTAGCCGCTATCTGATCAGCACTAATCCGACATTGGAAAAGCTGGGTAACGTTGATAGCACATTGCTTTCCGGTTTGCAGGCCATGTTGGGTCGTCAGCCCCAAACGTCTGTTGCTATTGAGCGAAACCCACAGTGGACTCAGCAGGACAATTTCCTCGGTTCTGATTATCTGTTAAAGAAAATCAATCTTGATGCTGAACATGATTACCGATTCTTGGGGGATGCGGCTTTTGATACTCGCTATATCAATAATGCGGTCTTGAGCCAGACTGGCCAGCGTTACCTCAATGGCGTGGGCTCTGACTTGTCCCAGATGCAATATTTACTCGATAACGCAGCGCAATCGCAGAAAAAACTGGATCTCAAATTGGGGGTCAGTCTAACGCCGGAACAGGTTGCGCAATTGAGTCACAGTATCGTTTGGTGGGAGAATATTAATGTTAACGGCCAGACTGTATTAGCGCCGAAACTGTATCTCGCGAAAGCTGAACAGGCACATTTACAGGGCAGTGTGATCAGCGGGAATAAGGTCGAGCTGAATGCGGGTTCAGTGACCAACAGTGGTGTACTTAAAGGTGTTGAACTGCTGGCAATAGCCAGTCAGGACACCATTACCAATGAAAAAGGCGGGTTGCTTACCTCTGAGGGTGCACTGAATCTGACCGCCTTGAATAATATCAGTAACCTCAGCTCATCCATTTCCGGTGATCGTGTCGCAATAACAAGCCAGAACGGCGACATAATCAATCAGACACAAACCCGCCAGTGGTCAGCAGACCAAAGTCGGCAACCGGGCTATTGGTCTGGGATAAAAACACAATCAATGACCCAGACTGAGGTGGGTGAGACAGCGGCCATTACTGCGGGTAAAGCACTCACGCTGGCGGCTGGAAATAATATTGCTATCACAGGGGCCAAAGTGACTGCGGCGGGCGATATTGGCATACAGGCAGCTCATGACATCAATATTATTGCCAATGATCTCTACTCTGCACAGCAGCAAACCCTTGGCCGGAACAGAAATATCGAGCTGAATGAACAGCACGAGAGCCAAAGTAGTCATGTCAGTGCGGGTGGCACGTTAACTGCGCATGCTGGGCGGGATATCACATTATCTGCCAGCCATTTAGGTGCTGATGGCAATGCAACATTGCAAGCTGAACGTGATGTCAACTTACTGGTTCAGGAGAAAAGCACTCGTAATCAGCATATTGACAGTGAAGATAAAACGACGGGATATACCCGAAGCACACTGAGTAGCGGGGGCGATTTAACAGCCAGTGCTGGTCGTGATATCAACTCACAGGCGGCAGCAGTGACTGCGGAGAACACGCTTGCGCTCAATGCCGGTCGCGATATCAATCTTAATGCTCAGGAAAGTCGCCAATATAACGAAAGTCACGGTAAAAATTATAAACGCGTTGATGAGGCCATTCGCCAGCAAGGCACTGAATTAGCTAGCGGTAAAGGCACGCAAGTTCATGCCGGACAGGATATTAATTTACATGCGGCCAGTATCAGTGCAAAAGGTGACCTAGCTTTACAAGCGGGACGTGACATTGCTGTTAATAGTGCCACTGAGAGCGACTATCACTTCTTCGAAGAGAAGAAAACCAAGAAAAAACTGGTCTCAAAGACGACCATTCACAATGTGGAAGAGGATTTTGCTACCACAGAAAAAAGCTCGGCTCTCGTAGGAAATAATGTCTCGCTGAGTGCGGGTAACAATCTGATAGTTAAAGGTTCTTCAGTTGTGGGCGATGGGACCGTGGTGCTCAAAGCGGACAACAATGTCGATATTGTCGCTGCCACTGAGCAGCAATCCAGCTATCGCCTGAACGAGAAAAAAACCAGTGGTATGTTCAGCGGTGGCGGTTTGGGGGTGACGTTAGGCAGTAAATCCAGCCGCCAGCAGATTAATCAAGAGGGTAGCAAGCAGAGCGAAAGTGCCAGCGCGGTCGGCTCTACGGCGGGTAATGTCAGTATTCTGGCTGGCGCACAGGCCCATATCAGTGGTTCAGATGTTATTGCCGGTAAAGATCTTAATGTGATTGCTGGCACGATTAAAGTCGATCCCGGAAATGATGTACTGAAACGTCGGCAGATTTATGAGCAAAAACAGAGTGGGCTAACACTTTCACTCTCCAGCCCATTTACCGATGCTTTGCTGGCAATCAATAGCAAATTGAAACAGGCCAGTGACGCAGGCAGTGACAAATTAAGTGCGCTCTATGGTGCTCAGGCTGCACGGGAAGCTTGGGTCGGGGTGGATGGCACTATGGATATGATGGCGAGCAAGCCGGGCGGGCCAGCCGCAGATCCGGGAGCCAGTATTAAATTACAGCTTAGTGTCGGAGCTAGCCATAGCAAATCGACGTCAGAACTGGCGCAAAATCAGACACGGGGAAGCAGCCTAACGGCGGGTGATAATCTGACCATGGTTGCCAGCGGTGATCATGAGCAAAGCGGCGACCTCAGTGTGGTCGGCAGTGGCGTTACCGGTAATAAAGTGACCTTGGTAGCCAAAAATGATGTGCTATTGGCCGCTGCCAGTAACAACTCCGAGCAAACCAGTCGCGATAGCAGTAGCGGTTGGAATGCCGGGGTGCATCTCTCACTAGGCAAGGAGACTGGGATTGGTATTGCTGCCAATGGTTTTATGTCAAAAGGGAACTCAGACGGTAAAACTACAGATTATGCCAATGCCCGTATTAATGCCAAAGAGGCTCTAGCCATAAACAGTGGGCGCGATACGGTACTATCCGGGGCCCAAGTGTTGGGGGATAAAATCACGGCAGAAATAGGCCGTGACCTGACGATCAGCAGCCTGCAAGATTCAGATAATTATAATAGTATTCAAAAGGATGCTAGCGCTGGATTCAGTTTCACCTTTGGTCCATCTGGTGGCGGTTCCGCTTCATTTAGCCTCGGTAAAACCAAAATAGAGAGTAAATATGCCAGTGTGGGTGACCAAAGCGGTTTCTTCGCTGGCAGTAAAGGTTTTGATCTGAATGTTGGCAACCATACTCAACTCAATGGGGGGGTGTTGGCCTCGACGGCGGGAGCGCAGGACAACCTGCTATCAACTGGGACCTTGGGATGGGGGGATATTCATAATCAGGCGGAATATAAAGCGACCAGTACCCGTATTGGTTATTCAACGGATGCGCCGATGCCAACCTTGGGGATGGCGAATGCCCACGGCAGTGCCAGCGGAACAACGCGCAGTGCGGTAGCCAGCGGGGAGATCGAGATCCGCAATCAGGGCGAGCAGCAGCAGGATGTAACGACTCTCAGCCGTGATACAGATTCAGCCAATGGCCGTATTGATAAGATCTTTGATGAATCTAAAGTTAAAGATCAGATGGCATTTACCCAAGGGGTGACCCAATTAGCGACTCAGTTGGTGGGGGATGTCAGCAGTTGGAACATGAAGCAAGCTGAGCGATCCGCCGCCGAAAAGCTGGAAAAAGACCCTAAATATCAGAACGCCACGCGAGAGAAGCGGCAAGAAATGATCTATGCCTCTGCTGATTATAAAGCGGCGCAAGAATCATTTGGTATTGGGAGCAGTTTCTGGACAGCCGGTATGGCGGTCAGCGCAGCATTAACGGGTTTAGCCGGTAATGCTGATATTGGCAGTATTAGCAGTGCGGCCGTTGCTCCTTATCTGGCGGGGCAAATAAAGAAATACACCACGGATAAAGACG
Source organism: Yersinia mollaretii ATCC 43969 (assembly GCF_013282725.1). NCBI lineage: Bacteria > Pseudomonadati > Pseudomonadota > Gammaproteobacteria > Enterobacterales > Yersiniaceae > Yersinia > Yersinia mollaretii. The sequence continues at coordinate 4,251,835 of NZ_CP054043.1, read as the reverse complement.
ACAAGGTTAATAAAACCATCAATATATTAGCCCATGCGATATTGGGTGGTATTGTCGCCCAAATGCAGGGTAATTCAGCCACTGCGGGGGCATTAGGTGGGGGCGGTGGTGAGCTGGCTGCCCGTATCTATATGGACCAAGTGCATCCGGGTAAGAAAGTCTCTGATTTGTCCGAAGCAGATAAGAAAATTGTCAGTGCCATTGGCACCTTAACCGCCGGTATTCTTGGTGGGTTAAGTACCGACAGCAGCACGGGTCTGATTACGGGGGCACAGGCCGGGAAAAATGCGGTTGAGGATAATAACCTTAGTTTTGGCAAAGGCATGGCAGACATAGGAATGTCGCAGACCTCGCTTGGTGTTTCCATGCTGCGAAATGGGACTTCACCGGATGAAGTTTCAGCGGCATTGGTGAAGAACTCTTTGGGGCAGACCCCTGAGGGTCAGGACCCGATTCGGGGATTGTTGACTGCTTGGGCTGAATTCTTCGGAGTGCCTGTTACTGCTTTGATAGCAAATGGGCCAATGACCGTCGAAAGAGCGGCAGAAATTGTGTCAAGTGGTGTGCCAACCAGTGAAGCAAAACTAATACAATATACAGCAGCGAAAGCCTTTTTAGCTGTAGCAAAAAATCTGCCACAAGGGACTACTTTGGTCAGTACCCCTGAAGGTATTAGCTTCAGAATCGATCAGCCAAAGCACTTATCATCAGTTGACGGATTTACGCAGAAGGCAGGCATTTCAGGTGGGCATAATGCTGATGCTTTTTATGAGGCTGCAAAACAATATGATGTAAAAATTCTCAGTGAAACATCCACCGGGGCCAAGGGTATCACAGAGGTTAAATATCAAATACCCACCAAAGACCGGGCCGGAAATCTTACAGGAGGATATAAGCCTGCCGTTGAAACAAAAACTATTTATGACCCTAATGTATTCACTGATCAGAAAATTTTAGAGCTTGGACAACAAGCAGCAGCTAAAGGCTATAAAGATGCAATGGCGAGTAAAAGCGGGCAAGCTAGTGCAACTGTCGATGGCGTTAGCTTCAGAATATATGTGGATAAGGATACTGGGAGAGTACGGAATTTTCATCCTAATTGAGGTTAATTATGAAAAAGGAATTATTTAGTCAACAGGATATTGATGATGGGCTAGATCTAATCATTGTGTCCTATTTTGATAGGATGTATGGGGATGGTAAATTCCTGGATGCTATAGATCTACTATCTAGAAAGTGGACATTAAATGTCGATGGTGCCTATTGTCATTTTCCTGACATGAATAGTTATGACGAAAGTGAGCATTTTGACGGTGTTGAATTTGCCATTGGCTATCCACCTTCTGATGCAGAGTCTGTCATTGTTAGTGAAGACATCTGCTATCAGTATGTTCGTTTGGCCTGCGAGAAATACCTTAAACTTCACCCGGAAGATGCGGAAAAGGTAAAAGATTTACTGACTAAATTACCTGCTTAATGGGAACAAACACGGCCCTTTATGGCAGGATTATATCCTTGAGAATCACTATCTGAGTCATCAACAAAGCTAAGATGTTGATAAAACACAGATCTAATATGTTTTTTTGAAATTCCACCCCCACTGCATTTTCCTGTTTGTTCGCCACGGACAATGACTTAACATAGCTATCACTTTTTTGCATGGATCATGGATATTCGATGCGCTACTTGGCTGTTCTTCTCCCTTTACTCACATTGCTCTCTGCCTGTAGTAGCAAGCCGACGCCTCTCGCCGCTGCCACGCCATCGGATGGCTTGGTAAAGAGCGGCTTTTTGCTTGAACCGGAACATCAGGGGCATCTGCAAGATGGTGATTTTGCTTACAACGCCGATACCGCCCGTTTTGTCGACAAAATGGTGCGCGAGCACGGTTTTGAGCGAGAACAGTTGCATGATGTATTAGCACAAACTAAAAAATTGGATTTTGTTATCCGTCTGATGGACAAGCAAGCGCCCACTTCAGGTCGTCCTTCCGGGCCAAATGGGGCGTGGAACCGCTATCGCAGCCAATTTATCACCCCGGATAATGTGCAAAACGGCGTCAATTTCTGGAATCAGCATGAAGAGGCACTGCAACGCGCTTATGAAATCTACGGCGTGCCGCCTGAGATTATCGTCGGTATCATCGGTGTTGAAACTCGCTGGGGCCGAGTGATGGGCAAGACTCGCATTATTGATGCGCTGGCGACACTCTCCTTTGCTTACCCGCGTCGAGCCGAGTACTTCTCTGGCGAGCTGGAAACCTTCTTGCTGATGGCGCGTGCTGAGGGCAATGATCCACTCAGCTTGCGGGGCTCTTATGCGGGTGCGATGGGTTACGGTCAATTTATGCCATCGTCATTTAAGAGCTATGCGGTTGATTTTAATGGCAATGGGCATGTCAACTTGTGGGATCCGGTGGATGCGATTGGTAGTGTTGCCAATTACTTCAAATCTCACGGCTGGACGAAAGGGGCGGCCGTCGCGGTGCCTGCCAATGGTCAGGCGGCCAATCTCGACAATGGCTTTAAGACCAAATACCCGCTCTCAACTTTATCTGCGGCCGGGCTAAGCCCCACTGCGCCACTGGGTGATTATCAGGAAGCCAGCTTGTTACGCCTTGATATCGGCACGGGCTATCAATACTGGTACGGCTTACCTAACTTCTACACCATCACCCGTTACAACCACAGCACCCATTACGCCATGGCGGTGTGGCAACTGGGTGAAGCGGTCGGTAGGGCGCGTAGAGGTTATTAAAGTCTATCACTCACAAAGCTAAACCAAGGGGGAAACGTGCCGTTGGGGTCGTAAGCGGCGTAAGCCGCCGAAGTGCCCCTAGGTGCGGTAACCCCTTGGCTCACAAGCCTTTTTCATCATACTCAGGGCCACATCAGTGGCCCTGAGGTTATTGACAAAGTGCCAGCGGCGGTGAGAACAGGCGGATCGTAAAGACGCCGTAAATCCATCCTTGGAGGCTCGAGCCGCGCCATCCTTGGCGCGGACGCTTTACTCTTCCACCTGTCCTCACCGTTTCAGATCGAGTCGTCGAGGTTTGTCAGCAGTCTGAGGGCCACATCAATGGCCCTTTTTACGACAGAATTGACGGATTACAGCAGATGCGAAATATCATCCGGATTGACGGATGGTGGGGATTTACGCCAACCGCGCGTTAGCCACAGCAGATAGATAAAGCCTGCCAGCAACCACAGCAAACCCACCTCCAGTGCGCGCTGCTCTAAATGCACCCACAGCCAGACTGACATCACAAACCCCATCATCGGCAGCAGCCCGTACTTGAACAGGGCTGATGCACCACGGCGCTTCTCATTGATCAGAAAGTGCTTGATTACGCTCAGGTTAACAAAGGTGAACGCACCCAGTGCACCAAAACTAATCATCGACACCACGAGGTTCAGATCAAGGAACAGTGCCAGCAGCGAAATAGTTGCGACGAACAAAATAGCCCGCCATGGCGTGTGGAATTTGCGATGCAGATGGAAGAACACTTTACGTGGCAACACCCCTTCACGGCCCATAGCATAGAAAATACGCGACACACTGGTCTGCGCGGTCATGGCCGAGGCATACACGCCCGTCAGGTAGGTCGCCATAAAGAAGTTATACATCCACTTGCCGCCGACATGCTCTGAGATAATCAGGCTGGCAGTATCCTGATGCGGAATCAGCGACTGCCAATCCGGATAGGCCAAATGGGCGGCATAGGAGACGGCAATGAAAATGGCTCCGGCGCTGATCACGGTAAACAGAATCGCACGCGGCAGAGTGCGCTTGGCGTCGTGCGCCTCTTCCGCCATGGTGGCGATGGCATCAAAACCGAGAAATGCCAGACAGAGCACCGCCGCACCGGACAACAAACCGGAGAGATCACCCGCATTCACCAGTAACGGCTTCATCAGCGCTGCGGGGCTTAAATCGGCCTGACTGAATGAGAGCGCGATAAATAGCACGATAAAGACCATCTGTGCGGCGATCAGCGAGAAATTGACCGAAGTGAGCAGCCGCACGCCGAGAATGTTAAGCAGGCTGACAGTGACGATCGAGGCAATGATAAAGACTGGGGCGGGGATCGCCGGGAATGCCTCGTGCAAGAAAATACCTAACACCAAATAGTTCAGAATTGGCAGGAACAGATAATCCAGAATTTGCGCCCAACCCACCAGAAACCCGGTTTTCCCGCCAAAACTGCGCTGCACATAGGAGTAGGCCGAACCTGATAGCGGCATGGCGCTGGTCATCCGGCAATAACTGAGGGCGGTAAACAGAATAGTGGCAACCGTCACCAGATAAGCAATGGGCAAGTGGCCCTGACTGAGTACGGTCACCTGTCCGTAGGTGGTAAATACGCCTAATGGAACCATGTAGGCAAGGCCGAAAGCGACCAGCGCGGGGGTTTTAAGCACTCTGCGCAACTGAATATTTTGTGGCATTACCCTATCATCTCCTGGTGTAAACGAGCACCGCTGAGCTGCATTTTTATGCAGCTGTAAAACATAAAGGAGCGGATTTTGACACAAGGGGGGCAGGTTTGAAAGTCCATCGCCACCCGACTTGATAGCGGCGTGTCGTTAACCGCAATGATTTACCGGAATCACTGACCTAAGCCCGTGATTCCGGAGGGGATTGACTGGCGCTTATTGAGCTGAATCCGTAGCCTGATAAACGACTTTACCGCCCACCAGTGTTGCCTCTACTTCAGTCTGGTAAATCGTCTCTGGCGACTGCGTAAACAGGTTATTTTTCAGAATAATGATATCCGCGAATTTACCCGCTTCCAGTGAGCCAATGTATTGCTCTTTGGCAATCATATAAGCGGCATCAATAGTGGCAGAGCGCAGAGTCTCCATCAGGGTCAGATCTCGGTCATTATCCAGACGCGGGCCTGCTGGATGGCCATCAAGATCCCATGCGCGACGGGTCATGCCCACTTGCAGATTGTACCATTCATCCAGACGATCAATAGGCCAATCACTGCCATAAGCGATACGCGCTCCGGCATCCAGAAAACGGGCTGCTGGCTCCATATGTTGGAAACGGGCCTCACCCAGCATGGCGCGCTCCTCATCAATCAGCACACCCGGCAAACCGCCCCACTGGAAGGAGAGCACCGCCGTGGCACCGAGTTTGGCAAAACGGTCATATTGATGGGCGGCAACCAGTTCGTTGTGCGCCAATCCCGGCCGAATATCTTTGCCCGGCAGTGCCGCGCGCATCTGCTCTACCGCATCCAGCACCATCTCGATGGCCCCATCGCCCACGGTGTGAGTATGGGGATGCAGGCCCGCGCGGGCGCACTCCAGAATCACGGCATTGACCACTGGTGCGGTAAAGTAGAGATCGCCGTAGTGCTCGGTATCCTGCCAGTCGGGGTGTTGTTCGGTGCCATGATTGGCACGATATGGCTCCAGCAGGGCGGCCGTCATGGTTGGCGGCTGTAGCACCCCGTCGATAAAGAGTTTCAGGTGGTCTACCGCAAAGCCCGGTGCAGGAGTCCATTCGCGGCTTCCCCATTCACGACCAAACGCCACCACTTCCTGCACCACGCGCGCGGCGTCCTCTGGCCCTTGCAGGCTATCGGGGGTCACCTCTTTGGCACCCAGCACCCGTAGAGTCAGTTCATTACGCTCATGTAACCGACGAAACGCCAGTAACTGCTCGGCAAAAACACGGGTATCCATCACGGTGGTCACACCCTGCGCATTCAGGACTTGCTGCACATGGGCGGCAATCTGCACATTCTTTTCTGGCGTCGCGGAGGGGATGCTGTCGAAAGCGCGCATCGCGGGTGCATCTTCCAAAATACCGGTCAGTTTGCCGCTTGCGTCGCGGGCAATTTTGCCATCGGGCGGCACGGGGGTATTTTCATCAATGCCCAGCAGTGCCAGTGCGCGGCTGTTGGCTGCCAAGGTATGGCAGTCATTGGAGAACAGGGCGACGGGGCGGCGGGTATTGAGTGAATCCAGTGCCGCACGACTCATATCTGCACCCACGGGTGTCATCGCCTGACGTTGCCAAGCGCGCACCGTCAGCCAGTCATTTTCGCCTTTAAAGGGGTCGCTATCGAGATGCCGTTGGATAATCTCCAATGTCTGCTCAACACTGAGCGCAGCATAATTGAGGTTACAGCCGATAAGCTGTTTTCCGCCCCAGAAGGGGTGCATATGGCTATCAATCAGGCCGGGCATCATAAATTTGCCTGCCAGATCGATAAGTTGGGTGTGGGGGCCGCTAAATGTCTGCTTAATGTCATCAGCGCCAGTCGCCAGAATATAGCCCTGACCTATCGCGATGGCGCTGCAAACTTGGTTATCCGTGTCAGCCGTGTAGATTGTGCCGTTGTAATAGATGACATCGGCGACAGTTGATTGTTGAGTCATTTTATCTTCTCAATAATCCCCTTCGACTGGGGATAATAATTAAATAGCGATTATAGCTGTTATTAATGGCAAAAACCGCCCGTGGGAGATGAGGTTGAGGCCGAGGGGCAATTATTGGCTCTTCAATAGCTCGGTTGCCATCATTGCTTGCAGATGGCGCATGATTTCTGCTTCCGAAAAGCCTAATTCGGTAAATTGGATCAGGCCATCTAAACCACAAAGCAGCCCAATCAAACGCCAGGCAACATCACTGGGGTTTATATCTGAGCGGAACTCATCGCTGGCAATACCGGCATTGATGACATCGAGTGTGGCTCGGTGCCAGTCAGACATCGAGGCGGCATAGGCTGTTTTCATCAGCTCATCCCGCTCAGCCAGAATCGAAACTTCATTCCACAGCCGAGTCTCTCTTTGGCACATCTCATCTTGTGGGTAGCCCAGCGCTCGCAGCACGCGTTCAGTTGCGGGTAAATTTTGGCTACTTTGCTCAAAAGCGGCTAACGACTGCTTCACTAACAGCAGAAAAGCATCGGCCCGCAGGCGCGAGACTGACGCGAAGTGATGATGAACCTGCCCGACTGACACACCCGCCTCACTGGCAACACGGCGCACCGTGGTTGCGGCCATCCCCTCGGTGATGGCGACACGCATTGCCGCCTGTAGAAGGGTGTCGTGGCGCTCTTCGCGGTTCAAATAGGCCAAAAATGACTCCTTTATCTGACTCATCAATGTTTTCGTCATTATGTGATGAATTGGACGTTAGTTCAACTTTCCGCTACTATTGGCATATTGAACAGGTGTTCAACATTATTTTATGCCCTATTTGAGCGTTTTTATGTCTAAAAAGTGGATAGTTTTCTACGTTATCATTCTGATGTATCTCCCCGTTTCGATTGATGCAACCGTATTACATGTAGCGGCCCCTCGGCTGGGTATCGCCCTCTCTGCCACCGGCAGCGAATTGCTGTGGATCATCGATATTTACTCGCTGGTCATGGCATGTTTGTTGCTCCCTATGGGGGCGCTGGGTGATCGCATTGGCTTCAAGCGGTTAGCATTAATGGGGTCGATATTGTTCGGATTGGCATCACTGGCGGCGGCCCTTGCGCCGTCGGTGGCGGCACTGATTGCGGCACGTGCGTTTTTGGCCATTGGTGCCGCCATGATCCTGCCTGCAACACTCTCCGCCGTGCGCCATATCTTTACCGATGAGCGGGAGCGGTCATTAGCGTTGGGGATATGGGTGGCTATCGGCACTATGGGGGCTGCGATGGGGCCACTGGTCGGCGGCGTATTGCTGGAATACTTCTACTGGGGATCAGTTTTTCTGATCAATATTCCCATCATCATCATCGTAGTGATTGCGACGCTGGTGGTGATCCCTAGCCAACCAGGGCGCGCTGAACAGACATGGAAACTGGCACCGGCGCTGGTATTGATTACCGCGATTCTGATGCTGGTTTATGCCGCAAAAACCGGGTTGCGTGGTGGCGGCGATATGATGGTCACTTCCCTGACGGCGCTGATCGGTGGGGTGATGCTGTTTGCCTTTGTCCGCCATCAGCTATCCACAGCGGCCCCGATGATTGATTTTCGCCTGATTAGCCAGCGGGTGATCGCGGTGGGCATGGTGATGGCGATGACCGCCATGATCACGTTGGTTGGTTTTGAGCTACTGCTGACACAGGAATTGCAGTTTGTCTTGGGTAAAACTCCGCTCGAAGCGGGCATGTTCCTACTGCCGCTCATGATTGCTAGTGGGGTGAGTGGGCCGATATCTGGCTGGCTGGTCGCCAGAGTGGGGCTGCGTGCTGTGGCAAGTGCCGGTATTGCATTTAGCTCATTGAGTTTTCTGGGGTTGGCCTTGACCGATTTTGCCACTCAATCCTATCTGGCATGGGGATGGATGATCTTGCTCGGTTTCAGTATTGAAGCCTCATTGCTGGCTTCGACGGCGGCAATTATGAGCGCCGCTCCTCCTGAGAAAGCGGGCGCAGCGGGTGCAGTAGAGGGCATGGCTTATGAGCTGGGGGCTGGGCTTGGGGTGGCAATCTTTGGTCTCATGCTCTCGCGAGCTTATACCGCCTCGATTATGTTACCGGATGATTTACCCGCAGATTTAGTGGCTCAGGCCAGTGCCTCTATCAGTGAAACCCTTCAGGTGATCAATAGCCTCGGTGGGAATGAGTCACTGCTTGCCAGCGCCAAACTGGCTTTTTCAGCCTCGCACAGCTTGGTGCTAGGTTCCGCCAGTGCGATGTTGATTCTGCTGGCCGTCACCGTGTGGTTCACCATGCCGAGAAAGCGCGTTCTGCAACTTGCACACTAACCGGGGGAGCTGAAATGCTCCCTCATCATTGTTCAACCTAAGATAAAGTATCCTTATATTCAATAGGTTAATCATATTTTCTGCTGTAAACAGCCATTTAGTGTGACATCTACAATGTAGAAAATGACTTATTTGCCGATAATCCCTTGTGGGCCTCACGATAGTGGGGGGTGTAACAAGAATGAAAAAGGCAGTGAAAAATAGGGATTTTTTATGGGCTTGAGCGATTTTTTCAATAAGAGTGGTTTTACGAATTGTAGCCGCATATATGTATACCCCAATATTCCGGCAAAGAAATTAAGCAATGCACTTGCGTCCTACAAATCTAATTTGGCAGAGGATGATGTTATTGTCCTTATCGACAATACCATGATGGGCAGTGGTAAAGATGGTGCATTAATTTGTCGTAATGGCATCGTTATCCGTGATTCCTTTGACGATGCCAGTCGCTATATGTTCGATACATTGGACTCAATCAAGATAGAAGGGGTGAAGCTCTATCTTGATAACAAAAAAGTTATCTCATTTAGTATGCCGAACAAAAGTGATATTCAACGGCTATTTCAGTTAATAAATCGTTGGCATCAAGACACGAGCAATATCAGCGCCGACGATACGATAACCACGGAAAATTCGTCTGAATTAACTGCCAATACTGACGATGATTTATTCGCTGAGGAAACGGCTATTCTGGGTCAATTGATATTGGCAGATGAGAAGAGTAGCGGGGATGATAGCAAGGCAACGACGGCCAGAAACAAGCTGACAGGCTACGTTTTAACGGCGATTGAAGATAATAAAAGCAAAATATTGCCTATGCTGCGAGAGAAGACAGGTGAGTTATCTCAGTCAGCATTGAGAAATGATCAATACATTGAAAGATTGGCTTCCTTTATTTATGCATTTTTACCAGGTTTTGTTCGCCTCGCAGTTAAAGAACATCAATTAGTTAGTTTTATTTTGCCTCATCGAGACAAAATTCTGGATGCCCTATTTAAGGATACTGAGTTTTCACTTGCGCCAGTTAACATAGAACCTCAATTGTCTTTATTAAATTCCCCTTTAAGATCATCCACGAATATCAGTGATGAGTTAGATGCACTGTTTGATGATGAAGATGACTCAGATTCAGGTGCAATTAAACCTGATGTTGCATTAAATAACGCAATTCTTGAGCTTCGGGATGAAATTACCAAAGATCCGGAAATGACATTTATTTTTACCCATGCCATTAATCTTGCATCAGCGGTATTAGATATGGTGAGGAAATCTGGTAAGAAACTGACGGCAGATCATGACAGTGATGTGTTGGCTGCTTTGTCCATCATGCATGGATTCTCATACCACAAAATCCCCGATGTATTACGTGAGGATGATAAAAATGACGAGTTTGCCATGATGTTTTCTATTGGTATTTCGATGCTGCTCGATAGTTATTGTCGCCAAACGCAAGGGAAAGGTTCCGCTGAAGACGCAACAGCCGTTGCCATGATCCTGATGAAATGTGCGTCGAAGGATCAGCTTAATATGATGATCAGAACTTTTATCGAAGACCAATCCACCTTTACGGCCCATTCACTTTTTAGCCCGGACGATATCTTACAACTTCTGCGGCAGGCAAATCAGTATGCCTCCTCTTGGAGCAAAAAGCTGATTGCTGGCATGGTAGCAGATGAGTTGGCTATTCAGCGAAAATGGGGTGACTTGCTATTTAAGTGAGTGACCTGACCATAAAAAAGCATCGAAAGATGCTTTTTTACCTTTCAAGCTATTTTTAACCACTCAATTGAAGCCTGAATAATCTCTCTGGCATTACTCTTATTAGCCATTACTCTTACTAAAGTGTGTGATATACCTATTCGCGGTGGTGAGCTGGTTTTTGATAGGTGACGATATCAAACCGTATTCCAATAAAGAGTAAGGCTTTCTCTATGACCGAGCGGCAGTTTACAGCACAACTCGATATCGATAGCTCGGCTCAGCCTGTTCGAGTGGCAGCCAGAGGGGATTGGGTCTTGGCGCATTACCGCGCGCTAGAGCCAGAAGTGATGCAATTGCGGGCGAATCTACCCAGCGGCGTGATATTTGACCTCAATCAATTGGGGGCGCTGGATACCGCCGGAGCCACCTTATTAGCTTTGCTGCTCGGTGAGGCGCGTGTCGGCAATTTACGCGAACTTGCGCCGAAACTGCCGGAAGAGCGCCGAGTTTTACTGGAAACGGTGAGCCGCGTTTTACCTGATTTATCCCCCGAACCCTCAACAAAAGCGCCCCCATTTTGGCTGGAGTTATTGTCCAATATTGGCCGTTCGATGGTCAATTTATGGGAGGATATCAAATCTTTACTGGGCTTTATCGGCCTGACACTTGAAGCCTTGCTGGGCACACTATTCCGTCCCGCCCGCTGGCGCATGACCTCACTGATCGCCAATATTCAGCAAATTGGCTTGAATGCAGTGCCCATCATTATGCTGCTGACTTTTCTGGTGGGGGCGGTGATCGCCTTTCTCGGAGCAACGGTATTGACCACCTTCGGCGCAGGTATTTTTACCGTTGATTTAGTGGTGTTTTCCTTCCTGCGCGAATTTGCGGTATTGCTCACCGCCATCTTGATGGCAGGGCGCACCGCCAGTGCCTTTACCGCCGAAATCGGGCTGATGAAAGCCAATGAAGAGATCGACGCCATCCAAACACTGGGGCTGAATCCGGTCGAATTGCTGGTGCTGCCACGGGTCTTGGCGCTGTTGATTTCGCTGCCGATGCTGACATTTATCGGCATGGTTTGCGGTATTTTCGGCGGCATGGTGGTGTGCGCCTTAACGCTGGATATTTCGCCCACCATGTTTCTGTCGATTATGCAAAACAGCAACGGGTTGCAGCACTTTCTGGTGGGGATAAGCAAAGCACCGATTTTCGCTTTCCTGATTGCTATCATTGGCTGTCTGGAAGGATTCAAAGTCACGGGCAGCGCGGAGTCGGTGGGAGTTCACACCACCACCAGTGTGGTGCATTCGATCTTTGTGGTGATCCTGCTTGATGCCGTCGCTGCACTCTTTTTCATGGAGATGGGATGGTGAGCCAAATAAAGCAAGATGCCATTATTCAAATTCGTGGTTTGGTGAACAGCTTTGGTAAACAGACGGTGCACCAAGACCTGAATCTGGATGTTCAGCGCGGCGAAATTCTCGGCGTTGTTGGGGGTTCGGGAACCGGAAAATCCGTACTATTGCGCAGTATCGTCGGGTTGCGACGCCCGACTGGCGGGCAGATTCACGTATTTGGTCAAGATTTAATGGCGCTGTCAGGTAAGCCGCGCTCTCTGGTCGAACGCCGATTTGGTGTCCTGTTTCAACGGGGAGCGCTCTTCAGCTCTCTGACGGTGACTGAAAACGTGGCGCTGCCGTTAATCGAAAATGCCGGTTTGCCCCGTGCTGAAGCTGAGCGCTTGGCACAGGTCAAATTGGCACTGGCGGGTTTGCCGCCGGGTGCAGGGAGTAAATATCCGGCATCCCTGTCGGGCGGGATGGTTAAGCGGGTGGCTTTAGCCCGTGCGCTGGCGCTGGACCCCGATATTCTGTTTCTTGATGAGCCAACAGCGGGTCTTGATCCCATTGGTGCCGCGGCGTTTGACAGTTTGATCCGTACCCTGCGTGATGCCCTCAACCTGACGGTATTTTTAGTGACTCATGATCTGGATACGCTCTATACACTGTGTGATCGTGTGGCGGTGCTTTCACAGAAAAAAGTGCTGGTGGTTGATACTTTGGATAATGTTGCTGCAACCCATGATGAGTGGATTCAGGCGTATTTTCATGGCCCACGTGGCCGGGCTGCTTATCAAGCAGTAACGAATAGTGGAGAGAGGTCGTAATATGGAAACCCGTGCTCATCATGTTGTCATTGGTTTATTCACTCTCATTGTGGTCAGTGCCGCTTTGTTATTCTGCCTATGGCTGACCAACGCCGGCTCTAATCGCCAGTTCAAGCTGTACGACATTGTCTTCAATGAACCGGTGAGTGGCCTGTCTCAGGGCAGTACCGTGCAGTACAGCGGGATTCGCGTGGGTGAAGTGATTCAGCTACGTCTGGATAACGAGGACCCCAATAAAGTTTGGGCGCGAATCCGGGTGTCGGCATCAACGCCTATCCGCCAAGACACCCAAGCGCGGCTGACGGTCGCCGGGATTACCGGTACCTCCAATATTCAATTCAGTAGCAGCAGCCAATCTAGCCCACTGTTGGAGGGAAAAGATGGCGAAATCCCGATCATTATTGCCACCCCGTCACCGATGAGCCAGTTATTGGCGAACGGGGAGAATTTCATGAGTAACGCTAATGAAGTTTTAGTGCGCCTCAATCAGCTATTGGAGCCGGATAATCAGCAGCGACTCATCAGGACGCTGGATAATCTCGCGCTGATTACCCAGACCGTAGCGGATCAACGGGGCGATATCAGCACTATGTTGCAGCAGTTGGCGCAGGCCAGTAAACAGGCCAATGAGACACTGGCCCAGACCAATCGTTTACTGCGCAATGCTAATGGGTTGATGGATGGGCAGGGAAAACAGCTGGTCAGTGATGCCGCTAAGACCATGGCGTCATTGCAAAATACCAGTACCATCCTCAATAAATTAGTGAGTGAAAATAAAACCTCGCTCAGTAATGGCATGCAAGGGATGAATGAGTTGGGGCCAGCAGTGGATGAGCTGCGCAGAACATTAGCCACATTACGCGCTGCGGTTTCCCGCTTGGAAGAGAACCCATCGGCCTTGTTGCGTGGCCGTGAAAGAACACAGGAGTTTACCCCTCGATGATATCTCTTAAGGTAATGCGCTATGCAGGCCGCCGCACTTGGCTATTGATGTTATCAATGCTGGTTATGTTGCTATCAGCCTGCACTATTTTACCCACCGCGCCAGTATCGCAGGTCTATCTTCTGCCGGTGCCGCCAGCGACGAATACAGCGCGAGCGCAGACCGTCAATTGGTCACTGCGGGTTTCTCAACCGACGACCAGCCAATTTCTGAACAGCTCACGGATTGCGGTGCAGCCGCAAGGGCAGGAGATAGCGGTCTATCAAAACTCGCGCTGGAGTGATCCCGCGCCGATTTTACTGCGTAATCGCCTGATTCAGGAGTTCCGCGCAGATGGTCGTATCCGTGCGGTCAGCAGTGACGACGACAGTTTGCAGGCGGATGTGGAGTTGAGCGGTGATCTCTCCGCCTTTCAGGGCGTCTACCTGACGGATAAGAGTGAAGTGCTGATCCGCTTCGATGCTCGACTGGTCAGAATTTCAGACCGCCGGATTATTGCGACCCACCATTTTGAGATTCGCCAACCGATAAGCGGTACGAAGATGGATGAGGTGGTTCAGGCTTTTGGCCTGGCGAGCGATCAGTTAGCTGCACAGGTGCTTAACTGGATGTTGCAGCAATCTCTTCCGTCATCCTAAATCCTATTTCCCCCGATCAGACGGATTTAATCGCACTGATTGGGGGCGTTATTTTTATACTGATCACTAAGTGCTGGCTAATATAACATCATTTTTGTTTCTCTATATTTGTTATGCCACTGTCAAGTTAGGTAAAGTCAGCCAATTAAACTGACTGAGTTATTATCTATTCCGGCAAAATAACTGAAAGCTATTAGGGAAATATATCTTATATCAAATAAGTGTTGATTTTATGTTTCATAATGTTTGACTATTGTTCGATGAATTGAGCAAAAGGGAATCATTATGCTTTGGAAGAATACTCAGGAGCAGTTTGGGCGCATCACTATTGGCATCCACTGGCTGGTGGCATTAACCGTCTATGGGCTATTTGCTCTGGGGTTATGGATGGTGACACTGGGGTACTACGATGGTTGGTATCATCAGGCACCTGAAATACATAAAAGTATTGGCTGTATACTCTTTGCCGTGATGTTATTTCGGGTTATTTGGCGCTTTATTTCACCACCGCCGAAACCTTTATCTAGCTACAGTCGTTTCACGCGAGTCAGCGCGATATTGGCTCATTTGATTCTATATATTGTTCTATTTTGTATTATGTTCAGCGGCTATTTAATCTCGACTGCGGATGGGCAGCCTATCAATGTATTTGGTTGGTTTAACCTACCGGCGACATTCACGGGATTACCTGATCAGGCCGATACCGCCGGTACTGTGCATCTCTATCTGGCTTGGGCCGTGGTAGTGCTCTCGCTATTACATGGGCTGGCCGCGATCAAGCACCACTTTATTGATGGTGATATCACCCTTAAACGGATGCTGGGACGTAGCACCGATTAACCAACTGTATTATGGAGAATGAAGCATGTTTAATAAGACCCTATTGGGCCTGACTGTAGGCGCACTGATGTTTACCGCAGGCAACGCCGTAGCCGCCGAATATAAAATCGATAAAGAAGGGCAACACGCCTTTATCGAGTTTCGGATTAAACATTTAGGCTATAGCTGGTTATACGGCAGCTTTAACGATTTTGATGGCTCTTTCACATTTGATGAGAAAAATCCGGCTGCCGATAAAGTGAATGTGGTGATCAACACCAATAGTGTTGATACCAATCATGCTGAGCGAGATAAGCATCTGCGCAGTAAAGAGTTTCTGAACGTCGGTAAATTCCCACAAGCGACATTTGAGTCGACTGAAGTGAAGAAAAATGGCGAAGGTTATTCCGTGATCGGTAATCTGACACTGAATGGCGTGACTAAACCCGTGACACTGGAGAGTAAACTGACCGGTCAAGGTAATGACCCATGGGGCGGCTACCGTGCTGGTTTTGAAGCGAATGGCAATATTAAGTTGAAAGACTTTAATATCACCACCGATTTAGGCCCAGCGTCACAAGAAGTTGAGCTTATTTTGTCCGTTGAAGGTGTTCGGGCTAAATAGTTTTTTGACTAAAGAACGGCCCATGACTGACCGACTCTCTGAGAATAAGGTCAGACTGAAATAGATTTTCGTTTGATAAATAGCCCCCGTCCAGCATGGATATTAACCGATTGATGACTTCATTCACCATGCTGCTGACGGGGTCTTTAATGCTGGATAACGCTGGGCTAAGAAACGGCGCGAGCGGAATATTATCGAATCCGATGATAGATATTTCATCCGGCACCCGAATACCCACTTCATTTAATTTTTTAATCGCGCCAATGGCCATGTCGTCATTGCTGGCGAGGATTGCGCTCAATGGCAACTGATGGGCGAGTAATGACTCTACCGCCGCTGAGCCGCTGTGTGGCGTCCATTTCCCTTGTGCAATCAGTGTGTCCCGCACCGGCAATGAGTGTGCTATTAATGCCTCTTTGTAACCGGAAAGACGCTCAATTGCAGTGGGTGAATCCAGTGAGCCGGTAATAAAAGCGATATCCCGGTGCCCCTGCTCGATAAGATATTTTGTGGCGTGATAACTGGAACCTTTATGATCGCAGAAAATAGAGTGACTATGATTTTTTCTTAATTTTCTGTTCACCACCATAATCGGCTGTTTATGTTTATCAATAATCAGATCCATGGCATCCACCGTTAAAAATCGCGGATAGATGATAATGGCATCACAACGGAGATCCAGCAGGAACTGAATTGCCGCTTGTTCCTCTTCTGCGCTGTGTTTCCCATCCACCAACACCAATTGACGACCACTGCTTTCTAATTTTTTCGCCGCCTGAGAGAGAATTTCATTAAAGTAATTCCCATTGTAGAGCGTATTGGTGACCACGAAACCGATGCATTCTGATTTATTTGTCGCCAGATTTCGCGCCAATAAATTGGGGCGATATCCCGCCTCTTCAATTGCAGTATAAACCTGCTTTTTAGTCGCTTCGCTGACATAACCTTTGCCTGACAGAACCCGTGAAACAGTGGCTTTCGATACGCCCGCTTTCTTTGCCACTTCTTGCATCGTAGACATAGGCCCTTCCTGGCTTTTAAACAATTAGGGCCATTCTACAGGTTACTGCTGGCAAGATGCAGGCTGCTGAGCAAAATAAATTACTGCACTTATACCGATCGTTATCACAAAACTGAAATTGTAATTATCCATCTATTGAATTTTAGTTAGTAATTAACGATTCTCATGTGGAACCGGTTACCTATTTGTTTGAAAACACCAAAACGTAACAGTAATCGGCAAATGAGTTAATTATAACTATATGAATATAATGGCTAATTGTGCATTTATGCCGGTAAGGGCAGTTTCCCTTCGGCCGCAAATGGTTCGCTTAGCTCGGCGTGCGTCGTTACGGGGAGTTGTCACTCATGTCTAAGAATTATGCCGCAGTATCTCAACTGATCGTCGATGCCATGGGGGGGGTCGGCAATATCGGGGCTGTGACCCATTGTATGACGCGGTTACGCTTTGTACTCAACGATGATAGCGCAGTCGATCTGGCTAAGTTGAAGGCCATCAGTGGTGTGCTGGGTGTGGTGCGCAATGAGGGCCAGTGTCAGGTCATCATTGGTAATAATGTCTCCTATGCCTATGCAGAGGTTCTGAAGCTGCTGCCGGAAGGCGCACGGCCTGAAGATCGCGCTCCGCAAAAAAAGAAAATCACCTTAAAGCGGATTGGGGCCGGGATTCTTGACGCGCTGATTGGCACGATGTCGCCGCTGATTCCGGCCATCATCGGGGGTTCGATGGTCAAACTGCTGGCGATGATACTGGATATGACTGGTGTTTTCGGCAAAGGCTCCTCGACACTCATTATTCTCAATGTCATTGGCGATGGGGCTTTCTTCTTCTTGCCAGTGATGGTTGCCGCTTCAGCCGCCATCAAATTCAAAACCAACCTATCGCTGGCTATTGCCATTGCTGGCGTGCTGGTCCATCCCACCTTTATTGATCTGATGGCGAAAGCTGCACAGGGCCAACAGGTTGAATTTATGGGGTTATCTGTCACGGCAGTGAAGTACACTTATACCGTGATTCCCGCGTTATGCATGACGTGGTTGCTCTCTTATATCGAACGCTGGGTTGATCGCATCACGCCAGCGGTGACCAAAAACTTCCTTAAACCGATGCTGATTGTGCTGATTTCGGCTCCGATTGCCATCATGTTTATCGGCCCGCTGGGGATCTGGATCGGCAGTGGCATCTCCTCTTTGGTCTACACCGTTCATGATTATCTGGGCTGGCTCTCTGTCGCGATTATGGGCGCACTCTGGCCGTTACTGGTGATGACGGGGATGCACCGCGTCTTTACCCCGACCATCATTCAGACCATTGCCGAAACCGGGAAAGAGGGCATGGTTATGCCGTCCGAAATTGGTGCGAACCTTTCGCTCGGCGGTTCCTCGCTGGCGGTTGCATGGCGAACTAAGAACCCAGAGTTACGCCAGACGGCATTGGCAGCGGCGGCATCCGCGATTGTAGCGGGCATTTCTGAACCCGCGCTTTACGGTGTCGCCTTGCGGCTCAAACGCCCACTGATCGCCAGCTTAATCAGTGGATTTATTTGTGGCGCGGTCGCCGGAATTGGTGGGCTGGCTAGCCATTCGATGGCCTCTCCTGGGCTATTTACCAGTGTTCAGTTCTTCGATCCGGCGAATCCGATGAGTATCGTCTGGGTGTTTGGCGTTATGGTTCTGGCGATAGTGATTTCGTTCGTCACCACACTATTGCTAGGATTTGAGGATATTCCTGTTGAGAACAGCGCAGGCGATAACGCCCATCCTGACGACGCGGTTATTGTGCAGAGTGCAGTAAAAATTAACTAAATCACGAGGTATTTCATGGCGGTATCAACATTTCCCGACGGTTTTTTATGGGGCGGCGCATTAGCTGCAAACCAGGCCGAAGGTGCATGCTTTGAGGGTGGTAAAGGGCTGACGACAGTTGACATGATCCCTCATGGCCCGCACCGTTTGGCGGTGAAACTGGGGCAGGAGAAGCGCTTCGTGTTACGGGACGATGAGTTTTATCCTAGCCATCAGGCCATAGATTTTTACCATCGATATAAAGATGATATCGCATTAATGGCTGAAATGGGATTCACCGTATTCCGCACATCAATTGCGTGGAGCCGGATATACCCGAATGGCGATGAGATGACGCCGAATGTGGAAGGTATCGCCTTTTACCGCGACCTGTTTAATGAATGCAAAAAGCACAATATCGAGCCGCTAGTCACCTTGTGCCACTTTGATGTCCCGATGCATCTGGTCACGGAATATGGTTCGTGGCGTAACCGGAAAATGGTTAAATTTTTCACTCGCTATGCGCGCACCTGTTTCGAGGCGTTTGATGGATTGGTGAAGTACTGGCTGACATTCAACGAAATTAATATTTTGCTTCATAGCCCGTTTTCCGGTGCTGGGCTAGTGTTTGAGCCAAACGAAAACCAGGAGCAGGTCAAATATCAGGCTGCACATCACGAACTGCTCGCCAGTGCACGGGCAACAAAAATAGCCCATGAGGTTAATCCGGATAATCAGGTGGGCTGCATGTTGGCGGGCGGGAATTTCTACCCGCGCACCTGTAAGCCAGAAGATGTCTGGGCAGCGCTGGAGAAAGACCGCGAAAATCTATTTTTCATTGATGTTCAGGCGCGAGGCGCTTATCCGGCCTACACTAAACGCCTCTTCAGGGAGAAGGGAATTTCAATTGTCACCGAAGCGGGGGACGACGATATCCTCAAGGATACCGTGGATTTCGTCTCCTTCAGTTATTACGCCTCCCGTTGCGCCTCGGCGGAGATGAACGACCATAACAGCAGTGCCGCCAATATCGTAAAATCCCTTAAAAATCCGCATATTGAGGCCAGTGAATGGGGGTGGGGCATTGATCCTCTAGGTTTACGCATCACCATGAACATGATGTATGACCGCTATCAAAAGCCGCTATTTTTGGTTGAAAATGGGCTGGGTGCGAAAGATGAAATTAACCCACAGGGTGAAATTGAGGATGATTACCGCATTAGCTATTTGCGCGAGCATATTAAAGCGATGGGCGAGGCGATTGATGATGGTATTCCGGTTATCGGTTACACCTCATGGGGTTGCATTGATTTAGTTTCTGCCTCTACCGGGGAGATGAGCAAGCGCTACGGCTTCATCTATGTTGACCGGGATGATCAGGGAAAAGGCTCTCTAGCACGACGGAAAAAGAGATCCTTTTATTGGTATAAAAAAGTTATCGCCAGCAACGGTGCTGATTTGAGCTAAAAATGCCGGGAATATCGTCGATAATCGATATTCCCGCGAGATAATGCATAAAATGGCCCTATTTGTTTTACTGCTCACTATCCCCATGACGATCGCGAGGTGAGCCTTTTTTCAGCAGGGTCATAAACTCCATAAAGGCAGTGCGCAGCGGGGCAAACAGTGGGTGTTTGCGGTTCTCCATCATGGTTTCTGAAAACAGTTTCAGACCCACAGCAAATGCTGCTGTTTTATCTTTGCCGAAGTTTAGATCTTCACGTGCCTGCAACCGTTCGATGATGCCGAGGATCTCATCATGATTCTCGACTTCAAATATGACTGGTGCTTTATCAACTGGCTCGCCTTTACGATCGATTAGCGGCTCAACGGTAATGCGATAACGATAGCCGGGCATCAGTTTTTCTCCTGTTCATCTGCATCAGTCGCTACTGATTCGGGTGTTAACTCTTTCTCGATGGCTTCTACTGCGGTCATTAATGCGGCATTAATGCGGGTTACCTGCTCGGGTGTGACATCTGAACGCACCATGTTACTGCGCAAAATATGACGTAAACGATGCATCGCATCGGAAATACCTTCAGCCAGATTCCCCTCTGGACGGCGGTTTACCTGCGCCAGTCGGGAGAAAATCACATCGACCATCGCTTGGTTTTTCTGCAATTCAACCTTACCGGCCTCGGTGATTTGGTAGCTTTTGCGGCCATTACCGGTGGCCACGGGTGTGACAAAATCTTGTTCTTCCAGTAGGGTCAGTGTCGGGTATATCACCCCTGGACTTGGGACATACAGCCCAGATGACGCCTCTTCGATAGCCTTAATCAGCTCATAACCATGGCTGGGTTTTTTATCAACCAGCGCCAGCAAAACCACACGTAGATCACCGTGTTCAAATAGGCGATGCATTTTATCACCCCGGCCACGTCTGCCGCCTCTTACTGCTTCTACGCCGTCACCCGCCATCGAGTGGCGGCCACCGCGTTGCATTCTCTCGCCACAACGGCGCTGCCCTTCATGATGATCTTCGCCATGACGATGACCCCGTTTTGAAAATCCAAACATAACAACTCTCCTTTAGATATATCGAAATAATTTCGATGTATCTAATCTAGATCGATATATCGGAATTAGCAAGAGGGGGGATACAAAAAGATATATCTAAATGAAAAAACGTATCAAGAATTGTCTCTGTTTTTACCAATATGGATAAAACCGAAGGTGCTGTTTTCTCTGTTAGTATAAGATTATATTTTCCCGTTGCGGTTATTATGAAGATAAATATGCCGTTTCGACGATATTAGGATTATCGTTTTCAATTTACAAAAAAGGGCTATTAAATGTTTAAAAAATTTTTCTTTCTTATTCTCTTGTGTGCGATATCGGCCACCAGTTTTTCTGCTGAACCTACTCGCCCTGAGGTGGCTAATTCGGTTAAAGCTTGGGAAGGCAATGAAGGTATTCAAGTCTGGACACTGCGTTATGGCCCAAGGTCTGACAATCAGTCATTAGTACAAATAACAAATGCAGATCATGATTGGGATAAAAAAATTCAAATAATGGATGTGGAGAATAAAGAGGGTCGTAGTGACTATAGCATTACGGTTAATGGGAAAAAATTCGTGGTGTTAGTGATTAACAACAATAATTCGGGGCAACTGAATCTCCCTGGAGAAAATGGCAACCATCCTATTTTTTATAGCAGCTCACTTTCTGAAGAGGGGAATGCACAATATTTCCTGACGGACTTCCTTAAGCAGGAAGGCAAGCTAACGCAATAGATATTGCTATAAATCATCCCCTTGCTCAGCATTACCACACTGAGCAAGGGGGGGAAATAACCGGTTGTGACATTAGTTTTTCTTAACAAACTCCGATTTCAGCTTCATCGGACCAAACCCATCAATTTTACAATCGATATTGTGATCGCCTTCAACCAGACGAATGCCTTTCACTTTGGTGCCAATCTTCAAGGTTGAAGAGCTACCTTTGACTTTCAGATCTTTGATAACAGTGACTGAGTCACCGTCGGCCAGTAGGTTACCATTGGCATCACGGACGATCAGACCCTCATCAGTAGCAGTGGAATCGCTACTTTCTGACCACTCATGACCACACTCTGGGCAATTCAGTTGTTCCCCTTCCTGCCATGTAAATTCAGAACTGCATTTTGGACAGTTTGGTAAACTCATCTCGCTAACCCCTTGAAATTAAATTTAATAAATATAAAAAAGTAACAAAAAATTGATTACTGTATTGATAGTTACCTATTTTACACTTTTTATCAGGTTATTGAAAAGTCGGAAGTGGAGTAACGGGTCTAAGGGGGAGTTTTTTGTTCATCAAAAACCAGAGTTCCTGACATTTTCAGGCAAACAGAATAGTTTGATTTTCTAAATTTAATTCGTTATTTGCATAAAATATAGGTCACTACCTTAATCTCATTGATAAGTATTTACATTCAATGTTATCGACTGAATTTATATATAATAAAACGAATAAACACAACTAATTCATTAATTATAGCAATAGAGAAGATGAGAAGTTTCCTACGAAAGTCGGATGTCTATCTCATGGTTTTGCGATCTAGATCACGTTAAGATATTTATTATCAAATACCACTTAATACTTCAGCCTTAACTCGGTAAGGCAATTTTCAAATCAAATAATAAGCTATTGCTTTCTATTACACACTCTCCATTTTTTATCATTCTTGAACATGCTGAATATCAGGATATTTAATAATATATGACACCTATTCCTATTAAAAAAATCACCCCTATTGCTCGATGTATTTTGGCCGCATTAATAACTGGCGCAGCCTCAAATAGTTATGCCGTTGAATGTAATGATCCTACCAGGACAATTGCGGGCGGGACATGCACGGTAACGACCGCTTCAAGTACCGATATTGTGGGTATTTTATCTGAAGGCGCTGAGAATACTGATGCATCGGGATATACAGTCATTGTTAATACACCTGCATCTGCGACATTGCAGTCTATTATTGGCGGATATGCTGATGCTACGGCGTCGACGAGTAACTTGAACAGCACTGTCGCGGTGACGAGCCGTGCTGATGCCAATGCGATAAGTGGCGAGAATACCTTAATAATTAACGATGGATCATTTAATGGGTCTATTTATGGGGGAAGTTCAGGCGCTGAAACTGATGTTGGCTCTATGGTCTCAGTCGCATCCACCAATAGAGTGGCCGAAAGTTATTCCGACGTCCGAGCTTTCAGTAATATGAATGTCATCACGATTAATAGTGGTTTATTTAACGGTGATATTTATGGCGGTTATAGCTCAGCCACTGGAAGTGTTTTAGCTTATGCTTATGGCACTGACAGTATAGCGAATAGCGTGGTAGATGCTCGTGCAACGAGTGATACGAATAGCATTACCATTAATGGCGGCTCATTTAGTGGCCCAATTCATGGCGGCTACGCTTACGCGAATGTTTTTGCCTTTGCCTACAGCGCCAGCAGTAATGATTCAACAACTGCTGATGCGAGTGCTTCAAGTAGTGCCAATAGCATTGTTATTAACAAGGGTATATTCGATGGATCTATTTATGGTGGTTATGCAGAAGCTATTACCATGATTAGTACCGTGAATCCAGACGAAAGTGCTCCTATTAGTGTCAAAAGTAATGCTAATAGCATTATCTTGAATGGTGGCACTTTTAATGGCCGTATCTACGGAGGCTACGCTGCAAGCTTTGGTGGTGATACTACAATAGATAATGCCACTGCAATTAATAATATTATTACACTCTCAGGCTCTCCGATATTTGATGCGGATACCAGTGAGATCTGGGGCGGTTTTGCGGAAATATTTGATGGTGTTACCACCTCAAATGGCGATGCTTTGACCGGTAACATCCTTAACTTTGCAGCTAATCCTATTTCCTTAAATAGAATGGGCAATTTTGAGTTTTATAACTTTTATCTGAACGATAGCATTAAAAACAGTGACGCATTGATATCCGTTACTGAAGCGGCAAATATTAATCACGCGACCATTGCAGTGAAAGGGATCAGCAAAGACAGCAGCTTGGTTCAAGGTAATACGGTGACACTGATTTCCAATGTGACTGGGGGCGACGTCGCATTGAATGACACACAGAAAGTGGTGATTGGCACTGCAAAACTGGCCGATGTTCGAGTATATCGGGAAAATGACTCACTTAAAGCCTCATTAGATGAGGTAACTCAATTAGTCGGTGAGAGCAGACTGAATACTAATCCCCAGACTAAGGCTTATCTCGAAGGCCGCTTGCCCGGAATGCTGATGATTAATCAAAGTGCTGACCTGATTGCCGGATTAAATATGGCGAGTTTACAGACAGATGACGACGGTGTTGCGCTGTTTGGTCTCACATCCGGCAGCAAGAGTCGCTATAATTCTGGGTCTCACATTGATATGGATGGCTTTGCCCTGACGACTGGCGTGACCAAAAATCTGGGTAAGTTGACTGTTGGTGGCTTATTTGAGGCTGGTTGGGGTAGCTATGACACCTATAACGATTTTACCGGTCTGGCGAGTGTTATTGGTAATGGTAAAGTGAATTATAAAGGTGCAGGTGTCATTGCAAATTATGATTTCGATGAGGCTGCTTATTTTAACGGCTCATTGCGAGCTGGCCGTGTCGCGAGTGACTTCTCATCGAATGATTTTGGTGTGAACGGTGGAGTTAATAGCCACTATGACAGCTCATCAGCGTATGTCAGTGGACATATTAAGATGGGGTATCGGAATGTCATGACTCAAAATACAAAACTGGATACTCATGTCAGTGCACTGACAACTCGCGTCGGCAGTGATAGTGTGACTAATTCACAGGGTGAGAATCTCTCTTTCTCTGCATTGAACTCAAACCGCGTGAACACAGGTTTAACCGCCACCTATAATGCGACGGCACAGATGGATGTTATCGGTGGAGTTGCCTACGAATATGAATTTGATGGTGAAGCCAAGGGCACGATTGACGGTGATAACATTATTTCACCGGGTGTAAAAGGCAGTTCTGGTATCGGTGAGATTGGGTTGCGTTTTACTCCAACCAAGGAAAAAAATCTTGCAGTAGATGTGAAATTGTCTGGTTTTACCGGTAAAAGGGAAGGTGTTGCGGGTGGCTTAAATATTAAGTATGCCTTCTGATTTTCCGTTAATCAGGTGGATTATCAGAAGATAAAATCTTATTCATTATATTTTCTATGAACGCAGTATATGAAGATGCATTGTGTTTGTTTTTTTATCTCTCGTCAGACAGAATACTGTATATATAACTGAGATATATAAAAATTCCACAGTCAGTTAGATGAGTTTAAATCTGAGTGTTAAGGTACAGGTGAGGGCAATGTAGACAAGGCCTGAAGATAACATTAACAAAGGATTATTATGTTTTGTAAACGTACTTTGGTGTCTTTACCTATTCTGATCGCGGCGGTTTTTTTGCTTACCGGATGCCCGCCACCACCTGATTTAACGCAATGGCAGCGCCCACATACTGATGTGAATGAGGTTCGCGTAGCGATGGGTCAATGCGGTGTTCCTCTGCCTGGGCCTCAGCCGGATTTTACTGATAACGAAACTGTCCTCTATTACCAATGCATGGAGCAAAAGGGGTTTACTTTTAAGCACGGTTTTCAAATTTGTGACGTGTACAAACAAACACCTGCCTGCATTAATAAGAGACAGACGATTCCATTAAACCAGCAGCAACTCGAAGCGCTGCCTTTTGTTGCTGATAACGGATTCCACCCCATTAAGTCGGGTTCGGGTGTCACGGAATCTTCGCGAATAAGCTGGCGTAAAGCGGGGGCTTCGCTACATTTTTCACATGCACTTGAGAATGATAAAGTAGCGTTACAGGTTATGTACCAATGTGGTTATCCGCAACCGCTGGGTTCGAATCCAGTCGATCCGACGATTAGAAAGGCCGCTGAAATACAGCAATGTATGCTCGATAAAGGTTTTGAACCCAAAAAGAAACTCGCTTTGGTATGCCGTAACTACCCGCAAGTGACGGGCTGCCAGAATTAGCTTCTTGAATGCTGGAATATCAGAGCTAGGTGAGTAATCTTATCCACCTAGCTATTCAAGCAGACGTTAATTACAGCTTTTCATTTCAATCAGCCCCGACCTAGAGAATGACTGAACAAAATCAGAGTCTTTAACCCAATCGTATTTATTTTCTTTCTTATTGAAAAAACCGAGCCATTTTAGATATCCTTTGCCATTAATTAACTTCATTTCGGCTATTTTTTTTGTTTTATCGAAATCTTTCCAAGGTAAATTCATACCACCGCGACCAAGATCTAGCGTTTTATAAAAGAAGATATCAATATCGTCACTACTAACCTTTACTGTACGAATGGATATTACAATTTGATTATCATTGATAACAATTTCAGTATTATCATTTGATAAGTCCAAATGGAATCCATTATCATCACATGCAGTCCCCAAAATATTTTGTTGTGATCTGGCTAGCCCGCACAATGGAAATAATAACAGCAAGATAACTAAGGCTTTTTTCATATTGCTTATCATTCAATAATTCCTGATATGTATCCAACAGGGATATGCAAATCTGTTTTACCATCGACTTCTTCATTGAGATATTTTCCAAACAAAGCCATTGCTTCAGATTTGCTTTTTGATGGTTGACCATACCGTCCTGGAGGAAGACTTGCCCATTCATAACTAAGGGAGTCCAATGCACCATTAATATCGCCATTCATCATCAAAATAAGCTCTGGAGAACCTGATTGAGATGTGGTGAGACGAAGGATAGCTAAATGACTTTGTTTTTATTGAATTTTTAAGTGATTTGAATCTGAATGAAGCAGTGTGAGAAGTGCTAATGGTGTCCCCGACTGGAATCGAACCAGTAACTAGCCCTTAGGAGGGGCTTGTTATATCCGTTTAACTACGGGGACCCGGCCATCGGCAAGGTGGTTGCCGGTGAAGTGTGTTGCCGGAGCATTATACGCATTTTGACCCAAATAATAAGCAGTTAGCTGTCTGTTTGGTTACTCTGCCACCAATCTAAGGTAAAAAATGGCTGTCAGTAATCAAAAAGTCGCCACCAGCAGTGGCAAAATATGTGTGGTTACTGCTGAGAGGGCGGGCTGTTTTTCTCTACTTTATCGCTGTTTCTCGGTTGATGAGTCATATCGCTGCGAATCTGGGCATGGCTAATCAGGGCGAAAATAAAGGTGCCGCCGATAATGTTGCCTGCCAGTGTTGGGAGGGCGAAGGGATAAATAAATTGTTGCCAAGGTAATGAGCCATTAAACACCAGATAGAAGATCTCTACGGAGCCGACCACAATGTGGGTCAGGTCGCATAGGGCGACTAAATAGGTCATCAGGAAAATCACCCAAATCTTGGCGGCACCCGCTGAAGGCATCATCCATACCATGGTGGCAATGATCCAGCCGGAAAATATCCCCTTAGCAAACATCTCTCCCGGCGAACTCTCCATGACCCCTTGTGCAATGCTGACAAATGCCGCGCGCGTGGCCTCATCAAATACCGGCATATGAATAAAGGAGTAGGCGGCTATTCCCGTCCCTATTAGGTTGCCCAATAGCACCAACCCCCAAAGGCGGAATAGCAGAATAAAGTTCTGAGCGCTGGGTTTTTGCATGATGGGCAGTACTGGCGTGACGGTATTTTCGGTAAATAGTTGCTGGCGCGCCATGATGACAATAATGAAACCGAAGGTATAACCGATGTTTTCCAGCAAAAAGCTGGCGGGCGTATCGGGCAGTTTGGCATGGAAAATCCCTTTGGCGATCAGTGAGGCTCCCATGGAAAGGCCCGCTGCAATGGCCGACCAGAGCAAGGCAAAACTGTCGCGTTCTAGCTCTTTTTCACCGTCAACACGGATAAGCTCATGAATTGCTGCCGCTTTGGAGGGCAGGTTCTTCTCATTAACTTCGATCTCCTTTCCCTGATGTTGTTCATCGCTCTCCACTTTTCTTTCATCCTCATCCTGAGACGGTTTTTTATCACTCATAGGGATTTCCTGATTGGCAGAGAAAATTGTTGTCATCGGTTAGAGGCTAGAAAATAAGGAAATAGTAAAGTTATAAGCATAGTTGCTAATTATTATTCGCGAGGTTTTACCGATAATGCTGACTTTGGGGGCGGAGGAGTGGCTCAACTCCCACCTTAATGCTGACAGAAAAAAGTAACCAAATTTGAACGGTGTTGGTTTTTTCTACAGAAATTTGATCTTATCCCGAATATTACCTCTATAAGGGTAGGGATCGCGTTAGACCCATGCTACGTAAGGTTTAAGCCTTATGTTATCATTCAGTTTTCCTGAGCTAATAATCCTATGGTGGAAGAGAATCCTTCATGCTGGAAGCTAAAGATCTGACCTGCATTCGAGATGAACGGCGTTTGTTCCAGCGGTTAAGTTTTTGTATCTCAGCGGGTGAAATTGTGCAGGTTGAGGGGCAAAATGGCGCGGGAAAAACCAGCTTGCTGCGTATTTTGGCCGGGCTTGCCGATGCTGATGAGGGGCAGGTGAGCTGGCAAGGAGAGAATATCCGCCGCGATCGCGCCCGATATCATCAGGATTTACTGTATTTAGGTCATCAACCGGGCATTAAGTCGGTACTGACACCTTTTGAAAATCTGGCATTTTATCAGTCGGTGTTTCAAAAGGTGGATAGCGCCGCCATCTGGCAGGCACTGGCTCTAGTCGGGCTGGTGGGGTATGAGGATTTACCGGTCTCTCAGTTATCCGCCGGGCAACAACGGCGGGTAGCACTGGCTCGCTTGTGGCTGAGTCAATCGCCGTTATGGATTTTGGATGAGCCGCTGACGGCCATCGATAAGCAGGGGGTCGGCACACTGCTGGCACTGTTTGTTGAACATGCCGCCAAAGGAGGAATGGTGCTACTCACCACCCATCAGGATCTGGATGCGGTGGGTCAGCAGGTGCGGAAAATCCGTCTAACCCACACGCAGGAGCAGTAATGTTTATCAGCGTGTTGCGCCGTGAATTGAAAATTGCCTTCAGAAAAGGCGGTGAAATTGTTAACCCGCTTTGGTTTTTTCTGATTGTCATCACCTTGTTTCCATTGGGTATTGGTCCAGAACCGCAACTGTTGGCGCGCATCGCACCGGGTATCGTCTGGGTGGCTGCACTGTTAGCGTCACTGTTATCGCTGGAGCGGCTATTTCGCGATGATTTTCTCGATGGCTCGCTTGAGCAGTTGCTGCTGTTACCCACACCGCTGGCACTCACGGTGTTAGGCAAAGTGTGTGCTCACTGGGTTGTTACTGGATTGCCACTGCTTATTTTATCTCCGCTGGTGGCATTGCTGCTCTCTCTCGACATGAATACCGCGATAGCGATGGCCCTTACACTGCTACTGGGGACGCCAACCCTCAGCTTTATGGGGGCTATTGGTGTGGCGCTCACCGTAGGTTTGCGTAAAGGCGGTGTGTTGCTGAGTTTATTGGTGCTGCCTTTGTATATTCCCGTGCTGATATTTGCCACCGCAGCCATTGATGCGGCCTCTATGGCGCTGCCGATTGACGGCTATCTGGCGATTTTGGGGGCGATGCTGGCGGGGAGTGCAACCCTTGCGCCTTTTGCGACCGCAGCGGCGTTGAGAGTAAGTGTGCACTAGCCGTTTCTTGTTGGCGGCAAGCAGCATAAACGAGCACTGATTTTTAGAAGCATTTGTTTTTATAAATATGAGTTTTTATAAATATGAGTTTTTAGATGCACGGATTTTCAGAAGCTTAAGCGCGGTAGCCAACGCCTGTCAGAGCAGATTGTGCGCCGTACCCTGCACCGATATTGCCAAAGGGTGATACCGGTCCAATTTCAACGTGAGCAATGAAAAATGTGGAAATGGTTTCATCAATGGGCTAAACCCGAGCGGCTCTATCAGCTATGCGGCCGATTTATTCCGTGGCTGGGCATGGGCGCGGCTATCTGTCTGACGGTCGGCTGGGTGTGGGGATTTGGTTTCGCCCCCTCGGATTACCAGCAAGGTGATAGTTTCCGTATCATCTATTTGCATGTTCCGGCCGCCATCTGGTCGATGGGCATCTATATGTCGATGGCTATCGCGGCGTTTGTTGGATTGGTCTGGCAAATGAAAATGTCCGATAACGTACTGGCAGCCATGGCACCGGTCGGGGCCGTATTCACCTTTATTGCCTTAGTCACCGGCTCCGCGTGGGGCAAACCTATGTGGGGAACTTGGTGGATCTGGGATGCACGCCTGACCTCGGAGTTGGTGCTGTTGTTCCTCTATCTCGGGGTGATCGCCCTGTATAATGCCTTCGAGGATCGCAAGCTGGCGGGACGCGCGGCGGGCATTCTGGTTTTGGTTGGCGTAGTGAATATCCCCATCATTCATTTCTCTGTCATCTGGTGGAATACCCTGCACCAAGGCTCCACCAATATGCAGCAAAGCATCGATCCGAGTATGCGATCGCCACTGCGTTGGGCGATTTTTGGCTATTTATTCTGTTTTATCACCCTGACACTGATGCGTCTGCGCAATCTGATTTTACAGCAAGAGCGCCATCGCCCTTGGGTCAGCGCCTTATTGCGTAAGGAGCCACGCGTATGAAACCGGCCTTTGACTCTTGGGCGGCATTTTTTGCCATGGGCGGTTACGCCTTTTATGTCTGGCTGGCAGTGGCGGCCACATTACTGTCACTGCTGGGGTTATGGCTGCATACCGTGTGGCAACACAAACACTTATTAGCAGATATTCAGCGCCGTCAGGCCAGAGAGCAGCGTATTCGTCAGCACGCAGCCCATTCGCAGGAGAAATCACAGTGAACCCACGTCGAAAAAGTCGGCTTTATCTGGCGCTGGTGGTGCTGATCGGTATCGGTTTAACCACCACATTAGTGCTGTATGCATTGCGCTCAAATATTGATCTGTTTTATACGCCGGGCGAAATTTTGCAGGGCAAAGGGGAGCGCCATGAGAAGCCGGAAATCGGTCAGCGCTTGCGCATCGGCGGCATGGTGATGCCGGGGTCGGTCAAACGAGATAATAAGACGCTGGAAATGAGTTTTCAGGTTTATGATGCTCGTGGTGCGGTCACGGTGACCTATACCGGCATCCTGCCAGATCTGTTCCGCGAGGGGCAGGGCGTCGTGGCACAAGGGGTATTTGCGGAAGGCAATACCATTAATGCCAAAGAAGTGCTGGCAAAACATGACGAAAAATACACGCCACCTGAAGTCAAAGAAGCAATGAAAGAGAACCACACACGCCCGGCCGAGGCCTACAGCAGCGCCAACAGTGGGGGCAATGCCTCATGATGCCTGAAATTGGCAGTTTCTTGTTATGTCTGGCACTGGCCATCTCGCTGTTGCTGAGCCTCTATCCGCAGTGGGGGGCCGCCCGTCAGGATGCCCGCATGATGGCAACCGGCAGACCACTGACTTACGGTATGTTCGCTACCATTGCGCTCTCCTTTATCTGTCTCATCTACGCATTTGTGGTGAATGATTTCACCGTCTCCTATGTGGCGGCTAACTCAAATTCACATCTGCCGGTCTATTACCGAATCGCCGCAAGTTGGGGGGCACACGAGGGATCACTGCTGCTGTGGGTGTTGCTACTCAGTGGCTGGTCACTGGCAGTGGCCCTGTTTAGTCGCTCCATGCCGGATGATGCGGTGGCAAGGGTGTTGTCGGTGCTGGGGATGATCACCGGTGGCTTCCTGCTGTTTATTATTCTGACCTCAAATCCCTTTACCCGCACCTTGCCGGACTTCCCCATTGACGGCAATGACTTGAATCCACTGTTGCAGGATATCGGGCTGATTTTCCACCCGCCACTGCTCTATATGGGCTATGTCGGTTTCTCGGTGGCCTTTGCTTTCGCCATTGCTTCCTTGATGGCCGGACGGCTCGACAGTGCTTGGGCGCGTTGGTCACGACCATGGACTCAAGCCGCATGGGTGTTCCTGACCTTGGGGATCGTGCTCGGTTCGGCGTGGGCCTATTATGAGCTCGGCTGGGGCGGTTGGTGGTTCTGGGACCCGGTAGAAAATGCCTCCTTTATGCCTTGGTTAGCTGGGACGGCACTGATTCACTCGCTGGCGGTGACGGAAAAACGGGGCACCTTCAAAGCATGGACTGTACTGCTTGCCATCACCGCATTTTCATTGTGCTTGATGGGGACATTCTTGGTGCGTTCTGGCGTGTTGGTCTCGGTGCACTCGTTCGCCTCTGATCCGGCACGCGGCATGTTTATTTTGGCCTATTTGGTGATTGTCATCGGCGGCTCCTTGCTGCTGTATGCGGTGAAAGGCGCACAAGTGCGTAGCCGGACTCAGCATGAAGTGTTCTCGCGTGAGACTTTCCTGCTCGGCAATAATGTGCTGCTGATTGCCGCCATGCTGGTGGTGCTCTTGGGTACTTTGCTGCCACTGGTCCACAAACAACTGGGGCTGGGCAGTATCTCCATCGGCGAACCCTTCTTTAATACCATGTTCACTTGGTTGATGGCACCGATGGCGCTGCTGATGGGGATTGGGCCGCTGGTGCGCTGGCGTCGTGATGAGCCGAGTAAACTGTGGCGGCGCTTGGGTGTGGCGCTGGTGGTCACCTTGTTGCTGTCGATTCTGGTACCGTGGCTGCTGCAAGACACTATTGCGGGCATGACGGTGGTTGGGTTGATGATGGCTATCTGGGTGATTATCCTGACATTAATGGAGCTGCATGAGCGGGCCACGCACCGTCATAGCTTCTGGCGTGGCCTGAGCCACCTCTCCCGCAGCCATTGGGGCATGGTGCTGGGCCATCTGGGGGTGGCGGTGACCGTGATCGGCATTGCTTTCAGCCAGAATTACAGTGTCGAGCGCGATGTGCGCATGAAGGCCGGAGATAGCATCGATATCCACGATTATCATTTTGTTTTCCGCGATGTTCACGATATTAAAGGGCCAAACTATACCGGCGGTGTGGGGATCATTGATGTCACCCGCAAGGGTAAGCCGGAAGCGACCCTCCATGCGGAGAAACGCTATTACAGCGTGGCCCGCTCGATGATGACCGAGGCGGCCATTGATGGCGGTCTGACCCGTGATCTTTATGCCGCATTGGGCGAAGAGCTGGATGATGGTTCATGGGCGGTGCGCTTGTATTACAAGCCATTTGTCCGCTGGATTTGGTATGGCGGGGTGTTTATGGCGATCGGCGGCCTCTTCTGTATGCTCGATCCGCGCTACCGGATGAGTAAAAAGTTAAAACGCGGCGCTGCGTCGGAGGCTGAATAATGAAAACTCCTACTTCATTCAATAGGCTGATGTTTATTCCGCTGGTGCTGTTTTTGCTGCTGGTGGTCGCCTTCTTGGTGCAACTGACCCGCAATGCCAACGGCGAAGATCCCACCATGTTGGAGTCGGCACTGATTGGTCAACCTGTACCGACCTTCAAGCTAGAATCTCTTGATCAACCGGGGAAAACCTTTGATCAGGCGGTGCTACATGATGGCAAACCCATGCTGCTGAATGTCTGGGCAACTTGGTGCCCGACCTGTCGGGCTGAGCATCAATACCTGAATAAACTGGCCGCACAGGGCATTCGCGTGGTGGGGTTGAACTATAAAGATGATCGCACCAAAGCCGTGCAGTGGCTCAATGCGCTGGGCAATCCTTATGCGCTGAGTCTGTACGATGGTGATGGCATGTTGGGGCTGGATCTCGGCGTGTACGGCGCGCCGGAAACTTTTCTGATCGATGGGCAGGGCATTATCCGTTATCGCCATGCGGGTGATCTGAATGATCGCGTTTGGTTGCAGGAAATCCTGCCGCTCTATAAAAAGTATCAGGAGGGCGCATGAGATTACTGAGCCTGATGTTCGGCCTGTTGCTGAGCGGGAGTGTATTGGCGACCATTGATACCCACACCTTCAAATCAGAGGCGCAGGAGCAGCAGTATCGCGAGTTGACCGAGCAACTGCGCTGCCCGAAATGCCAAAACAACAGTATTGCTGACTCCAATGCCATCATTGCCTCTGATATGCGGGGAAAGGTGTACGAACTCCAACAGCAGGGGAATTCCAAACAGCAAATCATTGATTATATGGTGGCCCGCTACGGCAATTTTGTGACTTACGAGCCACCGGTGACTGCTGCGACGATTATCCTGTGGGTCGGGCCAGCACTGTTTGTGCTGATAGGGGCGGCAGTGGTGATATTACGCGCCCGTCGGCGGGTCGAGAAGGAGACCCCGCTCTCCGCGCAGGAGCAGCAACGATTACAAAATCTGTTGGCTGAACAACTGACCCCATCATCCAAGACTGACAGGAAACAACCATAATGGCTTTTTGGCTGATAGTGATTATTTTACTGGCGGTCGCGGGGGCCTTGTTGGTCATTCCGGCCCTACGAAAAGAGACGAATTCACCCGCGACCACTCGTGATGAGCTGAATAAGGCGATTTATCAGGATCGATTATCTGAACTGGCTGAGGATGAAGCGCAGGGCGTGGTTGAACAGCGGCCAGAACTGATTCAGGAACTGCAACAAAACCTGCTGACTGATATCCCACAGCAATCGGATGAAGCGACAACTCCCATCAACCGCTGGGTACTATTACCGGGTGTGGTGATTTTGGTGGTGATTGCTGTGGGGCTATACCTGAAAACGGGTGGTTTGTCTCAGGTGCAGGCATGGCATCAGGTTGAGGCGCAAATGCCTGAATTACGTGCCAGAGTGGCTAATGAGCGCGCTGAGCCGCTGACCATGGAAGAGGTCGCCCGTTTAGGATTGGGATTACGGACCTCTTTGCAGCAGGATACCGGTAACGTCAACGACTGGATGATGCTCGGCAGAGTGGGTATGGCGCTGAACAATGCGACCACCGCGACACAAGCTTTTGCTAAAGCTTACCAACTTGCGCCCGATAATGAGGATGTCAGACTCGGTTATGCAGAAGTGCTGACACGTTCCAATGATCCGCAGGATAATCAGTTGGCAACTCAGATGCTGCGGAGCATGGTGGGGCAAGATCACACCAATCTACGCGCCATGAGTTTATTAGCTTTTAATGCTTTTGAGCAGGGCGATTTCAAACAAGCCATTGGCGCGTGGGAAGTTATGCTAAAATTGCTGCCTGCTGGCGATTCTCGCGTAGAAGTGATAAAACGCAGTATTGCACAAGCCAAATCACAGGCGGGGCAGGAAACAGCTACACTGAAAATAGAGGTTGCACTGTCATCTGATGCCGCCCGGAAATTACCTCAGCAGGGGGCACTGATTATCTCGGTTACCGATGGGGCCAACCCGGTGCCGGTTGCGGTGAAGCAACTGCCATTGAGCCGATTCCCGCTCTCGATAACACTGGATGACAGTAATGCCATGATGCCGGAGCGCTTGCTCTCGTCATTGCAGCAGGTGAAAGTGCGTGCGCGCATCTCATTGGATGGCACCGCTAATCCTCAACCGGGCGACTGGTTTGGTGAAAGTGGCGTGCAGGATTTTGATGGGAAAGGGCAGCCTCAGACGATCAATGTTGAGATCAATAAGCAAGCCCCTTAAGTGTAGGGGGCTGGAAAGAATTTCATGGAGAAAAATATGAACTACCGCCTGATTGGGCTGGCTTTTGCAACCGTGCTATTAGTCGGCTGCGCCAGTAACTCGCCGGATCAAATGGAGCAGGGCCGCTCTGATCCGCTGGAAGGATTTAACCGGGCAATGTTCAATTTCAACTATGATGTTCTTGACCCTTATGTGGTACGCCCCGTCGCTGTGGTCTGGCGCGACTATGTGCCACAGCCCGCACGAAATGGCATGAGCAACTTCCTCGGTAACCTTGAAGAGCCAGCCAGCATGGTGAATAGCTTCTTGGTGGGTGACCCTTACAACGCCATGAAACATTTTAACCGCTTCTTCCTGAACACCATTTTGGGGATGGGGGGGTTAATTGACGTCGCTGGCATGGCGAACCCGAAACTGGCGAAAGAAGTTCCGCACCGCTTCGGGAGTACGCTGGGCCACTACAATGTCGGTTACGGCCCTTACGTGGTCTTACCGGGCTATGGCAGTTTCACTATTCGTGAAGATGGCGGTAATGCCGCGGATTACGTCTATCCGGTGCTGAGCTATCTGACCTTCTGGATGTCAGCAGGGAAGTGGATGGTCGAAGGGATTGAAACCCGCGCGCAGTTGCTGGATTCCGATGGCTTGCTACGTAACTCCTCTGACCCTTACCTGATGATGCGCGAAGCTTACTTCCAGCGTAATGATTTCCTGGCGAATGGCGGGCAGTTGAAACCGGAAGTGAACTCGAATGCTCAGGCGATTCAGGGTGATCTGGAGAGTATCGACTCCGCGAACTGATCGATTCAGCCAATAGATAGTGACGAAACAGTGAGTATAGAAAAGCGCCGAAAGGCGCTTTTTTGTATCTACGATGTATATACATGAGCAGATTGTGTATACTCATAGTAGATACAGAGAGTGTAGGAGGTGATTATGCGTACTCAAGCCACATTACAAAAATGGGGTAATAGCGTGGCATTGCGTTTATCAGGTAATCTAAAAACCATCCCAAATTTTGAGGTCGGTGATACTGTCGATATTGATATTAGCGAACAGGGATTAGTCATTCAAAAAGTGGTCAAAAAACCGCTAACCGAAGAGAGTTTACTGGCCGGACTTACCGCTTATACAGCACATGCGGATGAACGGGTTGATCCCACGGAGAGGGAGTTTGATTATTAATGTATATACCAAAGCGCGGTGATATTTGTTGGTTGGATTTTGAGCCGACTAAAGGCAAAGAGATTGGCAAATATCGCCCCGCATTAATTCTGTCACATGAAACTTATAATCGTCTCACGGGATTGGTGATGTGCTGCCCCGTGAGTAGCAGTGTGCGGGGTGCGCCGACTGAAGTGCCAGTGACTAATCTGGATACACCCTGTGTGGTGGCAACGACATTAATCCAGACTTTTGACTGGCGTCAGCGCAAAGCTAAGTTTGTCATTGAATCAGAAGCGGGTCTCTATGATGAAGTGTTAGCAAGGCTTATTCCGCTAATTGGTGGTGAACATTTTCTTGCCTAAGCTAATGTAAATAAACATAAAAAAAAGCGCCGAAAGGCGCTTTTTTGTGGGCATCAAACTGACAACAACTTATCAGAAGGCGTAGTTAAAGTTCACGCCGTACAGCATGGCTGTGCCTTTGGAGTCGAACTGATAAGTGGTGCTGGTAGGTAATGCGGGTGTTTTTTCCGAGATGTGCACGTTCTGTCCGTGCATATAGGAAATACCCACATCAACTGAAGCATCTTTGTTGAATGCGTAGGTAGTACCGGCACTGATCCAGAAACGGTCTTGGTCTGGAATCGAGATGGTACGGTTATCTGCTGGAACCGGACTATCATCAAAGGCAATACCGGTGCGGAAGGTCCAGTTATCATCATGATAATAGGTGGTACCCAACGCGATACGGTAGACGTCTTTGAAGCCTTCTTCCTTATCAAACAGTGTCTTACCCGTCGTTCCGGTGGCTTTCAACTCTTTGAATTGGCTCCAACTGGTATAGGCTAAGCTATAGTGAATGGCCCATTGTGGTGCCACTTTATTGTAGCCAGACACTTCCCACACTTCAGGCAGATTCAAGGTTAAGGCACCAGGGATTGTCGCACCACCCGTGCCGCCAGCTATTACTGGTAATTGATTGCTGAAGTCGCCATCAAAGTCGATTTTCACTTTTGAACGGTAGGTGAAGCTGTAGCGGTTCTCTTTATCCACTTCATACAGAATACCGGCATTCCAACCATAGCCCCACTCTTTACCCTCCATGCGGGTAATTTCTGTACGGGCAGGGAAGGTTGATCCGCCAAGCTCACCGATATGGCGTACGATCTTGGCATCGGCATAAACCGCATTAAAGCCCAAGCCGAAACTGAAGTTTTCATTCAGGCGATAAGCTGCAGCCAGATTCGTGTTAGCGGTCTTCAGATCCGTCTGTCCCCCCAAAGAACCGGCAATATAGTCATCATTAAATTCGGTCGCCAAGCCGTAGTTTGAAGTCACCGAGGCACCAATGGCCCATTGCTCATTCAACGGCATAATAAAGTGGATATTCGGGATCCATGCTGAGGGTGCTATGTTTTTGGCATCAGTGCTTCTGCCCGTTAAGGGCGATTTTCCCGTGATATCAACATTGGGATCGACATAAACAGCACCACCGGAGAATGAAGGGCGGTCAAATAGAGTCATTGCGGCGGGGTTGCGGCTACCAACAGAGGCGTTGTCGGCAACAGCGCCTTCACCAGAGAAAGAGCGGCCTAATGCCGCGGCTGAATATTCATTCAGTTGGAAGCCCGCCGCAGAAGCGTTCGAAGAGATGATTGCTATTGCAGCTGCCAGAGCTGATCGGGTAAACAGGTTTTTCTGGTTCATGACCAAAACCTCATTGTTTTAATTGATGTTACATACCGTAACAAGAGAATGCGGGATTGTAGGGTCCGTTTTCGGTCAGACAAAGCAGACCAGTGGCTGAAGTATAGGTCCGACCTGTGTGCATGTTGCAAGTATGTTTTAGGATTTGTTCAAATTTGATCGCAAAAAATAGACGTAGTTAACAAAAAACTTACAAATGAGTATCAATTTATGCGCTATTGATGAGCAACTAAACAAAACGACTGTGATATCCATCACTTAATAAGCCTATAA
Organism: Yersinia mollaretii ATCC 43969; assembly: GCF_013282725.1. Classification (NCBI taxonomy): domain Bacteria; kingdom Pseudomonadati; phylum Pseudomonadota; class Gammaproteobacteria; order Enterobacterales; family Yersiniaceae; genus Yersinia; species Yersinia mollaretii. Next base: position 4,213,249 of record NZ_CP054043.1, on the reverse strand, counting down.
ACAGTAAGTCCTAGTGCCTTCGGGTCTGGGGGAGTAAAATAGCGGCAGAGAAATTTTTTTTTGCGCCAGATGTTATTGGCTTTGTACTAATTGCTATTTGGGCTACCTGATAGGCAATTTGCACCTATTTTGAAATGTCCGTTGAGGAGAGTTGAAGATGTCAGATGCAAACGATCGTCCAATAAAAAACCTGTGTAGTGCTGAAGAAACTGCGGCTTGTTGCTGTGTTGATGTGGGCACTGTCATGGACAATACTGACTGTACCGCATCCTACAGTTGTGTATTTGATAACCGCGCCGAAGCAGAAGCGATGCTGAAAACGCTGACTGAAAAAGCCCGTGCTGTTGAGTCCGAACCTTGCCTGATTGAGCATAAACTGGAAGAAGCGGAAGGCGGCGTGCGCTTAACTATCGACTTCACTTTTGCCTGTCAGGCCGAAACCATGATTTTCCAGTTGGGCCTGCGTTAATTTACACTTCGTAGCCTAAGTGATTACGAGCGCGGAGCTTTTTGCTTCGCGTTTTGTTTTGTGTGACTTATTCCGCTAATTTATTGCGCCAAATCCATTCTTGCGACTGATGTAACCCCACTCCCGCACCTTCCCCTTGACGTTTTTACCTCAAAAAGTTGCTCCTGCTCTCACTTTGCTGCTCTATAGGTTTACCAAATGTAAATGTTTGGTTAACAATCATTAGATCAGGTCAGACCTGTTATTTGTTATCATGAGTGATAGCCACTTTATTTATCAGGAGCGTTTATGAGTAAGCCATTACCGCTAGTGACGCGTCAGGGCGATCGCATTGCCATCGTCAGTGGCCTACGAACCCCTTTTGCCAAGCAGGCCACTGCTTATCATGGCGTCCCCGCTGTAGACTTGGGCAATATTGTGGTCAGTGAACTGCTGGCGCGAAGTGGCGTAGCTCCTGAGTTAATTGACCAACTGGTGTTCGGCCAAGTGGTACAAATGCCAGAAGCCCCCAACATTGCCCGCGAAATTGTGTTGGGAACGGGCATGAGTGTGCATACCGACGCCTACAGTGTCTCACGCGCCTGCGCAACCAGCTTTCAGGCGGTAGCGAATGTGGCAGAAAGTATTATCGCCGGTTCAGTGACAGTGGCGATAGCTGGCGGTGCCGACTCCTCTTCCGTGTTGCCCATTGGGGTCAGTAAAGCACTGGCGCGCACGTTGGTTGACGTCAATAAGGCGCGAACCCTAGGCCAGCGGCTAAAATTGTTCAGTCGATTAAAACTGCGGGATCTGCTGCCCGTGGCCCCCGCCGTAGCTGAATACTCAACCGGTTTGCGTATGGGAGATACTGCCGAGCAGATGGCGAAAACCTATGGTATCAGCCGAGAAGATCAGGATGCGCTAGCGCTGCGATCTCACCAAATGGCAGCGCAAGCTTGGCAGCAGGGGCTATTACAGGATGAGGTGATGACGGCCTATATTCCGCCTTACCGTGATGCGATTGCCGAAGATAACAATATCCGCAAAGACTCTACGATGGCGCAATACGCCAAATTACGTCCGGCGTTTGACCGCAAACACGGCAGTGTCACGGCGGCGAACAGCACCCCCCTAACGGATGGGGCGGCGGCGGTCATGATGATGAGTGAATCGAAAGCCAAAGCGCTGGGTTTACAGCCATTGGGCTATCTGCGCAGTTTTGCTTTTTCCGCCATTGATGTTTGGCAAGACATGTTGCTTGGCCCCTCCTATGCCACCCCGTTGGCGCTGGACCGTGCCGGAATCACACTGGCAAATTTGACCCTGATTGATATGCACGAAGCCTTTGCCGCACAAACCTTGGCAAACCTTAAAATGTTTGCCAGTGATACCTTTGCGCGCGAAAAACTGGGTCGCAAGCAGGCGATTGGTGAAGTTGATATGAGCAAATTCAATGTATTGGGTGGCTCAATTGCCTACGGACATCCTTTTGCGGCTACTGGCGCGCGCATGATTACCCAAACGCTAAATGAGCTGCGCCGCCGAGGTGGCGGGCTAGGGCTAACCACCGCCTGTGCCGCAGGTGGATTGGGTGCTGCAATGATTTTGGAGGTGGAGTAATGAGCAAGGAAAATGGACTTAACCCCGCTGATGAACCCGTCGTCGTCGATAGTGTGGCTGTGACTCCCTCGGTCTTTAGCCTCGATGTTCGGCCTGACAATATTGGTGTCATCACCATTGATGTTATTGGCGATAAAGTGAATACCTTAAAGGCTGAATTTGCAGAGCAAATTGCCGAAATACTGCAACAAGCACAAGCTCTACCCCAATTGCAGGGGCTGGTGATTATTTCTGGCAAACCAGACTCGTTTATCGCGGGCGCGGATATCACCATGATTGCGGCTTGCCGTACCGCGCAAGATGCGCGGAAATTGGCCCAAAAAGGGCAATCTATTTTGGCGCAAATTGCGGCATTCCCAGTACCGGTGGTGGCGGCTATCCACGGTGCTTGTCTGGGCGGTGGTTTGGAACTGGCGCTGGCGTGCCATAGCCGCATCTGTTCGCTGGATGATAAAACGGTGCTCGGCCTACCAGAGGTGCAACTGGGCCTGCTGCCCGGCTCCGGTGGCACACAGCGCTTGCCGCGTCTGGTGGGCGTCAGTAAAGCACTGGATATGATACTGACCGGTCGGCAGGTCCGCGCCCGTCAGGCACTGAAAATGGGGCTGGTGGATGATGCCGTGCCGCAAGATATCTTGCTGGATGTGGCTATCAAAAGGGCCAAAGCGGGCTGGCTCGATAAGCCTGTCGTGCCTTGGCAAGAGCGCCTGCTCAGTGGCCCGCTAGGTAAGGCGCTGCTGTTTAATATTGTGCGCAAGAAAACGCTGGCGAAGACCAAAGGCCACTATCCGGCGGCTTTACGCATCATTGATGTAGTGCGTAAAGGGCTGGATCACGGCAGTGCCAGTGGCTATGAGGCGGAAGCCAGCGCATTTGGCGAACTGGCGATGTCACCTCAATCCGCTGCCTTACGCAGTCTGTTTTTTGCCACCACATCACTGAAAAAAGAGACCGGTGGTGATGCGCAACCCCGCGCTATTCATCGGGTCGGGGTGCTGGGGGGCGGACTGATGGGCGGCGGCATTGCTAATGTCACCGCAACCCGTGCGGGTTTGCCCGTGCGCATCAAAGATATCAATCCGCAAGGGATTAATCAGGCGCTGAAATATACGTGGGACGCACTGGGTAAGCGGGTGCGCAGCAAACGGATGCGTCCGGCGGAGCGGCAACGGCAGATGATGCTGATTTCTGGCAGCACGGATTACAGCGGTTTTGACACCGTTGATGTGGTGATTGAAGCGGTATTTGAAGACTTATCATTGAAGCAACAAATGGTTGCGGATATCGAGCATTTCGGCGCGGCGCATACCATTTTCGCCTCCAATACCTCGTCATTACCGATCAGCCAAATTGCCGCTCAGGCGCAGCGGCCAGAGCAGGTTATCGGCCTGCACTACTTTAGTCCGGTCGATAAAATGCCACTGGTGGAGGTGATCCCTCATGCAAAAACCAGTGAAGAGACCATTGCTACGACTGTTGCTTTAGCCCGTAAACAGGGGAAAACAGCCATTGTGGTGGCTGATCGTGCCGGCTTCTATGTAAACCGCATTTTAGCCCCCTATATCAATGAGGCAGCTCGCTGCTTGCTAGACGGTGAACCTATTGACTCCATCGACAGCGCACTGGTCGATTTCGGCTTCCCGGTGGGGCCGATTACGCTGCTGGATGAAGTCGGTATTGATGTCGGAACCAAAATCATGCCTATCTTGGTTGAGCAATTAGGGCCACGCTTTGCCGCGCCGGCCTCATTTGACCTCCTTTTGCAGGATGGGCGTAAAGGGCGTAAAAATGGCCGTGGTTTTTATTTATATCCCACCCAAAGTCGCGGCATTAAGTGGAAACGAAACTCCGGTAAGCAAGTTGATGCCAGCGTTTATGTTCTACTGGGTGTCACACCCAAAGCCCATCTCGGATCTGCGGTGATAGCGCAGCGCTGCACCATGATGATGCTGAATGAGGCCGCCCGCTGTCTGGACGAGTCCATTATTCGTAGCCCACGTGATGGGGATATTGGTGCTGTTTTCGGTATTGGCTTCCCGCCCTTCCTCGGGGGGCCATTCCGCTATTTGGACAGTCTGGGCGCAGATAACGTGGTGAAAACGCTTAGATTGCTGGCGCAGCAGTACGGTGAACGCTTTGAGCCTTGTCCGCTGCTGGTGACGATGGCTGAGCAACAGCGGCAATTTTACTTGCCAGAAAATAGCGAAAATGAGGTGTCAAGCCACCCCCCGATTGAGAGTGTGAGCAGGATCACTACCTGAAATTCTTGCGAATAAGGTGACTGTACTCTGGGGGCAACCCGCGCTACCTTAAAGCCAGAATCACGTGAAGTGACTATTCGTGCCAAAATGAATTAATCGCTATTTATTGGCAGGCAGTAGAGTTTGGATTAAGCTATTGATATGGTTATTATGTAACCAGTCAGGGGTGGCCGCCGGAGTGTCCGGTGTGAAAACAGCCATTTTCTTTACTTTAAGTTTCAGGCAAAATGCCCGGCCGCCATAGATAGACGGCGCGTTATCGTTATGAAGTTTCTTTACCCTCGGGTAAAGGTTTCGGCGGTACAGCACGCAAAGCGTTTCTGTATAGCGTTATTTTGTTAACAAAAACGGTGCAATATGCAAGTTTTCATTATGCGTCACGGTGACGCGGCGCTTGACGCAGCAAGTGATGCGCTAAGGCCTCTAACTCTGTGTGGTCAGGATGAATCACGTCAGATAGCAAGCTGGCTAAACGAGCAATCGGTCGATATCGATCAGATACTAGTTAGCCCTTATTTGCGCGCTGAGCAGACACTGGAAGTGGTGCGAGGGGTCATGCCTCTACCGGCAGAGCAGGAAGTGATGCCAGAATTAACCCCTGGCGGGGATGCGGCTTTCATCTGCTGCTATTTGCAAGCGCTGGCGAAAGAGGACCACGAAGCGGTGCTGGTTATCTCGCACTTACCACTGGTTGGCTATCTGGTGGCCGAACTTTGTCCGGGGCAATGCCCGCCAATGTTTGCGACCTCAGCAATCGCGTGTATTTCGCTAAACGGCGAAACAGGCAAGGGGACTTTTGACTGGCAAGTCAGTCCGACACAATTGCTGGCGAAAGCCTGCCACGGCTAAGATTTCCGCTAGAAACGTTCAATGGGCGCGGCATCACTGTCGCGCCTTAGTTTTGCCGACAGAACTCGCTGGCTCAGCTTCCACGCTTTTTTGCCGTGATCATAGGGGCGTCCTGCCCGATAATGTAAATTATTCGTTTGCCAGAAAATTTCAGCATGTTTTATTCAGATATCCGATTACTATAAGCCCACGACCACTTATTTTGCTTTTTTAACATGGATAAAAGAGTGCTGAAATATTTCTCCTCCTCGCTACTGGCCGCTGCCTTATTTACTATCCCCTTGCATAGCCAAGCTAAAACTGAGCTTTTGACCTCACAAGTTGTTGATCAACATGCCGAGCATATTTTCTATAACAGTGGAGCCATGGGAATGGCACTGGTGGTTATCGATAATAATCAGGTGGTCAATCGCAGTTTTGGTGAAACCAAACCCGGTAACAACCTCCGCCCACGGCCAGACTCACTCATCCGCATTGCATCAATTACCAAGCTGATGACCAGTGAAGTGATGGTTAAACTGGCTGATGATGGCACGGTTAAACTGACCGACCCATTGCGAAAATATGCGCCTAAGGGAGCCAAGGTTCCCTCTTATAATGCCAAGCAGCCGATTACCTTGCTGAATTTGGCGAGCCATACCAGTGGCCTGCCGCGCGAGCAACCCGGTGGCCCGCAAAAAAGACCGGTGTTTACCTGGCCGACCAAAGATAATCGTTGGCAGTGGCTAAAACAGGCTAATGTGACCGTGCCACCGGGTGTCAGAGCGGCTTATTCCAATTTGGCCTATGACTTACTGGCCGATGCGTTATCACGGGCGTCGGGGAAGCCTTATACCAGCTTGCTACGTGATAAAATCACTGCCCCGCTGGGCATGAAAAATACCACCCTCACGCCGACAGCAGAGCAATGCAATCGCCTGATGGTGGGGGTGGGTAGTAGCCGCTGTGAAAACACCATAGCGGCTGCTGGCAGTGGCGGGATCTACTCAACGCCAGAAGATATGCAGCGCTGGATGCAGCAATTCTTATCTTCGGATAACAGTGCGCGCAAAAGCTCAGCCAAACGTGAGCAGACGCTCTATTTCCAGCGTCGTGATCTGACCTCACTGAAGGGCATGGATGTTGCGGGTCAGGCCGATGCGCTGGGTCTGGGCTGGGTTTATATGGCACCGAATGCGGGCCTGCCGGGCATTATGCAAAAAACGGGTGGCGGCGGTGGATTTATTACCTATATGGCGATGATTCCAGAAAAGAACATTGGCGTGTTTGTGGTGGTCACCCGCACTCAACTGACTAAATTTAGCAATATGAGTGATGGCGTTAATCAGTTGGTCGCTCAGTTGGCGAAGAATGGCTGACGCTATGGGCGGCAGTGTGATCACTGCCGCCACAGAACACTGTTGCCACAAAGAACCGACGCAACAGAGATAAGCTGAAAAGCAAAAGCCCCGTTATCTTATTCAGATAACGGGGCTTTTTATTGGTGCCGGCACCAAGAGTCGAACTCGGGACCTACTGATTACAAGTCAGTTGCTCTACCAACTGAGCTATGCCGGCGTAATTTGGCGGAAGGATAGAGATTCGAACTCTAGGACCTGTTACAGTCGACGGTTTTCAAGACCGTTGCCTTAAACCACTCGGCCATCCTTCCAATGAGCGGGATTATGATCTATAGCGTGATGATATGTCTAGTGTTTCATTTAAAAAAATTTGAAATTTGATTCGTTTGGTTAAACTTCACGCCGAAAATGGTCAAAAAAAGCCAAATTGTTCAAAAAACGGCCTAGTTGTAATTTCGTCGAACCCGATATTAGCCCGCGCCAAAAACAAAAAAACCGCACCGGAGAGAGCCGATGCGGTGGGTTATGACGAGTGACGATTAACTTTCAGTCACGGGTTTAGGGATCACCGTTGTTGATTCCTTCATGCCCAGCGGGTTATTTCCCCAACACTGCTCATATTTCCAGCCAGTCAGCTCTTCAGCCACTGCTCGAGCATGGGCAGGAATATCGGCCATGGCACCGCCAGCTTTGATGCGCTCAATCTCCTCCAGCAGAATTTTATGATTTTTGCGATCTAGCTTCATCTGTGTGGTGTAGTAAATAGCCACTAACGCCAGTGAGATCACCCCGATGGCAAACACGCCAACGATCGCTTGCACCGCAACTTCTGGCTGGCTCGATTGCCCCGAGACGAAGCCAAAGCGGCTCAACGTCCATCCCATGGCGAAGACAATAACCGAACGGGTCATTTTGCCCGCGAAGGTCATGGCACCCGCATAGATCCCTTCACGGCGACGGCCAGTTAAGACTTCATCGACATCCGCGAGGAAGGTATAAACTGTCCAGGGAATGTAATAAATACCGCCCGTGCTTAAGCCGAAAACTGCGGTGATGCAGAACAACACAATCACGGTGGTGGTTTGAGACCAACCCGTAAAATAGAGCGCGGCATAGGCAATTACACTGACAATCACCACTTGCAGGGCAATACGGAACGGGCGAGCGAAGCCCATTTTGACGCAGATGCCGATAAAGATGGCGGTAGAGATCAACTGCATGATTGAGCTGAAACTATTGAGCTGAGAAACCAGTGCGGCATCTTGACCCAGACCAAAAATAATAAAGTAGGTAAATGCGGAAGCGAACAACCATTCAGCACCAAAACCGAACAGATACATCCCCAGATGCTTGCGGAAAATTCGTAGGTGGAAGGTTGACGCCATATCCACACAGAGTTTTTTCAGTGCCTGACCTAAGCTGCTGGTGGTTTCCCGTACCACTTCGCTGGCCGGACGTTCCCAAGATGAGCTGTAGAGCCAAATCATCGCACAGCACATAATCAGGCCGTAGGCGATACCGGTATAGAGGAAGGGGGTCGCGGAGTCTTTGCCGTAAATCGCAATAAACTGGCCGGGAATGAAGGCGGCCAAAAAGTTGGCTACTTTACCAAAAATCGCCTTAGATCCGGTTAACTTAGAGCGTTTGGCAAAATCCGTGGTCATCTCGGTCGCCAGTGTTTCATAAGGCACCATGATGGAGGTGTAAATCAGTTCAAACAGCGCATAAGTCAGCAGGTAATACCAGAACCCGAAGCCGCTCATCCAGAGCATCGGATAGACCAATACCAGCGGGATACCTAGCAAGATAAAGAAGCGGCGGCGACCAAATAGGCGGCCCAGTCGGGTATTGTAGAAGTTATCGGTGATATAACCCATGACTGGGTTACTGATGGCATCAATAATGCTGGCGATGGAGAAAATAGTCGCGGCTTCGACGACAGACAGCCCGCAAAAGGTGGTGTAGAAATACATCAGCCAAGCGCCGCTGATGGCCAGCGCCCCACTGCCCAATAAGTTGGCACTCCCGTACGCCAACGTATGCCTTGTTGAAATCTGTTTACTCATTTTTACCGCCACCTCAAATTAAAACAATGTTTCATTAATAATGGATAATTGTTTTCTTTATATAGGCATGGCGTTTTTAAAAATGAGTGTTTGATCACGAAAAAGGGTTTTGCGGCCTGAAATAGTGCGAATTACAGTAAAAATTGATATGAATCAATTTGGTGGCGATTGGGGATATTCGGCAAAAAACGAAATATCCATGAGAATACGAATAAGCGATAATGCCTTTTTAGCGCAATCATGACCGTGACAAGTGTGGCAAGATTTTAATCAGCAAAGTGAAATATCATCACTACCATTAGGCCTACTGCTCTGCGTGTTAAAGTAGCTCTATTGAGCACGAATGAATTATGACGGGCGTAGCCCATGAATCTATGTTGGCTGCTATCGTGGCTAGCAGTGAAGGATGCCAAATGGCGAAGAAAAACCCCTATTATGATGCGAGTAAGCCACACCACACGGAGTTTGGATTCCAGAATCTGGAACCGGTTATTCATCATCCGCAAGATTTGAAGCGCTGGCGTGAAGAGCGAAAACGCCAATCACTGCCAAAACCGCCTCAGCAGGGGTATGCACAGTTTGTCCGTGACTGGTGGCAAGAGGCTGATTTCAGTGGTCAGCAAGATGCGTTGTGGTGGCTGGGCCATGCTTCGCTTTTACTCCGAGTCAGCGGGAAAACCGTGCTGTTTGACCCGGTGCTCTCCAGCCGGGCTTCGCCGCTCAATTTTTACGGGCCAGCGCGCAAAACCCCGGTTCCTGCGCGAGTGAAGGCACTGCCGCAGATTGATGTGGTGGTGATTTCCCATAATCACTACGACCATTTGGATGTGACGACTATCACCCAATTATTGCGCCGCTTCCCTGACATCACTTTTCTGTCCCCGTTGGGGCTAAAAAATTGGTTGCTGCAACACGGTGCTCGCCATGTCCACGAACTGGATTGGTGGGAGACACACCTTGCGGCCGAATTTGAGTTTCATTGTGTGCCAGCCCGTCATTGGAGTATGCGCACCCCCTGGGATCGCAACCAAAGTCTATGGTCGGGTTGGGTGGTCAAACGCGGTGAGATTAACTTCTATTTCACGGGGGATACGGGGTATTGCCCACAACTGCTGACCATTGGCGAAAGATTAGGGCCATTCAATTATGCGGCGTTGCCGATTGGGGCTTATGCGCCGCGCTGGTTTATGCAGGCACAGCACATGGACCCGCAGCAATCGGTACAGTTATTTCAGCAATTACAGCAACCCATAACTGTTCCGATTCATTGGGGGGTATTTGAGTTGGCTGATGAATCATTGGATGAGCCACCGGAGCAACTCAAGCTGGCGTTAAGTGAAGCGGGGGTGACGAACAATCATTTTGCTCCGATTAAAATTGGGGCGCGGATCTTACTGGGGTAGAGGCGTTTCAGCGGGTGAGATAACCCGCTGAAACCTAAGCTAATAGTCGAATTAGAGAGTATCGAGCTAAATCCTGAATTGATTCACCGCCCCAGTTAAATCAGCCGCCTGAGCCTGCAACGCCGCAGAGGCGGCTGTTGACTCCTGCACCAGCGCCGCATTTTGTTGCACCATGGTATCCAATTGCGCGACTGCGCTATTGATCTCATGGATGCCACGCATTTGTTCATCTGCCGCGTTGGTGATTTCCGACATAATGGTGGTGACATCAGACACGCTGCTGACAATCTCGGTCATGGTATTACTGGCCTGACGGACTTGACCCGAGCCTGATGACACACTGCTGACAGTGGATTCAATCAGCGTTTTGATCTCTTTCGCCGCCTGAGCACTGCGTTGTGCCAGTGTGCGAACTTCACCCGCAACCACCGCAAAACCACGGCCTTGCTTACCTGCTCGTGCCGCCTCTACAGCCGCATTCAGTGCCAGAATATTGGTCTGGAAAGCGATACCATCGATAACACTGGTGATATCACCGATTTTGCCCGACGCTGCCTCGATGGACTCCATCGTAGTGATCACTTTGGCGATCACTTCGCCGCCACGGGAAGCATCATTCGCCGCGGAGAGTACCGCCGTGTTGGCTTGTCTGGCGGCACTGGCCGACTGGGCCACGGTGGCTGAAATTTGCTCTAAGGCTGCCGATGTTTGCTGCAAGCTGGCGGCGGCAGACTCGGTTCGGCCCGAAAGATCCTGATTCCCCGCCGCAATTTCATTAGCCGCAATCCGCACTGACTCGCTGGTATCACGGATTTGTGCCATCACGGCACTGAGTTTGTCGGCAAATCGGTTGAATGACTCGGCGATTTTCGCCACTTCATCGCGGCCTTCGACCGGCAAACGCTGGGTCAAATCTTCCGTGCCAGAACTGATGGCATCCATCGCTTTATGCACATGGTTTAGGGGGAGCAGGGCGCGTTGAGTAATCAAACCAATAATCACCACGGCAATGAAAATAATGACAATCAAGGTGACCAGTGATGTTGTCAGCAGTGAGCGCATACCCGCAGTGGCATGGGCTTTATCCAGTGCAACCACGGTAAACCATTGCGTGCCAGGCACGGCTTGCGCGAGCAGCAATTTACTCTGGTCGCCGATGTCGGCAACAATAGGATCAGTAGCCGTTAACAGGGTTTTAAGATCCAATGTCGGCGCGATGTCACTCAGTGGCTTGAGGGTTAACTGTGCATCGAGATGCGCGATAATTGTGCCATCGGCATCAATTAGCATACCGAAGCTATCATCCGTTGGGTGTATGGATTTCACGTTTGCAATTACGCTATCCATGGTGACATCGGCCGCTAATACCCCTTTAACACTCCCATCTTGAATAATCGGGAGTGCAAACGTCACCACTAATTGGTTGGTTCCCGCATCGACATACGGCGGTGTAACCACAGGTTTACCTGCTTTTACCGCCTGTAGATACCATGGACGCCCGGTGGGGTCGTAACCTGCGGGGATGCCGTCGGGATTAGAAAAAGTGGCTGTCTTATTAGCGTAACCAATATAAACGTTAATGAAATTGCCCGCAGCAGCCACTTGACGCAGGGCTGCGGTCGGATCAGCCGTCAGCGCACTCTCTTTTAGCGACACAATCATTTGTGTTTTCGTCGCCACCCAGTCTGCAATCCCAACACCATGACTCGCGGTAACGGCGGTCAATGTGTTATCGATTGCGCTGCTGTTATATTTGTTAGCAACGGAGTAGTTAAAATAAGTGTTAATGGCGAGCGAGCCTGCCACGATGATGATGCAGGCAGCCAAGATACGTGAACGAATGGAATCAAGCATAGAGCGTCCTAAATAAATGGGAAGGCATGATTCAAGTAACGGCTTGGCAGGGAAAAACTTGAGCTGAGTCACAGTAACAAAGCGCGATAAGTGCGCCATTGTTAATGCTTGTTTATGTAACAGTGACAGAAGTGAGGGATTTTGTTGCTATCGATATCTAATAAAAACATAAACTTGCTAACTGCATCGCTTAAAATTTAATGATAAGAATAAAAATAATGTTGAAAAAAATAGTGATATTTAAAGTGTAAATTCAGCCTAAATACGGGTACAGCGAGTGTGTACCGGGCGCATTGAAGCTGGGATGGGTCACTACAATTCATAGGTGTGATTGAAATTTATACTGCAAATCCGCAGAAACTGTTTGGTTTTGCTGGGTGACACTTGCTCTATCAGAAATAGCCGCTGATTCACCCAGATAATCTCATCTCAAGACTCAGTAACCAGCCATTCGTCTGCTTCATCAAACATCTCTTCAACCAAGCGATTGAGCACTGATTTTTCCTGTTTGTTGGCATCAGTGTTGATACCGTTAGCCTGCATCGCTTTGACCTTAACGTCAGCACCTGGAAACACACGATGTACACGTTTGGTTAACTCAGCCTTAATCATTTCACCGGCATTAGTTAGGCCCGCGACATTCCGTTTGTCATAAATCAATTCAACGCGCATGGATTTTTCCTAAATGAGTAATTAACTGTGTTAATGTACAGTGTTTTTGGGTGTAAAACAACGAGATTACCACTACTCTAGGAAATTAAATCACTTTTATAATTATTTATATGGTAATTAAACAACCGCAAGTGATTTAATGACTAATCACCTGCGGCTGTTTTTTATACGGGATATTATCTGACTGTTTATACAGGTAATTTAGATTTTTTTAGCCGTCCGGTTAGCAAGATAACCGTCATGTGAGGCTAATCTATTTGTAACCAGCGAGCATCGACCACCACGCCCACGATTTTGCAGTTACCTGTTAGCTCGATGAGCCGGTAGGCGGGATTCAGGGGTTTCAAATATTTAACGCCCGCATCGACAATGAGCTTCTTAAATGTCGCTTCGTTATCATCCGTCAGTTTCGCGATAACAAAATTACCCGGCATCGGCTCTTTTTCTGGATCAACCAGAATAATCATGCCTTCCGGGAAGCTGATACCCGAAGGGGAGGTCATGGAGTCGCCTTTCACACTGAGCCAAAATGCACTGTCGTGCGCATTTTTAGTCGACTCTGGCCAGATCTCAATATCACGCAAGGTGTAAGGCTCTATGGCTTCATACCAACTGCCCGCACTGATCCAACTGATCAAGGGATAACTGTTGGCGACAGAACCCGTCGGTTTGTCTTTTAACCCAGAGCGAGTCGATATTGACAGGCTCTCGGCCATTTTCGCCAACTCCTTTGCCAGTGAGGGACTAAAGCTGCTGATAGGCTCATTGAGTACTTTGGCAAAAGCGGCGGCGTTGGTCACATTCAGTGGATTAATGCCGTTGAGGAATTGATTCACGGCACTCTGACCCACCCCTAATTCGTGCGCAACCGACTCCTGGGATATACCCAGTGCTTTTTTCTTGGCGTTAAACAGCTCTTTCAGCCGCTTAGCGTCGTCTAACTGTTCTGGCGTCAATGGCTTCTTTTTCATGGCTCAATTTTATTACCGTTAGCAATAATATCCAATCACCTGCGGTATTGACTATAAAATCACTTGCGGTAATAATCAATCAAAACATATAAGAGAAATGTATGAGAACGCACCTGCAACAGGTACTGCCCGCAGTGTTAGCGGCCTGAGTTGCTCTGGTTATCACAAGAAGACGGCAGCCTGACTCATCGGTGGTTTCCGTTGTTGCGCAATCGATAGGCTGAGGTGTCATCGCCTGACCCCGCCTTTGTGGAGTAGTTATTTATGAGTTCAATCAGCGGTACGCAAACTGGAAACCACAGCGTGAAGCATCAGAGCATGAGAGATATTCAATTAGTCTTGGCGCGCTGGGGAGTCTGGGCGAAGTACAGCTCAGGGCTGGATTATTCCTCTATTGCAGCGGGCTTCAAAGGGCTATTGCCCGATAATTCTAAAAGCAAAGCATCCTGTTGTGATGATGATGGTTTAGTGGTGGATGGTTGCATTTCTCGGCTAAAGCAGTATCGGCCGGATGAGTATGAATTGATTATTCGTCATTACGTCCTTAATCAATCTAAGCGGGCAATTGCACGTCAGCAGAAAAGAGATGAAAAATTAGTTAGGATTAATATGCAGATGGCCGAAGGGTTTATTGATGGCTGCCTAGCAATGTTAAATGTAAAATTGGAAATGGACCCTTTAATCGAAAATTTACATATTTATGAAAAAACAGTAACACGGTCCGCAAAAAGTGTATTAGTCTGACATAACTGCCTTATTGGTTACGCAATTAAAAACATTTCAGAACCCGCTAAGGCGGGTTTTTTTGTTATTATTCAGCGCTATTTTTAGCCCAGAAAAATAATGATAAAAAAAACTAACGCGGTCCGCATAAAGTGGTTTAGTCTGATATCACTGGTTCGTTACATACTGATTAATCAATAGGAAAGCCCCGCATTGTCGGGGCTTTCCTGTTTCTGTTGGTAATACGTGCAGTGTATCGATAGGAGAAAATAAATGAATGAACAAAGTCAGCTGCCGTATTGGTGGACAGGCACACTTGCCTTATTTTCGGCGCTGAGCCTGCAAGATTACATCTTTATTCTTGGAACAATAATTAGCATTATTTTTACCATCAAAACCTATTACGTCAATTTGCGTGAAAAAGACGCGATAGTGAAAGAGGAGCAGCGACGGACAGAAATATTGCGAAATTTTCTGCGTAATAAGTCCGGAGCGGATATTCCCGCCGCCATTGCTGTATGTCACGACGCATTACATAAAATAGGGCGCTGATATGACACCGACTCTTCGCAAAAAGGTGTTTGCCGCAGCGGCAGGGGGAGCACTCGCCATCGCGGCGGCACTATTGGGTGGGCACGAGGGATTGGAGGGCCGCCAACACACTGCTTATTACGATGTCGCGGGCGTCATGACCCTGTGTGATGGTCACACTGGCAGCGACATTATTCGTGGCAAACAGTATAGCGATCAAGAGTGTGACGCCATGCTGCAACGGGACTTGCTGCCAGTGAAAAGGTGGGTTGATGGCGCAGTGAAGGTGCCATTGGGGGATTACACCCGTGCCGCGCTCTACTCCTTCACTTATAACGTCGGTCGTACCGCATTTCTCAACTCGACCTTATTAAAGAAACTGAATAGCGGCAATTTTACCGCCGCTTGTGAAGAGTTGCGGCGCTGGATCAGGGCGGGGGGCAAGCAGTGGCCGGGCTTGATTAATCGACGCGAGATCGAGCGCGAATTGTGCTTAATACCGCCCGCCAAGGAGGCGTCATGAATCGAATCGGGGGCGGTGTTATTCCCACAGGAGAAAATCATTTATCAGGAGGGTCACCATGACATTTATGACGGGCAGATCGCCCATTTTCTATTGGGTGAAATTATGAATGCAGCTCAAATTAGGCAACTGGCCGCTACGGCGTTACTGGGCAAAACAGATGCTGAAGATCGTATCTATTCAACTGACATATGGCCAGTCACCCCTTATCCGGCCATTTTGTTGCAAACGCCCATTGAAGTAAAAGAGTCCATTGGCCGCAATGCGCCGCAGTTTAAAACCACCACCACACTGCGCATCATCGGCCATATTCAACTGAGTGAGGCGGATAACCGCATTACAGAGGCCGCATCGGCACTGGAGCGATTGTGCGAACAAATTCAGCGGGCGGTGATTAACAGCTATGAACTGACTCGCCAAATTCAGCAATTTGCCAAGGTGCGCACCACCATGGGGATCGACACCAGCAGCGAGCACTATTTTGCTGAAGTCAAAGTTGAGTTGGATCTCGAATATTACCAAGGGCCGGAAGATTTCTTCCCGCTGGACAGCCGCCCACTACAGGGCATGGATATCACGATTGATATGCCCGATGGCACCCTTGATCCCCTGATCGCCATTACCTTCCCGGAGTAATTCTATGTTCGTCAAACCTATGGCAGGTCGCGCAGTGCGCGATCCGGTCAAGGGCACCTTTTTGCCTGAATTCGGCGCAGAGGTTCCCAATAACCCATTTTGGCATCGTCGCATACACGACGGTGATGTGGTGCAGGTCGTTGCTCAATCAGCGGAATCTGCACTTGAAGTGTTAACAACGGAGAGTACAAAACTATGACCATTCCTTTCACTCATATTCCTAGCAATCTGCGCACGCCACTGTTCTTTGCGGAGTTTGATAATTCCCAAGCCAATAGTGCGAGCACCCCTCAGCGGACCCTGATTATCGGGCAAACATTGGCGGAAAGTACTTTACCCGCTGATATCCCGGTGCTGGTTTCATCGGCCGCTACGGCCGCCAACTTAGCCGGTGCTGGCTCGATGCTGCATGGGCAGATGACCGCCTATCTGGCAAATGATACGGCGGGTGAAGTTTATCTTTTACCGCTAAGTGATGCTGATTCGATGGTGGCAGCCATCGGCAAAATCACGGTAAGCAGCCCGGCATCCGCGACGGGAGTGATTTCACTCTACATCGGCGGTATCCGTGTGCAGACCACCGTGGTGGCAACTGATGATGTCAGCACTATTGCCACAGCACTGGCTGCCGCCATTGAGGCGAAAGCGGAGCTACCGGTCACCGTCGTGCATACCGGCGACAGTGTTTCTGACGGCGCAGTGCTGGTATTGGCCGCAAAAAACAAGGGGGCGCACGGCAATAACATTGATATCCGCCTGAATTATCTGGGCAGCGCGGGCGGTGAGATCACCCCAGACAGCTTGGTACTGACAATTGTGCCGATGGCTGGCGGGGCGGGGGCACCTGATCTGGCGGCGGGTCTGGCAAATTTGCAGGATCGCACCTTCGATTTCATTATCAACCCCTATACCGACACCACTTCGCTCGATGCCATCAAAGCATTTTTATCGGATAGCACCGGGCGCTGGAGCTACAGCCAGCAGTTGTACGGCCACAGTTTTGCCGCTCAATCCGGCACCTATGGTCAGCTCACGGCGGCGGGCGAGTTGCGCAATGATCAACATGCTTCTTTGTTGGGCATCCATAACTCACCGACACCGGCCTATATTTGGTCGGCTGCCTATGTGGGGGCGATTGCACAAAGTTTGCGCAACGATCCGGGCCGACCCCTGCAAACGCTGGCGGTCAGTGGGGTGCTAGCGCCGCCACTGTCCAGCCGTTTTACCCTGACTGAGCGCAATAATCTGCTGCACAGCGGCATCTCGACGGTGACCGTGGCTGACGACGGCACTGTTCAGGTAGAAAACATCATCACCACTTATCAGACCAACAAATACGGCGCTGAGGATGATAGCTACCTGCAAATTGAGACGCTGTTCCTGCTGATGTTTGTCACCCGCTATCTGCGTACCCAAGTGACCTCCAAGTTTGCGCGCATGAAGTTGGCGGCGGATGGCACCCGCTTTGCCCCCGGCTCAGCAATCATCACCCCGAATGTCATCCGTGCTGAGCTGATTGCTCAGTATCAAACTTTGGAATTTAACGGCTACGTTCAGGATGCCAAAGGCTTCGCCCGTGGGCTGATTGTGGAGAAGAGCGCCACGAATCCTAATCGAATCGATGTGCTATGGACGGGCGTGCTGATTAATCAGCTACGCATCTTTGCGGTCCTCAACCAATTCCGTCTGCAAGCGGCGGTTTAACGGTCAACCCGTTAATTGTCGATAAGTTAACCATATCAATTAGTTACCCCCCCCCTTAACTATTGAGCTGTCGGCTCATTAACAGCCGACGCTTTAAGAATAAAAAAGGAAATAAATTATGAGCAATACTTCAAACCGCCTAGCGGGTACAGCCTATGTCACTGTGGATGGCATCACCATTATGGTAGCCGGTCAGTTCAAATACAGCCCATCAAAGGTCAAACGCGAAACGGTGATGGGCATGGACGGGGTACACGGCTACAAAGAGACGGTGGTTGCCCCTTCAATCTCCTGCACCCTCCGCGATAGCGGTGGCGTCTCCATCAGTGACTTTAACGACCAGACAAACGTCAACATTGTTTGTGAATTGGCGAATGGAAAAACCATCATCGGCAGCGGCATGTGGTCGGTCAGCACCTTGGTGGTCGATAGCACCGAAGGCACCGTGGATGTGAGTTGGGAAGGCGGTTCGGTGACGGAGAATTAAGATGACTGAATTGGAGCGCAGTAAAACGATTTCGCTGGTCAAGCCCATCTCGCACGACGCCACCAAAACCACCTATGAGGTCGTTGAACTGAGTGAGCCAACACTGTTACAGGTGCAGCAATTCTACGATGAGCAGACCAAATCCGGTTCGCTCAGCGGGATGGGGCTGCTGATTGCCTTGGTGTCTGGTGTGCCGCGTGAGGCGATTAAAAAGATGGCCTTCACTGACTATAAAGTCTGCGAGGTCTACATGATGGGTTTTTTAGCCTACTCCCCAACGGGGGACCATGGCGCGAAATAATCGCTGACGCTACTTACTACTATAGCTGGGGGCCGGGCGATGCCTGGTCCCTGACCTACAGTAAATTACTATGGTGGTGCCAGCAGGCCGAGCGGATTAATAAAATTAAGGCTGGCAAAAATGGCTGATAAATACAAAATTGATGGGGTTCCTCCACAGAATAAAATAGTCAACTCTCTGGATAAAATAGAGCTTTGGCGTGGGCGGCTTAATGTTCCTTATGCTATTGCTTCCGAAGTATTAGGCATTGCTATTAATGACGCGAAACAAGCTGCCACAATAGAGAATGCAGCTCAAAATGTAAGTGCACCTATTGATCAATTCAGTCAGGTTATTGGCGCTATGCGCATTCTCGGTACTGAGAAAATAGCTGCGCTCAACTCAACTCAACAGCTCTATAGCACGTTAAATAACATGTTATGGGGGCGTAATGAGCAGGGAGTGACACAGTTAAGTGACTTCGGCTACGACGTTATCAGCAATGAAAATGGCACGGCGGATGTGCCTGCAACATTGACCAACATTGCCAGAGATTTTCCACAAATGGCACCCAAAGCTCAGAGTAAACTGATCGAAGCTCTTGGTGGTGAAGACAGTGGTGCCATTGAGTTACTGAGAGAGGGAGTACGACTAAATGATTTACTCGCCAAATCAACTCACTATGGATTAACCATTGATCCTGAACTTAATACTCAACTGACGCACTTAAACCGGCAGACTAATGAATTAGGGATGGCTTGGGAAGGTTTAAAACAAAAAGTATCTAATGCTGGAGATAGAATGCTCGTCTCCGATGGTTCTGTAGCTGATGGTATTGGTGGCTTAACTGATTTATTGACATATGGTGCCGATAATTTTGCCATTCTTCGCAGTTTCGGCGTAATTAACGGTGCTGACTCGGAGAAAATGCGCTGGGCTTATAATGAACCCGATTTTAATCAGAAACTTAATTGGTATGAGACGATGATGCTTAATAGCGGTCTGATGACTGATGGGTTTCGTAAGAAATATCAGGCTTATCACGAGTCTAAAAATACGGAGACAATAAATAGTCAAACTCAAGATATCGGGGTTATTCCTGCACTTCGGCCAGTTCAAATGGAACCTAACCCATTAACTGATCTTTTTAATCTTGGACCCGTCGCTGAAGTTGACTCTCAGATATCAACCCAAAACACTTGGCGTAATAATCGGGCCACCGATCCTAATGCACCAGATCCTTATTCCCTCTGGTCGCCATCGGCTATTTCATCGGCGGGTGCTGATGCCAGCGGTGTTTCGGTCAATGCCTCACCCATTGATACGGAATCAACGGGCGGAGTGAATTTGAGGGCTATTGCCGATGTTATTGCCACCGCCATGCAAAATAACCGGGTGCAGATCGAACTGACACTCATTGATGGCCGAACGGGGGAAACCTCGGTTATTCCCGCACAGGGTGGTGGCCGGATCAGTTACGCCATGGCAATGCCAATGTAATGCAGCCCTTAATATCACTTCAATTTCGTCATAACCCGCTTCGGCGGGTTTTTTACTTTCTATCCTAAGCATCCTGTATAGGAGAACGAAATGTCACTTATCGGCAATACATTATCCGCGCTATTGGGCGAGGGTAGCGACAATTGGCAATGGTCGGAACATCTGCACCAAGCATCGTTTCGTGGTGTTCCTTTTGTGATTGATAAAAGCGCCAGCAACTTTGGCCGCCGTCAGGTGGTCCACAGCTACCCTTATCGCGACACCAGCTATATCGAAGATATGGGGCGCAGCGCCAGAACCCTGTTGTTAAGCGGATTTCTGGTGCAAAACAGTCAGATATACACTGCACCAGATGTGATGACACAGCGCGATTCATTGATCGCCGCCTGTGAAATGCCCGGTGCCGGAACATTGGTTCATCCGACACTCGGCGAAATGATGGTCAGTGTCACCGATAGCGCACTGAAAATCGATGAAAACAGCGCCAATGGGCGCGTCTTCGCCTTCACACTCACGGTGGTTGAGTCTGGTTTACGGGCCTTTGCTATCACCGGCGCGGCAGAAATTGGGACTTCCATTCAATCTTCCTGGCTGGGCTTGAGCGCCAAAGCCGTCGCTGGTTTTATCTCAACAGTGAAAGGTGAAATGCGCTCGGCCACTCAGGCGATAAAAACCCTGAAAAATACGGCGGCATTTTGGGGGCGCATGGTCACCAACACCACCAATGAAGCCAGTAATCTCGGCAATGCACTGCGCTCAACCTTGGGCCGTAACCGCTATGGCCGCTTCAATCATGGCACTGTCGGTGGCAGCAGCTCAGGCGCAACCGCCGTCGTGAGCCAGCAAAGTGACACCAATAATTTGCCCGCATTGGTAGCCCAGCGGCTGGCGTTGACGGTTGAAGGGCAAGCCGCGATTGATGCGGCCATCGAGGCGTTACTCAGTGCGAGCAGCATTGATGGGTATGCTGGCAAGGTGCTGGCACTGGTCAATGCCCTATTAGCCAGCGGGATCAGTACCTTAGATATTATCCGCCTGATGGAAAACCTGACGGCAATCCGTGACGACAGATTTCTCGCCAACAGCAGTGACGTAGCTGTTATGGATGCCAGCCATCATTTAATGATGACCCTCTGTGCCGGAGGCATGGTGTCTGTCGCCGCCCAATATCAGCCGGAAAGTTATGACGATGCGGTCGCGGTACTGGGCCGAGTCTGCGCGGTGATTGACGACACTGCACTGGCAGCGGCCGATCGCGGCAATGATGAAACCTACTCGGCACTGATGCTGATGCGAGAGTCGATTGTGGCGCTGCTGCAACAGGCGGGGGCGAATTTATCGCGTGTCGGTGAAGTCAGCTTTAACCGCTCACTGCCTGCTCTGATGCTGGCAAACCGCCTCTATCAGGATGCATTACGGGGCGATGGGCTAGTCAAAATGGCCAATCCGATTCATCCGGCATTTATGCCCGTTCGGTTTAAGGCATTGAACTTATGAATGAGCAACGGATAAGTGATGACCTCACACTGGAGGTAGGCGGCAGGGCAATCACCGGCTGGAGTAAGGTTCAGGTGACGCGCAGCATTGAAAAGTTACCCAGCAGCTTTGAGTTATCACTAATGGATCGCTATCCCGCCAGTGAGGGGCAGCAATGGGTCAACCCCGGCGATCGCTGTGTGGTGAAGCTGGGCAAAGACATAGTGCTCAATGGCTATATCGACAGCTGGGATAGCAGCATCACCGTCAACACCCATGAGGTCAGCGCCAAGGGACGCAGCCAATGTCAGGATCTGGTGGATTGCTCCGCCGAGTGGCCTAACAGTGTGATCAGCCAATCCACGGCATTGCAAATTGCGCAAAAATTAGCCGCACCTTATGGCATCAAGGTGACCTCTGATATCGCCGACATGACCGTCGTGCCGCAATTTACCTTGAATTGGGGGGATACGGCGCAAGCGGTGATTGAGCGAGTGACTCGCTGGGCGGCGCTACTCTATTACGACCAGCCGGATGGTCATTTATATCTGACTCGCGTTGGCACCCGTCAAGCGGCCAGCGGGGTGGCGCAAGGCGTCAATATTCTCAGTGCCAGCCTACATACTGATATCAATCAGCGCTTTATTGATTACACCGGGGTATCCCTCTCCAGCAACGCGATTACCCGACGGGCCGCGTCCGGTGGCAATAATACGTCGGCCTTGGTCAGAACGCAGGATACCGCGCTGGCTGAACAGTTCCCCGATCGCCATCGTCACCAAATCATTATCGTCGAAAGCACCATGAACTCCGCGAATTTGGTCAAAGATAGCCTCGATTGGGCTATCAATCGCAAAAATGGCCGTTCCAAAGTGCTCAAGGTGCAAGTGGACAACTGGCGTGATCGAAATCAACAACTGTGGGAAGTCAACTCACTGATTCCTATCACTATCCCGGCTTTAGGGCTGAAAGATGAATTGTGGCTGCTGGCCGAGGTTATTTATGTCAAAGACGCCAAAGGGACAGTGGCGAACATGACATTGATGCCGCCTGCGGCCTTTGCTATTCAGCCCAATAAAACCAAATGAAACAGAGGGTTAATCATGAATGATGTCAGCGGACAAATCTCGACGCTGTATCGACAGATCAAGATGTTGCTGGGGATCGGGCGGGTCAGCGCTTCTGATGACAGTGACGGGGTGCAATCCGTGCAGTACCAAACGCCGCTGGAGGTGCACAGCAACACGCCACGGCTGGCGGAGTTCGGCTTCTCTTCCGGCCTGCCTGCCGGCAGTGATGTGGTGATTGGCTTTCTGGGCGGAGATCGCTCCAGCGGCCTGATCATTGCCTCTAACCATCCGGCTTATCGCCATACCGGGCTAAAGGCGGGGGAAACCGTGATCTATTCCCAGTGGGGGCAGTTTATCAAACTAACCGAAAACGGGGTGATCATTGAGGCCCACCATCAACCCGTCATCATCAATAACGCCACGGAGGTGACGGTCAATGCCTCAGTCAAAGTCCGGCTGAACACCCCGTTACTGGAGGTTAGCGGCGATATCATCGATAACGCGGGCAGTAATTCTACCACGCTGAAAACCTTACGTGACGCCTATAACAGCCACAATCATCAACTCAAAAACGTACAGTCGGGCAGTGCCACTCTCACCAGTGAAACACCCGCGAAGGGGGTGCGATGACCACCGATATTAAAACAGTTTGGGATGTCGATCGTTCGCTGGGCGACTGGCGGACGGGTCATGGCGGCTTACTGGATGGTGATGATTTACACACTGCCATTCTGCTGAGTCTATTCACTGACGGCTTGGCGCGGGTGGATGATGCCTTTGACGGCGATGACCGACGAGGCTGGTGGGGCGACACTGGGGCGGCATCGCCCATTGGATCGCGGCTGTGGTTGCTGCGGCGACAAAAGCTTACCTCGCAGGTTGCCATCAAAGCGGAAGATTATGCCGCACAGGCGCTGGCTTGGCTGACGGAGGATGGTGTGGTGGCGGCCATCAGCACCCGTGCAGAGAGAGTCTACCCCAACACACTGCGGCTAGTGATTACTTACCAACAGCCGGGTAAAACTCAATCATCAGTTAAATTTTCATGGGTATGGGAGGAGTAATTCATGCCATTTAATCGACCCACATTAAGTGAATTGCGGCAACGAAATCAGTCATATATCCAATCGGAGCTGAAAACCGGCGGCAATTTACTGCGTTTTTCTAATATCGGCGTGATCAGTGATGCGGACGCCGGGATGGCACATCTGCATTACGGCTATCTGGATTACATTGCCCAACAGGCCACGCCTTACCATGCGACGGATGAGTATCTTGCGGCTTGGGCGGCGCTAAAAGATGTCTACCGTAAAGCCGCGATGCCAGCCCGTGGTGCGCAAATCCGCTTCAGTGGCATTGCGGGCCGAGTCATTCCGACAGGGCGGTTACTCAATCGGGCGGACGGCTATCAGTATCGACTGGATAAAGAGGTTGATATCACCGCTGATGGCAACGCATTTGGCGAAATTACGGCTATTTTACCCAGCCCGTTGGATGATGCCACGGGCGGCGGCAACCGAGGTAACAGCGAGTCAGGGACCCTGTTGACACTGGATATCGCCATTGACGGGGTACAGGCCACGGCGACGGCGCTGAGCCCTATCAGCGGTGGTGCGGATATTGAATCCGAAGAGGCATTTCGCTCTCGAATGCTATTGGCCTACCAGAATGTTCCGCAAGGGGGTAATGACACTGATTATCAATCTTGGGCGCTGGCCGTGCCGGGTGTCACCCGATGCTGGGTGAAGCGGCGCTTGATGGGAGCGGGCAGTGTCGGGGTGTACATCATGTGTGATGATAATGATCACGATGGATTCCCGCAGGGCAGTGACGGTATCTCATCACTGGAGAGTTGGGGGGCAGTCAAAGCTACCGGTGACCAAGGGCGGGTGGCTGACCGCATTTATCTGGAACAACCGATTATCGCCTTGGTTTATGTGTGCGCACCCGTGGCACAACCCATTGATTTTATTATCAGCGGTATCCCTTATGCGGACAATGAAACCACGGCGGCCATTAATGCCGCAATTGACGAAGTTTTTTTCACCGAAGGCGAACCCGGTGGCAAAATCCTCTGGTCATCACTGTTGCTGGCGATCGGCGAGGTGGCGGGCACCAGCGGCTTTATTATGCAATCTCCTACGGCCAATATTGAGCTGGAAACAGGTAAAATCCCCGTCAGGGGTACAGTGAGTTACCTATGAGCCGCTATTCTGTCAGTGAATATACCGGAGCATTACAAGCATTAATGCCGATGGGGTTAGTCTGGCCACGGCAGCCCGATGGGGTACAAACCGAGGTGTTGCGGGCGCTGGCGAATGCCTATCAGCGCAGCGACGAAGAGGCTCAGGATCTGCTCACAGCCGCGTTTCCGGCAACGGCGACAGCCATGCTGCCCGAGTGGGAGGCCACCGTTGGGCTGCCGGATCTCTGTGCTATCGGCGAAGTTGACAGCATGATCCAGCGCCAACGGGCAGTTGTGTCGAAATTGTTTGGTATCGGCGGGCAGTCAGCGGCCTATTTTATCCGCGTGGCAAAAGCGCTGGGTTATGTCATTACCATCACCCAATATCGGCAAGCTTGCGCGGGGATGTCTGTTTGCCGTGATGCACTCAACGGCGAGGAGTGGCCATTCACGTGGCTGATTACTGCGCCGGAAACCACGATTCATCATGCTCAGTGTGGATTGACCTATTGCCGCGATCCGCTGCGCTCATGGGGTAATAAACAACTGGAGTGCCGCATGGCGGTGTTAAATCCGTCTCATGCCATTCTGAAGTTCGGCTATATCAATTAATCATATCCATTAATTAACCCTATTCACTCCCCAAGTACTCAGGGGGTATCTATATCGCTTTAATCAGTGAGGTTTTACTATGCAAAAAATTGGAGATATTCCTAATACGCGCGCCGATATTAATGGCGAATTTACCGACGGCAATGTCGCCGGTGGGGTTCCACCAACGATATTACCCGCCGAATGGTTTAATACCTTGCAGCGGGAATTAATGAGTGTTCTGTCTGCTGCGGATATTGAGGCCGATAGCGATCAGTTTAATCAAGTTGCCGCCGCTATTTCAAAACTGATCAGTAATGGTATTGAGGGCAGTGATTTTCTTCAGGCGGCAAATCATCTTAAGGAAATTAAAAACGCCGGTGCCGCAGCGGTCGCCGAGACTCTCGCAAACCTTGGTTTAAGTGGCGTCGAAAATGGACGACTAATTAAGACATCAGTGATTGCTGATACACAGGTGTTCCACGCTCAAGAAAAAACAAAATTTATTCGCGTGCGCCAAATCGCTGGAGGGGCGGCGTCAGGCGCGGCATCAGCCACAGGATCATCACAAAATACAATCACATGCCCGGGTGGGATCGGCGTATATGCAGAGGCCCTCTTTTTCTCGAAGTTTGACAGTGTATTGGTCACCATTGGTGAGGGTGGGCAGCCGCGTCTTGGTAACGGCTTCAATGGGGGGGATACTTCATTTGGTAATCTCCTTATTTGCTCCGGCGGCATTGGGTCTTTAGTCGGTAATTCAATCACTCCGCCGGGCTATTCCAGCCCACAAGGCACTACTTCAGCACCCACGATTGACCCCGCCGGAGTATTGCTTTGTAGCGAATATGGGCAGCCAGTAGATCCGGCAGTTCTCATTGCAATAGGTGTTGCAACAAATTATCACTCAACCGCTCGATCTAAACTCGGTAACGCAGGCATAGGCGGAAGCGGACAACTTCGCGCTAGTAATGCTACTCAAATTCAGGGTATGGCCGGATTTAAAGGCGTAAGCATTGTGGAGGAATATTCATGAGTAGCTATGCAATAGTTAATGCGGATAGGCTAATTGTTAACGTGATAGCAAAGGTGAAAGAAAATAGAAATCATTGCTTATCTGGCAGGGCCACAAGATCCAGAAGATTTCCCTCATCAGGGTGAGATTGAAACTGATGATCCGAAGTGGGCTATCTTTTATAACAAAGTGCATATGTGGATAGATGGATTACCGGAGCCGACGACATCTAAACGTTAAAATGAATGGCCGCTGATTTGCGGCCATAAATTCAACTATCTTGAATCTAGTTTTGTGCTAAGAGGCCGTTCAATAAATTCACTACTCTCCGCAGCCACAACCCCTCGTTACTCCCACCGTTTCATGCTAAATTCATCTATCTCAGGTCATTGCATCGTTTCAGGTATCAGTATGTTTACATATAAAGAAATATCCGCGTTAAACGAACTGGAATTGATTGTTTATAACTACATCATAAAAAATACCGACAAAGTGATGTATATGACCATCCGAGAGCTGGCTGATGCTGCGGGAGTTTCGACCACCACGGTTTTACGTTTCTGCAAGAAAATGAACTGTGATGGCTATTCTGAATTTCGGGTGCGTTTTAAACTCTATTTAGAACACGATGACAAACCGCCCGTCAGTTTTGGTATCAGTGAAATAATCAGCTATTTTAAAAGTATTAATAATAGTGAGTTTGATGAATTATTAGATACGGCGGCGGCCCAAATAGCAGCCACTCAACGAATTATATTTGTTGGCATCGGCACCTCCGGTGCATTAGGGAAATACAGCGCGCGTTTTTTCTCTAATATTGGTAAATTTAGCACCTATATTGATGATCCCTATTATCCTATCAACAGCGATATGTATCAGGATGCTATTGCTATCATCCTCTCCGTATCCGGCGAAACAGAAGAAATTATTCGCCTTGCCAACCAATTTAGCCTGCATAAATGTAAAATAATCAGTCTGACCAACAGTGAAAACTCGACACTGGCTAAAATGGCCGACCTGAATATCTCCTACCATATGCCCCCTATTGTCCTTGAAGGGCAATATAATATTACCACCCAAATTCCGGTGTTATATATTATTGAAACCATAGGCAAAAAACTCCCGCAATTAACGCATCAATAAGCACCCTAAAACAGGGTGTTTTTTACATGTGACATATTCCAAATCGCGATTTTTGTTATATCGTGACTTCATTTTCCTTTTTGCTAAACTCCATTCTGAGTCAAATAAAAATACTAATAATAAGCCAGTAACGTTCTGCTTACCTTATACTCAGTACCTTGACAGGAGATGAATAATGGCAATTGATTACGCATTGGCCGCGCAGGAAATTATTAAATATATTGGTGGCGATAATAATGTGATTAATGTCACACATTGTGCGACACGTTTACGTTTCATCTTGAAAGATAATAAAGTTGTCGACAAAGAACGGCTCAATCGCGTTAAAGGGGTCATTACCGTCATTGAGGCGGGTGGGCAAATGCAGGTGGTGATCGGTAATCACGTTGGCGATGCTTATCAGCACGTTACTCGCTTGATTAATATTGATGAAAGCGCCCCGATTGCAGCCCCCAAGGTGGGCATTGTTAGCCGCCTGATAGATATTATCTCCAGTATCTTCGCTCCCTTTCTTTATCCGCTGGCGGCATGCGGTATCTTGCAGGGGATTATCTCCTTTCTTGCCGCGATCGGTTGGATGGATGCAGCGAGTGGCACCTACCGTATTTTAAATTTTGTTTCATGGACTGGTTTTACTTTCTTGCCCGTGATGGTGGCCTTTACCGCCGCGAAAAAATTCAATGTGAATCCCTTTACCGCCGTGATTACCGCCTGTGCGCTGATCAGCCCTGATTACATGAATATGCTGACGGCCAATAAAATCACTACTGTCAATTCAGCGGACCCGGCTGTTCAGCAATTGATGCATGAAGCGGTGAATAATCCGCAGGTCGCCCATATTTTAAATACCATAGCCGGCATTCCTTTATCATCCCCGACCTTGGATTTCTTCGGTATTCCCGTGCAATACCTGAGCTATACCGCCTCGGTTATCCCGATCATTTTGATGGTTTGGGCAATGTCTTACGTGCAACGATTCTTTGAACGTATCTTGCCGATGGTGGTGCGTAACCTGTTCACCCCGATGTTTTGTATTGCCATTATGGTGCCATTAACACTGCTGGTTTTCGGCCCCATCGGTAACCTGATTGGGGGAGCCATTGGCGGTGTTTACAACACGCTTTACAATCTAAGCCCCGCCATTGCTGGGTTTATGGTCGGTGCTTTTTGGCAGCCATTGGTCACCTTGGGGGTTCACTGGGGCATTACGCCCGTCACTGTCGGCAACTACGCGACTCTGGGCTATGACACCTTTACTGGCCTGCAAGCTTCCGCCGTCTTTGCCATGGCAGGCACGATGTTTGGCGTTTACTTAAAAACCCGCAATCGTGAAATGAAAGGTATTTCACTGTCGGCTGGCCTCACAGCACTGTTCGGGATTACCGAGCCGGCCATTTATGGCGTGGCCCTGCGGTTGAAAAAACCTTTCTTATGCAGTTGTGCCGCAGGGGGGATCGGTGGGGCGATTGCCGGTTCGTTTAATGCCGTGTCGTGGAGTTACTGCTTGCCGGGTATCGCGGTCTTGCCGGTCTTCTTTAAAGAAGGGCATATGACACAATTTCTCGGGCTTCTGCTCTCTATCACCGTGGCATTTGTATTAGGTGCGGTTTTCACTTGGCTGGTGGGTTTTACTGATGAGCCAGAGAGCGCGGATCAAAGTGAGAAAACCGCTGAGACACCAATGGCGCAGGCACAGATGAATCAGGGCTAAAGTATTTTCATCTTCGGGCGGGCAATGACCCGTCGTTGATTTCCATTTTCAGGGCGTAGGGTTGCCCATAGTGCTAAGGGAGAAAGTGATGAGTTACAAACAATTACCGAAAGATTTCTTATGGGGCGGCGCAGTCGCAGCACATCAGGTCGAGGGCGGCTGGGATAAAGGCGGTAAAGGCGTAAGCATTGCCGATGTACTTTCCGGCGGTTCGCACGGCGTTGATCGGGTCATGACCGATGGCGTGCAAGAAGGTTACCGCTATCCGAACCATGAAGCCGTTGATTTTTATGGTCATTACAAAGAGGACATCGCGCTATTTGCTGAGATGGGCTTCAAGTGTTTCCGTACCTCTATTGCTTGGACGCGCATCTTTCCAAATGGCGATGAGCAACAACCGAATGAAGCGGGCCTGCAATTCTACGACGATATGTTCGATGAATTACTGAAATATGGCATTGAACCGGTCATTACATTATCTCACTTCGAGATGCCGTGGCATTTGGTGAAAGAGTACGGCGGCTGGAAAAACCGTCAAGTGGTAGACTTCTTCGTGAAATTCAGCGAAGTGGTGATGGAGCGCTATAAAAGTAAAGTTAAATATTGGATGACTTTCAACGAAATTAATAACCAACGCAATTGGAAATATCCCCTGTTCGGTTATTGCTGCTCGGGTGTGATATTCACCGAGCAAGAAAATCCTGAAGAGACCATGTACCAAGTGTTGCATCATCAATTTGTTGCCAGCGCTAAAGTGGTAAAACTCGGTCATGCGATTAATCCAGAGTTCAAAATTGGCTGTATGGTCGCGATGGTGCCGCTGTATCCTTTCTCCTGTCATCCAGATGACATGATGTATTCTGTCGAAGCCATGCGTGAGCGTTATCTATTTGGTGACGTCCATATGCGCGGTTACTACCCATCATACATCCTGAATGAGTGGGAGCGCCGTGGATTCACTATCCATATGGAAGAGGGTGATCTCGAGACTCTACGTGAGGGTTGTGCTGACTACATGGGGCTGAGCTATTACATGAGTAATGCCGTTTCTGCGGTCAATCCGGGGAGCGGCAACTCACTTTCTGGTTTTGAAGGCAGTGTCCCTAACCCGCACGTCAAAGCGTCAGACTGGGGATGGCAGATTGATCCCGTCGGCTTACGTTATTCATTGAGCGTATTATATGAACGCTATCAAAAACCGCTGTTTATTGTTGAAAACGGTTTTGGTGCCATCGATAAAGTGGCCGACGACGGTATGGTCCACGACGACTACCGCATTGCTTATCTGAAAGCCCATATTGAGCAGATGAAAAAAGCGGTATTTGAAGATGGCGTTGATTTAATGGGATACACCCCATGGGGCTGCATTGATTGTGTATCATTCACCACTGGTGAATACAGCAAGCGCTATGGCTTTATCTATGTAGATAAAAATGATGACGGCACTGGCACCATGGCGCGTTCACGTAAATTAAGCTTTGACTGGTATAAAAACGTTATTTCCAGTAACGGCGAAGTGCTTTAATACCTAGATAACCCATCATCTTGGAAAAGCCGCTCAATGATATGAGCGGCTTATTATATTACTGTCATTAAAGAAAATGTGACACTGCAATATCTCATCATCTTGCTTATTACTTTTACCCTATTAGAGATAATAGTTATCCGATTAACACTATTGTTTAATCTTTAAATTAAGCCATTTTTGAATTTCAAACTGATACTGATATTTAGCGTGGAATTGCCTCAATGATCGAGACATAACTTCCAGTATCGATGATTCGATTAAGCTTCAAATCTGCGCTGGCCAGTAGTGTTTTCAACTCATCCTCGGTTCGCGCTTGCCCCCCATCAAAACTACCCAGTAATAGAAGATCGATCTCTTTTCCGCCTTGCCAAGTATCCTCTCTGGATATTACCGGCTCTAAGATGAGCACTTTTGAATTTGGCCGCATGGCATTGCGACAACTGCGTAATATCTTGCTGGCTTGCTCTTCAGGCCAATCCATCGTGATATATTTTAATAAATAAATATCTGCCGAAGGGCAGCTCTCAAAGAAATTACCTGACTGAGTTTTCCAGCGAGAATCATCGCCTAATTCGCCCAGACGGTTTCTTGCCAAAACAGCAGGGCGATCGAATAAAATGCCGTGGAGCGTGGGATTATGCTGTAAAACTTTCAACAATAATCCGCCGAACCCCCCCGCAATATCAACCACTGTGGCATTTTCAGGGAAGTCATAACTGCGGACCAAAAAGTTATTTTCTACGGAGGACATCGACGACATACCTGTATGGAAATCACTATCTGACTCGGGAATATTTTCTTGTGACCAGTACTCATAAAAAGACATTCCGAATGCCTGTTTAAAGGCCGATTCACCTCGTAGATTTTCGACTAAATTACCCAGTGGGAGCCAGAAGGTTTTATCCGTCAGCATCAATACGGCGGAGCGAAGTGAATTATTATTATCTGTGCGAAGGAACTCTGCTGCGGGAGTTAGCGAGAATTGGCCATTTTCCGATTCTGCAAAGATATGTCGCGAGGCCAACATGCGTAATACACGATTTAACAGACGCCAATCCGCGCCCACCGCTTGCCCAATTTCTTCCGCTGTTTTCGCCCCTTTTACCAGATGATCGGCTACCCCTAAAATGGCTGCGGCACGCAATGAGGCCTGAAAAGTAAACCCCATCGCCTGCTCCAATAAATACAATGCAGCAGTATCACCTTCATACTTAAGTGGATTATTATCGACCATGAAAATACCTTCCAATAATGGATGTGACTATATACAGGTGCAATAAAGACAGATGCAACTATACTCATTAGGATAGTAAATATATCCATAAGAAATGTAGTTCACGAAATTGAATTATTGCAAATAGTCTATAGTGCTAATTAAACTCATTGGCCAGGAGATAAGGGGCAATGCAATGAAAACCCTAAGATTTAATTATTAATAATATTTATGTATTCACTTATTATTCATATTGAAAATTAATGTTTTTGATCTGCGGGTGCATTCGTGGGGCATTGCGGTTTGAGATAGTGTCACCTCTATGGCGTGACAATTCGGGCTGATCACAGCACGGGGGAAGCTGTTTTTGCTATCGAAGCGGCTTTACTGTGGAATGATCATGATCACTGAGTTTGGGTTACTTTTCTTATAGCGGTGATATTGCAGGATTAGCGCGGCTAAATCATCATCAACGGCATAAAAATAGGCTTCAGGAACATCAAGCACTTCTGCAAATTTGCGCACAAGTTTAAAGTCTGGAGCATGAGTCTCTTTTTCATACTGACTAACACGCGAACTGGCAGATTCTTCATCAATGCCAGCACGTTGTCCTAATCCGGCTTGAGTTAGCTCTGCATTGACTCTTGCTAATTTGAGACGTTTACCTATCACACAATCACCTATTCATCAGCCCTAGGTGGTTGATTATCTCCACTTTCTAGTTCTTCATCTTATCGGTATCCTTACTAAAGCAAAGTTAAACTTGAATTTAGCGTATTTTTTGATCAATAATAAAGAAATCCTTTCATTGTTGTAGAAGCACTTAATAATGGAGCCTTATGAAACCTTACCGACAAAATCAAAAGGAAGATTGGCACCACGCAGATATTATGTCGGCATTGAAGAAGCGCGGTAAGTCTCTGTCGGGTGTTTCCAGAGCTGCGGGCTTGTCATCTGCCACGTTGGCTAACACGTTGTATCGCCCTTGGCCCAAAGGAGAGTGGTTGATTGCCGATGCGCTGAATATCCATCCCGCCGAGATTTGGCCGAGTCGCTATTATGATGCAGAGGGGAAGTTAATTGATCGCAAGAAAAGAATCAGAGAGAATAAGCCCAAGTAGTCGGAACGATTAGCGCGGTAATCCCGTGCCCATCGAGGGGATTAAAAACGTTGGAATTATAGATAAGCGAAGTGCTGGATTAGTAATTATCTTCACTGTCTTTAGCGGCTGAACGAATAGCTAGCCAAGCAAACAGAATAATAACCGCCAAAACAGTGTTTACAATTAGTAATATTTTCAATATCAATCCCCTTTATTTTAAGTGTAGGTAATCCTCACTATAATATGCGATGAATAAAATTATGTCGGATGATCAAATAAGTATAAGCGGTCATTATCTGACGTTCAAATTCGAACAATATGCATAAGAGTCGATATTGATCAACTCTTCAACAGCATCCATAGATATTCATTTTTATTGCGATATGAATATCTATTTAGCATATTGGAATTTAGTGAAATATTCCATAGAATTATAGCGAGCAAAAATCTGAAAATAGCAGTAAAAGGGCGCTGTGCTTAATTTCTCGTTCTATCATGAGCACATGATGATGATAAATCCAAAGGATAAGCAAAATGCTTGAAACATCCAGACTTATTTTAAGACAGTGGGAAGCTAAAGATTTGGCTCCTTTTGCTGCTCAAAATGCCGATCCTGATGTGATGCGCTTCTTTCCTGCTTTGCTCTTGAGGGAAGAGAGCGATAGCCTTGCGGCGCAATTCAGAGAAGGGATTGCTGAACGTGGCTGGGGATTTTGGGCGGTTGAGTTGAAAGAGGCGCGCAGATTTGTTGGTTGTGTCGGTTTGCATCCACAACCGAATAAATTTGTTTTTTCGCCGTGCATTGAAATTGGCTGGCGTCTCGGCAAAATAGATTGGCACAAAGGGCTGGCAATGGAGGCGGCGCAAGCATGTCTGAATTATGCTTTTGAGGTTTTGGCGTTAAATGAGGTGGTTTCCTTGACTTCGGTTCTTAATACACCTTCTGAGAACCTAATGAAGCGGCTAGGCATGGCAAAAACAGGGGCGTTTGCGCATCCTGCGTTGCCGTTAAACCATCGGCTTTCGCAACATGTTTTGTACCGAATTCAGCGACCCTCACTGGGTACAGATATATCATCATTTATCTGACTTTATTATTAGCGACGGGAATACATAGGCAAAGTGGAGTCGCTGATGGAGGGCATAAAAATAATTTCATATATTTGATGATGATTTAAACCGAAAAAAATAGTAGTGCCTATAGAACTGCTTACAACAAACAGACATGAAAATTCCCGCTTAAATAAAGAATTATCTTTCAATAAAATAAATAAATCCTCTATAAATTCACAAGTAAATTTTATACATTCAGGTTATAAAACAGCATTTTAAAACGTATTAATCTTTTCCTTATTAAATCTACTGCGATAAGTGTTTTTGTACGAAAGTTAAATAGCATCTCAATAAACTACGTTATGACTATTGAGAAAACAAAACCGAATAATAGTAAAGAGGTTTGTTTTGAAAAAGAATAGAATTAATTCATTTAATGTTGATAACTACCCAAACGATATTATTATTTTAAATAAAGAAGAGACGTTTGTTTATCGCATAGACTCACGATCACCAGGGACCATCATGGTTGATGGATTTAAATCTTACGGCGATAATTATGATATTTCTACTTTTATTGCAAATCCACCGAAAGATGCAGGTTTTATTTCAACATCGACTTCTAATCCAAATGAGATGGTTGAGGAATATTCGCTTAGAGGTTTCGTAATAGAGTCAGCCCTAGACTTTGCCGGTAAAAATAAAATTAATATTGAAGATGTAGAGGATCCTCCTACACTTGTAGATATGCCGACGGATTGGCTATTCAACCGATATAAAGGAGAAACTACGGCGCTGGTTTACAAAATAAAACTCAAGCCAGGTCAGGGAATAGATGTTGAAAATTCAACTTTCCCCAATAGCGTCAAACATAAAGGGCAAAAAGAAATATCTGTTATCAAGGAGATAAAAACTGAGCAAGTTATCAGTGTTTATGAAATAACTTTAAATTTCCCCATATTTAAGATGGCACAGTTGACAGAAAATATTGTTGAAAAAAAATCTCATCAGGTACTCACTTTGCATGAACTGGCAGCTAGAAGTAATATAACAAAAGAGCCACTGTGGGAAGCCAATCAGCAATTTCAACATCTGTTCAATGATGAGGTTTTTTCTAAAGACATAAACATTAAACTCGTCGCAAAAAAAACACTTATTACAAGATCCACAGCCTACTCTTTTGAATTATCGATTATTAATGATAGCCTTGATAAGGGAAATACATTTAGGATAATAAAAGTTAGTGAAGTAGATGAGAGTTTGATTCTTAATGAAAATTTTGCAACAACGCTTGCTCGGGAAATACTCAGTCATTTATATATTGGGGATAATAGCATAAAAAGCAGCGCTGAATTTTCCACGGCTGAACCCATAATGTATAAGCTTAAAAAGTTGGATAGCAATATCACTAATCCTGCTGTATTTGAAAAAAATACTAAAAAGTTAAGAGTCTTGGGCGAAACTATCGATTTCTCAGTCTGGGAAAGCCCCGACCAAGCTTACTTCACGTCATTGCCAAATACACCTCTGGAGCCTGAGGGCACTCATTACGAAAAAACCTTAATCTTTCAATTGCAAGGCGATGATACCTGTTTTGAAGCAAGCCGCGCATTATTTAATAAGCACCGATACACAAGTGAGTGGTTACAATTAGGTGACGGCAAGCCGGCAGAAGTTTTTACTTGGGGCGAGACCTATAAAAAGTTTGTCTATACCTCCCCCCTTAAATTAGACAAAGAAGGCAAGATCCGTATCACCTTGGTTGGCCATGGCGAGACCGAGGGTGATACCACTACCTTTGGTGGGATGAATGCCGAAACGCTTAAAGGTCACTTATCATCACTATTTGCACGTTTGGGATCTAGCTCTGTTCTGATTAAAGGTATTACGCTCAATCTCACCGGATGTTCATTACTTAACCCGAAACAGCCACTGGCTGATACTTTACCGGGCCAATTGGCTATCTGGCTTAAACAGCAGGCGGAAATACTTGGTCTTGATGACAGTAATTGGTCAGTTAATGCCCGTGAGAATGACCTGCTTGTGTTAGAGAATGGCAAAAAAGAAATAAGAATCAATGATCATTGGATTAATAAGGAGGTTGCTGATATTCATGGGCTGGTTTACAAAACCAAATTAGTTTGGAATAAGGAAACTCAGTCACTGTATAAATTACCGCTGTCTATCGAGGAATTGCAACAAGTCACGCCTTATATTGACGATGCCATAGCGACACATAATCAGTTGGATAGTCAGTCTGCCACCTTGCTGGAAGAAATGCACCGTCAGGTGAGTCAACGCATCAGTGAATTGTTGCTGCTAAACGAAAAACATGAATCCCACCGCAATGAAATTGAGCAGCGAGTTTCGGAATTACTGGAATTGGTTAATCTGGGTAATGAGTGGAATGACGCCGCGAGTCAGTTACACCTAGATAACCACCTAGATGAGCACTGGCATGCCACTTTTACCGTGCAAGCAGGCGAAAACGGTGGACATCAGGTGGCCTTTGTCAACTCACTCACCGATAAAATCCAATATATCAGCACGCGTGAAAGTATCTTTTCTGAGTTTAGTCAGCGCTATGAGCAACTGCTTGGTCATTTTAGCAGCGGCCTAATGTTAGATAAACAAAGTGGCAAAATCATTGCGAAACCTAATGTCCTTGAAGGCGAGGCGGCACACACCTTAAATGCCGCCTTTATGCTTCAAACATTGATGAATATTAATCCCAGCAATGGCGGTATTAATGCTCTCAGCTGGCCATTACAATTACAGACTTATACTCAGTTGGCACAAAATACCCTCGGCTTAGTTCATGATGTCAGTGCAGTGGCTAATTTGGTTAAACTTGCCTCTGCGACTGAATTAAAACCCCTTAGCGCGGCAACATCACTCCTTGGTACGGTGGCCCCAGGGGTTGTCGGGTTGTTACTGGATGCTGCTAATATTCTGGGCATGAGTTTTCAACTCAGTGCATCCACTGACCCGGTAGAAATCAATACCACGATTGCTAATTTAACGCTAAGCAGCTTAATGGTCGGCACTAATATCGCAGCCCTACTAACCTCACTCTCGGCGGCCTCCGCTGCGGTCAGTGGCCTGCTTGGCATGGTCGCCGTGCCATTGGCTGGCATTGCCGCGGGCTTACCCGCATTAGTCGGTAACTACACCACCCTCGCGGAACAGAACAAATCAGCCCTCACTGCCTTTGATGCCATACAAACCAGCGTCAGCCAACCCAATCAGCTGAGGAAAATTTCGGATGCAGGTCAAAGCCCTATTGTTTGGGGGCTCGCTATGGGGGCCGTGGTCGACAGTATTAATTTTCGCGATAACCATGTCCATTTTGGTTCCGTTACCTCGGTGGGTAGCAAGGGAGGATCTTGGCATACTCACTCCGGTCATTGGGACCATTACTTAAGCGGCCCGTCTATTGATTACGGGTTGAAGCTGGATCTTTATCTTGGTTTGGGATTAAAGGAACACACCCAAGAGCTGGATTTAACAGACGCGCAAATATTCCTGCTACCCGCATCCGCACAGCGCCACTATACATTCGGCTACGATGAAGCACCGGGGATCCGTTATAAAAATCCGTCAGCCTTGATGGCATTGGGACAATATTATGGCGCCCAGTTTAAATGGGGTTTCTATGCATTACCCACAGATTGGGCTATTACTCGTTTAACTGCCGAACTATTTTCCACACCAATAAATGTACAACTGGACAGCCGTGCCCGCACGTTAATCGTTCCCACCCTACTTGATGATACTGAGCGCGGTAAGCTTTTCTATCAATTGATTGGAAATGGTGGTGAATACACTCTGATCATGCCGTCTAAAACAGTGGCAATCACTATCACCTGCGCAGATGCAGACAAAGAGCATTGGATCTTTGATATTGAAGCCTTAATCAAACAAAGCTCGGTTGTGGACAATAAAATTGTTCTCGGCGCACTATTACCGGAACGGATCAAAGCTATAACCTTACATAACAATATATTGTCTGTTGGGGATCAGCGTATACAGTTTAATGGTAAACCCCCGGTTCATCTGCTGCTAGAGTCACGTCTAACACTTACTGGCGTTACCAAACAAAATAATAGCCTGCCCACATTAACTCTGGCGTTATCTGTTGGCGAACAAAACTCGCCACCTCGCCCTGTATTGATGTTCAGTGACGATACGCTACTGGAACAATATGCCGCACAAATACTGCAAGCAGTGCGGCCTCTAGCTTCACTGGTTGCAAAAATTCCTTTTGTGGCGGGCAAAAGCAATGGTGTGATTGATATCGCCAACAATTGGCTGTGGTTGGCACAATCTCAGGGACAATTGCTTTTGTGTGATGGTAACCGACTGAGTAAGAGCCTTTTCCCTAAAAGTGCGCAGGTACTGATCGGGCCTAATGATAAAATTATGGCTACGGGGAAAATGGGGGATCTGAGCTTTAATGCCATCTTGGAACAGCAATCCGGGAATATAGCGGTATCATTGATCTACCTAGAAATAGTGATTGCTGATGCAACCTCTTTTAGTCAGGCACCCTTCCAGGAATTTGCCGACCACAGTCTGGGCGGTGTTATTGATAGCCTGCTTGCACGCTATCCAGGCAGTTTTGCGCGTGAAAACTTGAGCTTTAACCCACAAGGCGTATGGCGTTTTGCCAGCCAACAAGGCGAAGGGTTCTCCTTTGCACTATCTGAGAGGGATTTACTGAGTGTCAGCAATGCTAACTGGTCAAACTCTCAGGCTGAATTTATCTATAACAACCTCTATTCATCAACTACAAAAACGTTGGAAGTTAAAGCCAAAGCGACAACTGTAGAATTAAACCTAAGTAAACAGCAACTGGAGCTCAATTGGTTAGACAAAAACACGCAAATTATTATTTTCTACCAAGACAACCTTAGCTGCATTGGTTTGGCGCTTAATGATATTCCTGTAGCGAATCTCTATATCGCTGGCCTGTCGCGGAAGAATCGTTTTACCGTCAATATCCTCGACCATACGCAGCAGAGTATGCTGCTCAATATTACTGATAATGATTTTGTTATGCGCTCAAACTTAGGACATAGCATCAAAGTGGCTAATGCCCTTAATATGGAAGAAATACTATTCTTCAGCTTTTTGAATAGCCAACAAATGTCGTTTCAAAAAATCAAAGCCAATATTCTCTTTTCATTAAATAAACCCATTACTCAAGTAATGACCTACTTCAATTTGGAGTCTATTCCCAACGCTGAATTGATTGATGGATATTACCATTTTATGGGTAAATCAGGTCTCTATTATCAAGCGCCAATGGATATTGCCGCTGCCAATAAGGCAGCCGATATTGCTGATGCCGCTGATATTACGCATGCACAAATTCAAGTTCAGCAGCTCGCATCAATAGTGCCATTTTTTTTCGATATGGAACCTGAACCTACTTTGTCCAACGGCCGAGCGTTTACGGTTGTTGGATATAAGGGGCCGCAAGCTTATAGAATCCCCCCCAATATTAGGTCTATTTCAATATTGCTACAAATAATACAAGGGGGCACCATATTTAATGGTGTCAAATTCCAAAATATT
The DNA here is from genome assembly GCF_013282725.1 of Yersinia mollaretii ATCC 43969. NCBI lineage: Bacteria > Pseudomonadati > Pseudomonadota > Gammaproteobacteria > Enterobacterales > Yersiniaceae > Yersinia > Yersinia mollaretii. Next base: position 4,173,713 of record NZ_CP054043.1, on the reverse strand, counting down.
AATCTCGATACCTTTTTTCCTGAAACCGGACAGGAAGCCATTATATGGCTACAAAAAATAGAAATGTTAGTAACGCACTCGGGGCAGAATCAATTTATCCAACGTTTGATGTTTGGCTCACAACCGAACACTTCTATAGAGATCAATATTCGAGATGTGAAGAAATTTATTAATGACTATCTGAACAAAGCGATTAAACAAGGAGGCTGGGTCAGCAACTAAAAGTTGAACCGGGCAAGCAGGTCACTCTGCTTGCCGCGGTAATATAAATAAACTAGCCACTAGGGGTCAGTTTGGATGGGTTTTTCGCTGGAGTGCGGGTTCTAAATAACACCGCAACTAAGGATTTAAATATGAGTCTTTTTGACAAAGTAAAAGCACTATCAATTCAGGCCGTGAAGAGCTGACCCGCCAGCTGGGTCGTTTTAAAAATAAAAAATTCATGCAGGGTACACATCGCGGTGTGGACACGTATTTGGTTTTTGAACCGGCTGAATTTGGTTTCTGAATCACGATTTTTAAGAGGTTGTTATGGTTTCAACACACATCGGTTTTCCGACTGAAACAGTCATTGTTTTCATTGCACTGTCAGTCGGGGCCATCTTCATTGACTTGTTTATGCACCGTGACGACAAGCCAATCTCGTTGAAAAGTGCCGTCCTGTGGTCCATCTTCTGGGTCGTCGTGGCGATGGCTTTTGCCGGATTCCTCTATATTCACCACGGTTCCGAAGTCGCAAGTCTGTTTGTTACCGGTTATGCGCTGGAGAAAGTGCTCTCCGTTGATAACCTGTTCGTGATGATGGCTATCTTCTCGTGGTTCTCGGTGCCTGACCGTTATTGTCACCGTGTACTTTACTGGGGCATTATTGGAGCCATCGTATTCCGAGGCATCTTTGTTGCCATCGGTACAAGTCTCCTGAGCCTTGGGCTTTATGTGGAAGTGGTCTTCGCGATTATTGTGGCCATGACGGCTGTCATGATGCTTAAAAGTGGTGGTGATAAGGATGAAGTTGAGGATTATTCTCAGCATCTTGCCTACCGCATGGTGAAACGCCTCTTCCCTATCTGGCCGAAACTGAAAGGGCATGCTTTCCTGCTCTCACAGAAAGAAGTTGATGCGGAACTGGCAAAGCCAGAAAACAAAGACGTGACTATCGGCCGTGGTAAGAAAACCGCAATATACGCCACGCCGCTGTTTTTGTGTGTGGCTGTCGTTGAGCTTTCTGATGTGATGTTTGCCTTTGATTCGGTACCGGCAATCATCGCCGTCAGCCGTGAGCCGCTGATTGTCTACAGTGCCATGATGTTTGCAATCTTGGGCCTGCGTACACTTTACTTTGTTCTCGAAGCACTGAAGCAGTATCTGGTCCATCTGGAGAAAGCGGTCATCGCGCTGCTGTTCTTTATCGCTGTAAAACTGGGGCTAAATGCGACAGATCACATCTGGCACCACGGTTACAGTATTACGGCCACGACAAGCCTGTATGTTGTCCTTGGCGTACTGGCTGTGGGTATTGTTCTGAGTATTATGTTCCCAGGCAAGCCAGAAGTTGAGAAAAAGGAGAGTTAATCGGCACTGTTGCAAATATCCAATTTTGATAAACTGAGCTCTCTCCTTGGCATCTGGATGAAACCTACGTCAAAATCGGCGGCAAATGGGTTTATTTGTACTGGGCCGTCGACAGCCATGGTAGAACGATTGATTTTTATATTTCGTCTCGGCGTAATACCCAATCGGCTTATCGATTTTTGAAGAAGATATTGGGTCACTTACGGGATTGGGAACAGCCACGACGTATTATTACAGATAAAGCACCCACCTATGGCAGGGCTCTCTCTATTTTAATGACAGGAATTTATTACTATGTTAAGACCTTTTAACCGACTTCAGCAACATTAACTACAGCGAGGATGAAGTATTTTATCTCAGTGGCAATATACCGCGGTCACATATTGAGGATATATATTCTAAAAATCACTAAAATGAAATAGAAGCAAACAATTAGATAATTAATATTAAAAATCACAAGAATAATTGCGAATATTCCCTGCGGATGTCCCTTATTTTCACTATGGCGTAGCGAACAATCTCATTGACTTTTATTTACTTAGCGTACGTTTTCGTACGGTTGAGCTTCAGACCCCTATTATCAGAGGGATGCATCTTGCATACGTACAGTAACCCAGACAATTAACTGACAAAAAGGAATTGATATGAAGGTTTCTGCTATCATTACATCTCTAACTCTGGTCGGTTTTTGCTTTGCAGCAAACGCCTCTACTCCTAGTAATATCGCCGTATATGCCACTGAACAATCTCAGGGGTCTATATCCATTGGTGATAAAATTGCCTACACTAAAACCTTTGAGGTCTCCATAGCAAAGTTATCAGCAGATACTGTTGATTTATCAAAGTTTTGCCTGAAGGCTTACTCTCCAGACAAGAAAGAATTCAAACTCGATACGGTTGATGAGGTTTTAACCTCTGGTTCCCTGAAAGAAGGTAAACCAGTAAAGGGGATCGCTGTGTTTGCTTCTGAGAATGATGCTGTTCTCAACGCTGCTTTGGTAAAGATCTCCGACGATTGTAAATAATCTGATAAAGCAGAATGCTGCCTGCTTTCTTCGGTTGAGATTTCCAAAGTTGTCTTATGCCGCGAAAGTGTTCGGTAAACTGTTGGTCTGGATACCGCGAACAACTCTGCCAGATCGTTGATAGAATATTGGCCGGATTAGTGCATTCGGCACAGCTCTTTTTGTCGTTTATCCGACAGTTTAGGCTGTTTCGGGGGGAGGGGGGCGCTGTTACTCCCTAAACCCTGATCTTATCTTGCCAGAGCTTTACACTGCTGATAGCCGGAGGATGGATAGGCTGCCAGCGTCTCATACAAAGCAGCGCGCAAGCTCCCGGATTGGCAGAAATCACAGTGTCCACCTGCATCTATATCAGTAATACGGGCCTCCTTGTTTTCTTCCCGCACTAGGTAGGTGCTAGTATAGCTGTAGGTTTTTCCCCTAACCGCGCCGTAGGTGAAGCGCACCTTTACTGTGCTCTGGTCCCTGCTGTCAGCCGTGGGGCGGGATGAAAGAATTTTAGAACCTAATACATAATCCCAGGCATTGGGCAGGAAAGGGTTGCCCTCAACAAAGGGGGGTTTTTCATCTGGAGTCATCCGCGTGGCAATTTCTCGTGCAGCCGAGGCGGCGTGTAGCAAACAGAGCAGCTCGTCTGAGATAATGGTTGGCAGTGCACCACCCAGATAGTTCTGATAGATGCCACTTGGTTTGAGTTTACGTTCCCAGCTTAGAAACTCAGCCACCTTGGCTGTTGCCCGTGCGTTGGATGCAGACTTGGCGTGTACAGGCACGATCAGGGCAATCGCAAGCAGTGAACATAAGATCACTTTCATTATCCTACTTCCTTATTTATTAGCTTTAAACCTTTGTGTACCGGGCTATCAGGGGTATTTTTATTAAAAGGGCTTAATTGGGACAGCAAAACCAACGTCGTACCCTAGGTTGAAATTTGCACAAACATGAAAAGCCAGAACTGGCGTGACCTGTAGAACGATCTTACACATTTACGTACGAATCCTTTCCCCTAGCCTTTTTGGCTGATTTTGTGCGACAAAAAAAGTGTAAAAGAATCAGACGGCCTGCTCAATAGGTATATTATTTAACGAGAAAGTCTTTGGTTGCTAAAAAGAATAGAGTTTGGAGGGTAGAGATCTGTTATCGCCGGGGATAATGGCTGTGATATGGGACGTAACCCTAGTGTTGCAGCCCAAAGATCAACAATAAAAGCATTTTTTCCCCATGAGCCGGGGATTGATATTTGAGATGTTATATCTCGTCCTACAAGAACAAAACAATGAGTTTCAGCATGCTTATGTTTCCCTGCGTGAACAACAAGCTCGATAAGAGTATTATTTTGGTCTTCATTAATCAATTCATATGCGGTAGTGCATGCTAGAGTTGTGCAGCAACCAGCCATAGCCAAGTGAGTTTTAGTCGCTATCGAGTGTAATGTCGCTAATGTGTTCTCTTGTGTTAATTGAATTGTAGCCAGCATATTTGCTTGGTTGTTTGCATGTATTCTTGTTGGGGCGCGGTAGTAATCAACTAGTCGAGGTTGTATCACGTCACGATAGTAGGCATTTTTTTTAGCGAATGTCTCCGCATCTGTGCATGTATACTGTGACATTTGTTGGAATACTTCACGGCATCTCTGCAACAGCATCCAGCTGTTATGTCCTTCATTTTTAAAATAGTCAATGTCGTTGGTGCTGTTAAACGATTTAATCATTATTATGAATTTCTTCCGTTGGTTATTCTATCCATCGATGAGTAAAATCACCGACTCTCATTATTTGTAACAAGCCTAAGAAAGCAGCCTGCTGGCTGTATTTTCAATCATCGGATATTTTTACCAAAGCAGCGTTGAAGATAGTGCCACTACTTATTTTTTATTATACACATTACATGTGATACCAAAATATTTTTCATTGTCAGTATTTTGTGTTATTTTTGTGAGAAATTTCACTGTTAAATAAGTTGTTAGCTCATGTATTGCTCTTTTTCCAAAAAATAAATCTGATTTTATCACTACAGGCTATTTGCTATAGTGTAGAAAAATAATCATATATCAGCTATTACGGAATAGAGAATATAAATTCCCCACATATTCCACACTTCCCAAAAGTGCAGTACATAACTACACCTAAGCTTGATTGGCTCAGTTTTAAATATCGAATATAATTGTGTTGTGTTCGATTTTTTAATTATTACAATAGAGGCGCTAAGTGTTTTTATTTAATATAATGAAAATTAACTAAACTGCGTCGCGTTATAAAAATACAGCCAAAATAAGTTATTATAATGAATATGAAATTTAATGTTAGCCTAGATGTTCTTGAGGAGCGCAAGGGAGCAGCAGAGCGTGCAGTAAAAATTGTGCGTGCCCATCATATTTTGAGCACCAATAGGGATAATTGTGTAAAAATCTCAAAAAGGAGACTGAATAAATTTGCTAAATGGCGAGACAATCCCAATGCTCCATACAAAACGATTGAACAAACAGCACGGAAAGTTCGAAAAATAGGTGTAGGGAATTGTGAGGAGAAGGCATTTATTTGCCTTGAACCATTGGTTAAAGATCCTATATTAAGATTTAATAGGAGTAGGCATTATATTAACTTGTGTACTTCAGGTATTTATGATTCTGACGGTGAGTGTATAGAAGGTGTTGATCATGTTTTTGTTATCATTTCAGATAATAAGATAATGTCTGAAACAAGTATGTTTAATTTGGGCGGTGCGGCCATTATCATCGATGGCTGGACTGAGGATTGGTATTTTCCTAATTTAAGTAATCTGGATATTGAAAAATATTCATTAAAGAATAAAAAATCTAATACTTATGAGCAGCAATATATACGTGACTTAGTTATGGGGGGTTCTGTTTACCCTTTTCAGGATCAGGCTGCACGTCGGCATCAGAAAATGATGATCTATCAAGCATCAGGTGAAGCAATGGGGAGATCTAAATTTTATATAAAGTAAGATACTGTTGCAAATAGCGGCTTAGGGTAAAATTTCCTTCAATTTAAATATCTATCCTGTAAGAGATTTTATGCAAAAGTTAAGAAAATTTAAAGATTATCTAATGGAAAGGCCAAGGCCAAAAGGAATAGATGTACTTTGTGGTTTAAAACATTTTTCAATTATTACTTATGCTGTACCCGCAGAAAGATTTTTAGGCCTATTTCCTGACAGATTTAAATTAGATACTATTGTTATTGAAGGCAAGAACATGGGGCTTATCTCAGTCGTGCCATTTATAGATATTGATTTCACTTCTGCAGTATTTCCATTTCCTAAATTCACGATGGGCCAGACAAATTACCGCATATATATCATTGATCAAGAAACTAATGAACATTGTGTTTGGTTTCTCGGTACGACTCTAGATTCATGGACAATAACCGTACCTAGATACTTATGGAATCTTCCCTGGTATCGAGGCAAGGTCAGCTTTGACTGTGAATTCAATGAAGCTAGCGGTCTTTACGAAAAATACGCAATGGTGACAGAGTCTTATTGGGCAAAAGCCTCTGTTGAACTTGTGCAGTCTAGATATGACCGCTTTGATTTTCCTGGGTTTCCAGATACTGAATCTGCACTCGTTTATCTAACACACCCTCTGGCTGGTTTTTACTATCGCAGGGACGGCAAACTAGGGACATATAGAGTCTGGCACAAAGAGCTGGCAGCTAAACCTGCAACATTGACATCTGCCAACTTTAAGTTGTTATCAGACCTTGGTATCGTAAAGTTACACGAGCAGTGTGCTCCATACAGTGTATTAATCGAACCACTAAATGAGTTTACAATATATTTACCGCCAAAAATCATCCGATGATATCGTCGGGGTTTTAACATTCTTTCACTATTGTTTTACCATCAGTAAATCCCACAAACAAAAAAACCAACCCTAACGGATTGGTTTTTTTGCGGTATTTTGGTCGGCATGAAAGGATTTGAACCTTCGACCCCCGACACCCCATGACGGTGCGCTACCAAGCTGCGCTACATGCCGATGTAGTGGTCTTTATACTACATTTTATCCTTATTAATACAAGACTTGACCGTTCATTCGTCTGTTTTTTGAGCGTTCTAGTGGCTATTTTTAGAACTAGTTCGCAATAAAGCGTTTTATATCTGTCAGCACTTGTAACAACAGGGGGAGCTGTGGCTTTTCATTTTTGATTTCATTGCCTTGCTCATCATAGGTACGATATTCACCGTTATTATCTAACACCACCGTTTGTGTTGGTGTTGTGATGACCAGCGTGCCATTGTCGCCAGTCGCCACCCAGTTATTGTTGCGCTGCGCGGCAAACAAATCTTCCCCTTGCGAGTAATCTTCTGATGCCGTTTTGACATGCAACAATCGCTGCATCAGTGTCGTCATGATATCTTCATGATTGGTCAGCTTATTCACGCTCTGTGCCGGGGTGCCCGGCCAGTGAACTACTAATGGCACTTGGAGCTGTTGACGATTAAATCCGCTGCCTGCGCCCCAACTATTATTGCCGCTATCGTTAAATTCGACGCCATGGGCCGCAGTAATAATAACCACGGTTTTATCGAGCTGCCCACTCTGCTTCAGGGTCTCCAGAATCGTAGCAATTTGCTGATCCACATCTCGCGCACCCGCTTGATAGTTCTGGATAAAGTTAGCCGGTGCTGCCATTTTCTTGCCGGTGATTGGATCTTGCGCTTCCGTTGATCCGTTCAGATTAATGTACGAGAACCAAGGTGCATCACTTTTGGGTGTTGATAACCACTGTTGCCATTGGGCCGTGGTTTCGCTGTCTGTCTGTTTCACTGGTGCGGGCAGGGTGAAATCGGCTAACAATGCCTGGCGGTAGAGTGGTGACTCAAAGCCATCGGATGAGAACAGACCGAACTGATAACCCTGCGCACTCAGTGCCGTCATAAATGCAGAAGGCTCACGGGCAGAGAGAATACCGTCTAAATAGGTCGGCGATATACCATAAAACAGACCAAATAAGCCGGTATCTTGACGATTCCCCGAACTGTAGTGGCGATCAAACTGAATGTTTGCACGACCAAACTCGGCCAATGCAGGCATATCTTTCTCAAGGCTACTCAGACGAATGCCGTCAACCACAATCAATAACAGGTTATAACCGCTGCCTTTATCGCTGAAGGTAATCGGGCTGAGCGGATATTCAACCGCCAGTGCATCCGGTGTGCCTTGTTCCATCAGGCGGCGTTGATACTCTTGCTGATCAAGCAGGCCGTGTTTCTCGAGGAATTTACGGGCAGTCATTGGGTAGGAGAGTGGCAGGTTTGCTCGCTGCATACTGATTGGGCGATAGAAATTAGCATCAGCCCAGATGTACATCAGATGCGAGGCAAAGAATGCAGAAATAAATACCGCTACCAGTGGCTTAACAAAGCGCTGCCGGTTAAGGCTGCGCAGTTTTTGCCAAGCCCAAGTGCCAAAAAGCATCTCGACCAGAAAAATGACCGGCACCGAAATAAACATCAATTGCCAATCGCGTGCTAGCTCTGTTTGGTCCGGGTTAACCACTAACTCCCACACCACCGAATTAAGATGTAAGTGGAAACGGGTGAAGACCTCGGTATCCACCAATAGCAGGGTTAAACCCGCAGTGGCAAAGGCGGCGGAAAGAAAACGGAGTAGCCGTTGTGACATCACCACAAAGGTTAGGGGGAATATCACCAGCAAATAGGCGGCAAAAACGATAAAGCTAAAGTGCCCAAGCCAGCTAACGAGGGCATAGATACGGCCAATCAGCGAGGAGGGCCAATCGGAGACAAACAAATAGCGACTACCCAGCACCAGGCTGAACAGAATATTAAACAGGGCGAACCAGTGCCCCCAGCTGATCATCTGGGAGACTTTTTCACGATAGCGCTGACGATTTGTCACCATATTGAGATTGCAGTCTTGGCCGATAAATTAATGAGCTTTATCTTCACGTACCGAAGCCTGAAGAGCTTCAGCGAAAGAACGTGCCAATACTTTGCGTTGCGCGGGGGCAATGCTGGTATTGATCAGATTTGTTACCATATTTCCCAACACCATCAAAGAAAGATCGGTTGGGGTACGATGTTTTTCCAGTACGCTGACCAATTCAGACAGTAGTTGTTCAACGTGTTCGTCGCTATAACGGGATGATTGTGGCATAAAAATTGTACTCAACACCTGACAAAGTCCCACATCTTACCGTATAGAGACGCGCTTTTCCGCTATTTTATAGCATTAAGAATCATTAGCCATTAATTGAGGGGCGTCATCGTATGGGGGGTTGCAGCTCTCAGGTATCAGTGATTGAATACGCCCCTAGCCAAAAGGAGTATTTATCATGAGTCTGGATATCGACCAGATAGCCTTACATCAGCTTATTAAGCGCGATGAACAAACGCTTGACGTGGTGTTACGCGATTCCCTGTTACCTGCCAATGCTGTCGTTGAAGAGATGATGGCCGAGCTGCATCGTGTTTACAGCGCCAAAAACAAAGCTTACGGCTTATTTAATGAGCAAAGTGAGCTGGCGGATGCGCTGAAACGATGCCGTAAGGGTGATGAAGACTTCCTCAGCTTTAGCCGTGCAGCGACCGGGCGTTTACGTGACGAGTTAGCCAAATACCCGTTTGCTGAAGGGGGGGTGGTGCTGTTTTGCCAATACCGCTATCTGGCAACCGAATATTTGCTGATCTCGGTGCTGAGCAGTTGTAATAGCATGCGAGTGGATGAACAGCTTGATCTGAGTACTACCCATTATCTTGATATTAACCGCGCGGATATTGTTGCCCGTATTGATTTGACTGAATGGGAAAATAATCCTGAATCGACTCGTTACCTGACCTTCCTGAAAGGGCGGATAGGGCGAAAGGTATCTGATTTCTTTATGGATTTCCTGTCAGCAGCCGAAGGGCTGGATACCAAAGCGCAAAACCGTGGTTTATTGCAGGCAGTTGACGACTATTGTGCAGATGCCGAGTTAGGCAAAAATGAGCGGCAGGCCTACCGTCAGCAGGTTTATAGCTACTGTAATGAGCAGTTGCAGTCTGGCGAAGAGATTGCTTTGCAGGAGTTGGCTCAAGAGCTGCCGAAGTTCGGCGAAAAAGATTTTCAGCAATTCACGGCTGAGCAGGGTTATGCATTGGAAGAGAGCTTCCCGGCGGATCGCGGCACTTTGCGTCAGTTGACCAAGTTCGCGGGCAGTGGTGGCGGGTTGAGTATCAATTTTGACGCGCTGCTGTTGGGTGAGCGTATTTTCTGGGATGCGGCGACGGATACGCTGACCATTAAAGGTACGCCACCGAATCTGCGCGATCAGCTACAGCGTAATTCAGGCAAGGGTTAATCTAGGCAAGGGTTAATCTAGATAAGAGTTAACCGCTTGATCTATGGCTTTGTTTAGCCAATAAAAAACGCCGCATAAGCGGCGTTTTTTATTTCGGCGTCCCGAATATCGAAGGCGACGCGATTAAACGCGAACGAAGTCGATATGAGTCAGTTTTGGCTTGAAAGCGTGACGCTGAACAGCCTGCACTTTAACTTTGGTTTCTTTACCGTCGATAACCAGAGTCAGTACGGAATCATAAAAGCCCGGTTTGATTTCAAGGTTCTTGGTGGTGTCATGGTCAAGAGCAATAGAAATAGCTGCTTCTGTGCCACCGTAAACGATTGCCGGGAATTTATTTGCTGCACGCAGGCGGCGGCTCGCACCCTTACCCTGGTCGTTACGTACTTCTACATTGATAGTGGTCATTTTGTTTTCTCTTAAGAAAATTTACCCTGCTACAGGCGACCCAGCAACAGGTTCGATACTCGGCTTTGATTGGGTAAACCCAGAGCAAAGCGGGCGGCATTCTAGCGAAATATCGGCCAAACAGCAAATGAAACTGAGAAAATCTCAGGCTAAATGCGGCTTAAGCTAGGGGATCCGCCCGCCGAAAACGGCCCTGATAATCAAATACCTTTTCCCTGATTTGCCACCATTGCCCACGTTGGCGGGCGACGACAAAATCGGGGTAACGTAACAACGCTTGTTGCGCGATGATATCGGCTGCCGTTTGCCATTTTAGCGCAATACCCGGTGCGCGCTGATGAGGGCGCAGGAAAATTTGCTCAAATGCCATACGCTGCGCGGCTGTGGTTAAGCGAAAACGCTCGCTGGTATTGGTGCCGTCTTCATCGTAATAGGTGATTTTCAGCCACTCGCCTTTAGCATCACGGCCCGTTTCCAGACTCATTCCGCCGCAACGTAGCACCAGCGCATCTTTCAATTTTAGCGCAGCTTTCAGCATGTCATCAGGATCAACCAGCACTTCCTGACACTGATGACAGCGGCGCGCGGCAATATCATTTTCTGCCCCGCAATGCGGGCAAGACTTAAAGCGGAAGCGGTAGTCACATTGCGCTCGCGCCCCTTGATCATCCTCAAACCAGCCCTGACAGCGGCGGCCATAGTGCTCAATGATCTGCCCAGACTCGGTGCATTTCCCCCAGAAAATATTGGCGAAGCCGCAATCTGGGCAAAAGACCTGCACTGGCTGGCTGCCGCTATGGGGTTTGCTGGTACCCACTTCGGGGGTAAAAAGATCGTGGGGATTCCCGGCATAATCCAGAATTAGGCAATCTTCTTTACCCGGTGAGAGCCGCAAGCCCCGACCGACAATCTGCTGATACAAACTGACCGACTCGGTGGGGCGCAGAATCGCAATCAGATCCACGTGAGGTGCATCAAAGCCCGTGGTCAGCACGGCGACATTGACCAGATAGCGCAGTTGTTGCTGCTTAAATGCGGTGATGAGGGCATCCCGTTCGGCGGGGGGAGTGCCAGCACTCACTAACGCGGCCTCGCCTTTGGGCAGCAATCCGTACACCTCTTTGGCGTGCTCAACAGTGGCCGCAAAAATCATCACCCCACGGCGTTGGGCGGCGTACTCCATTATCTGGCTAACGATATGCGGGGTGATGCGTTGCTGCTGTTTAAGCTCTCGATCGAGATCCGCTTCACGGAACATACCGTCGCTGTTGCTGGTCAGACGGCTGAAATCATATTGCACCACCGGCATATCCAGCCGCTCCGGTGGCACCAGAAAACCGTGCTTGATCATGTAACGCAGCGGTAATTCATAGATGCAATCGCGGAACAGCGCTTTTTCATCACCACGGGTAATGCCGTGATAGTGGAATTGATAAATCCAGCCTTTGCCCAGCCGATAGGGGGTTGCTGTCAGCCCCAACAGACGTAGCCGGGGGTTGGTGGTGCGTAAATGCTGGATAATTTGCTGATATTGGCTGTCATCTTCGTCACTGATGCGATGGCATTCATCAATAATCAGCAGCGAAAATGCGCTATCAAATAGCGGGAGATTACGTGCCACAGACTGCACACTGCCAAACACTACTTTGCCTTCACTTTGGCGCTGTTGTAGCCCGGCGGCGAAAATATCGGCCTCTAAATCGTAGGCGCAGTATTTGGCGTGATTCTGCGCCACCAACTCTTTGACATGCGCCAAAACCAGTACACGACCACGGGCCAGTTTCGCTAATTCGGCGATAACCAAACTTTTACCCGCCCCCGTGGGCAAGACAATCAGTGCCGGGTCGGTGTGGCGACGAAAGTGGGCGAGGGTGGCATCCACCGCCTCTTGCTGGTATGGGCGTAGCGTAAAGGCCATTAATAGGCCCGCCTGATGAGGATAGATGTCATTTTCAACCTAAATATCATTTCCACACTTATGACTTTTTGAGTAACTGTTCCTAGGATGATATGGCAACCGCCGCTATACTGCTTTATTAATTTCTCACCCTATTATTAGCACTCTGCCGCTGTTGGCAGCAGTGATTATGGGTATCGTGCCCGTCAGTGGTACGACTATACAACAGGCAAAGTAGATTCAATGCGATTGGACAAGTTTTTATCTCAGCAATTAGGGGTTAGCCGGGCGTTGGTGGCGCGCGAGCTGCGGGCCAAACGAGTCACTATTGACGGCGAAGTGGTCAAAAGTGGTGCGACTAAGCTGACACCAGAGAGTGACGTAAGATTTGATGGCAACCCACTACAGCAAACCCTTGGCCCCCGTTACTTTATGCTGAACAAGCCGCAGGGTTATGTCTGTTCGACAGAAGACCCGGATCATCCTACCGTGCTCTATTTCCTTGATGAGCCAGTGGCTTACAAGTTGCATGCCGCTGGGCGGTTGGATATTGATACCACCGGATTAGTGCTGATGACTGACGATGGTCAGTGGTCGCACCGGATAACCTCCCCACGCCATCATTGTGAAAAAACTTATTTAGTGACGCTGGAGCATCCAGTCGCTGAAGATACGGCGCAGCGGTTTGCTGATGGTGTGCAACTGCACAATGAAACCTCTCTGACCAAGCCGGCCCAGCTCGAAATTATTGAGCCGCAACTGGTGCGCCTGACCCTCAGTGAGGGGCGCTATCATCAGGTAAAACGCATGTTTGGGGCGGTCGGAAATCGAGTGTTGGCACTGCACCGTGAACGCATTGGCGCAATGATACTTGATGACGATTTAGCACCCGGTGAATACCGCCCGCTAACGGCTGAAGAGATTGCTAGTGTCGGCGCGCCCCATCTGTAATGGCTTTTCTATTGTCGCGTGGGTGAGCTGTTCCCACGTGGTTTGCAGCGGATATCACCTGCCGTCAGTTGTTGAAGGAGTTGTTGAACGTGCATGCCAGTAACCAAAACGAAGCGCAGAACCGCACATCCCACTTTGGCTTGATTTTTATCTTGGGTTTGCTGTCGATGCTGATGCCGCTGGCGATAGATATGTATCTGCCGAGCATGCCGATTATTGCGCAAGAGTTTGGCGTAGAGAGTGGCGCGGTACAGATGACGCTCAGCGCCTATGTGCTGGGATTTGCTATCGGGCAGATGTTCTATGGGCCAATGGCCGACAGCGTAGGGCGCAAGCCGGTTATCTTCTGGGGCACGCTGATCTTTGCGCTGGCTGGAATGGCCTGTGCCATGGCGCAGTCGATTGAACAACTGATTAATTTGCGTTTTTTGCATGGCTTATCTGCCGCTGCTGCCAGTGTGGTGATTAATGCATTGATGCGCGACATGTTCACCAAAGATGATTTCTCCCGAATGATGTCTTTCGTGGTCTTGGTGATGACTATCGCGCCGTTGCTGGCTCCCATTATTGGGGGCGCACTGCTGGTGTGGTTTAGCTGGCATGCCATTTTCTGGACGATGGCCGGTGCGGCATTGATTGGTGCAATACTGGTCGCACTTTATATCAAAGAAACCCTGCCCAAAGAGAAACGGCAAAGGTTTCATCTGCGCACCACTATCGGTAATTTTGCGACACTCTTCCGCCATAAGCGGGTGCTGTGCTATATGCTGGCCAGCGGCTTCTCGTTCGCCGGAATGTTCTCGTTTCTCAGTGCCGGTCCCTTCGTTTATATCGATTTGAATGGCGTTTCGCCGCAGAACTTTGGCTATTACTTTGCGCTGAATATTGTCTTTTTGTTCTTGATGACACTGATTAACAGCCGCAATGTTCGCCGTTTCGGTGCGCTGAAAATGTTCCGCTTTGGTATGCTGGTTCAATTTGTGATGGGGATCTGGTTGCTGGTGGTGTGTGCCACTGGCCTAGGATTCTGGGCATTGGTGCTGGGGGTGGCGGCTTATGTCGGTTGTATCGCGATGATCACCTCGAATGCTATGGCGGTGATTTTGGATGATTTCCCGCATATGGCGGGGACGGCCTCTTCTCTGGCTGGGACTTTACGTTTTGGTATTGGTGCCGTGGTGGGGACGCTGCTGTCGATGGCTCCCTCGCGTAGTGCCTGGCCGATGGTGAGTTCAATGGCGTTTTGTATTATTGTCGCCATGTTGTTGTATCTCTATGCCAGCCGCCCGCAGAAAAATGTAGTGAAAAAAGTATAGCGAGTAAAATGTGAAAGGCGGACGCCGAAGGGCGTTTCCTTTCTAGCCATGATCTACACCCTTATTTGCTGCCAGTCTGTCGATGAAATCTATCGATTTAATCTCGCCAATGCCCCCCTCGGTTTACCCCGTCATTTTGTTAAATTTCACCCCTAATTCTGACCAATAAGCGCCGTTTTATTGCGCTCAATCAATATAGTAATCATGCATATTATTATTCGTTGCATAGTTATTCTTAGACACATATTGTTAACTTTTTAAGCGCTAACATAAAAAAGCGCTAAAGAGTTATCGAATGATTTTTATCAGATATTTCTGCCAGTTAAAAGGTAACTGATACCCGTTAATTTATATATTTATCAATTAATTAATGTGGTTTCATTACGTTGAATTTGCCTTGAATTGTTCCTTAAATGTAAAATATTGGCGACGATTAAGTAACGCGTTTGCAAGAAAAATGGTTGAGCTGACCGCCATAAAGGTATAAATATAACGAAAAATGGGATCTAAATCCCAAACCGGTAGTTTCAACCTTGGCAGAAAAGGTTGACGAAAGGTTAAAAATAACACAAAAGTAACATTGTTAGTTTTAAGTTTCTAAATTGTTATCAATGTTGTGTTTTGATTGAGTGTGAATCATGCACAATGACAACTTAGCGGCTATAACTTTAATGAGTGTGAGTCATTGTGGTGCCTTTGTAATTTTTGAAATTTTATTTTGACTAGGAAAAACACGTGAATAATATCCAACTTTCGGTAGTACATCGTCTGCCGCAAAGTTACCGTTGGTTATCTGGGTTTATCGGGGTCAATGTTGAACCGATACCACTGACGGCGATAGACGATACCCAAAATGACCTTATGGGGCTGAAATTACTCAGCCACGATGGCAATCATGCGCAGATTATCATGCAGCGGCTGCATCTCTCGCTTCAAGAGATACAAGTGGATTCCGCGATTGTTGAATGGGAGGGTGAACCTTGCCTCTTCGTTCATCGGCAGGATGAGAGTGCGACCATGTGCCGCCTGAAAGATGTAGGTGTCGCCATTGCCGAAACCATGACGGCACTCTATCCCTTCTGATACGCCATTAAGCGTTCATCGGCGCTATTTGTCGACCGTATTTATTCATCGATGATATCGTCAGCCCGGCATGTTGGCGCATTTTAATGCTTGCGCCATTAGTCGGCAAATTGTAGCAACTGCTGCGTATATTGCTTTTTTGGCGCGGCAAAAATCGCCTGACAGTCGCCTTGCTCTACCACTTCCCCCTGCTTTAACACAATCACCTGATGGCATAACGAACGAACAACTTGCAAGTCATGGCTGATAAACAGGTAGCTGAGTTGGTAACGCTGTTGGAGGGATTTGAGTAGAGCCAGAATCTGTGCCTGTACCGATTTATCCAGCGACGAGGTGGGTTCATCAAGAATCAGCAATTGCGGTTGCAGGATTAATGCCCGTGCAATAGCAATGCGCTGGCGCTGCCCGCCGGAGAATTCAGTCGGATAACGATAGCGGCTCACGGGGTCCAGCCCGACTTCCTCCATGGCCTTAATCACTCGTTGCTCACGGTGCACGGCACTGAGTTTCTGATGAACTTCCAGCCCTTCAGCAATGATCTGCTGAACATTCAAGCGCGGGTTGAGCGCCGAATAAGGGTCTTGGAACACCACCTGAATGCGGCTGCGATAGGGCAACATCTGTTTTGGCGTAAAGTTGTGCAGTGGTTGCCCGTTAAACCAAATCTCACCTTGGGAGGGTAATAAGCGCAGCAAGGCCAGTCCGGTGGTGCTTTTCCCTGATCCCGACTCGCCCACTAATCCCAAACTTTCACCGGGTTTTAGCTCAAAACTGAGATCTTTCAGTGCATAGTGGTGATCGACCGTTCTGCGCAGTAAGCCACGTTTAATGGGGAACGCCACTTGCAGCCCTTTGACCTCAAGCAGCGGCGCGAGACCTGACGTGAGGGGCAATGGCTCGCCCTGTGGTTCGGCATCCAATAACTGGCGAGTGTAGGGGTGCTGTGGCGTACTGAACAGCGCCTGACGGCTATTCTGCTCGACGATACGACCTTCACGCATCACGGCCACGTTATCTGCCAATCTGCGGACAATATTCAGGTTATGAGTGATAAACAGCAAACTCATGCCCATCTCTTGCTTTAACTCTTTCAGCAAAGCCAAAATCTGGGCCTGCACCGAGACATCCAGTGCCGTGGTTGGCTCATCAGCAATCAGTAATTTGGGTTGGGTCAATACCGCCATCGCAATCATCACCCGCTGGCGCTCTCCGCCGGAAAGCTGATGAGGGAAATCAGCCAATCGACCTTTGGCATTCCGAATACCCACGCGGTCGAGGCACTGAATAATTTCGGCTCTGGCCGCCTCCTGACGCATACCTCGATGCAGTGACAGCACTTCGGCCAACTGCTTCTCGATGGTGTGCAGAGGGTTGAGTGACACCATCGGCTCTTGAAAAATCATGGAGATCTGATTGCCGCGAATACCACGCAGTGTCGAATCATCGGCATGCAGCAGTGATTTGCCCGCAAATAGAATATCGCCGCCGGGGTAAACTACCGGTGGCGAGGGCAGTAAGCGCAATATCGACAAGGCAGTGACACTCTTACCGGAGCCGGATTCCCCCACCAACGCGAGGGTTTCACCACTATTGACCTGCAATGACAGCTCGCTGACCACTTCACGGTCAACGCCCGCTTGGCGAAATGCCACACTGAGGTTTTGAATATCCAGAAGTGGAGAGGTCGCCATATCAGTACACCTTACTGGGGTCAAAGGCGTCACGGACTGCTTCGCCGATAAAGATCAACAGAGATAACAGCACGGCCAATACCAGAAAGGCCGTGATGCCAAGCCAAGGCGCTTGCAGGTTATTTTTGCCTTCCAATAACAGCCCGCCCAATGATGGCGACCCCATCGGTAAACCAAAACCGAGGAAATCCAATGAGGTCAGGGTGGTTATCGAACCACACAAAATAAAGGGCAGGAAGGTCAGGGTGGCGACCATGGCATTGGGCAGCATATGGCGCGACATAATCGTTCGGTCGCGTACACCCATAGCCCGCGCAGCTCGGATATAGTCATAATTACGGGTGCGCAGGAACTCGGCCCGCACCACGCCGACCAGCCCCATCCAGCCGAATAACACCGTGATGGCGAGTAGCCACCAGAAATTCGGTTGTACGATGCTGGAGAGTAAAATCACCAAAAACAGGGTTGGCATCCCCGACCAAACCTCAATAAATCGCTGGCCCAGCAGATCAATTTTCCCGCCGTAATAGCCCTGTATCGCCCCAGCACAGATACCAATCACACTGGAGAATAGGGTCAACGTCAGGCCAAATAGCAGCGAAATACGGAATCCATAAATTACTTTGGTCAATACATCACCACCAGTACTGTCAGTGCCCAATAAATTGGTACGACTGGGCGGTGAAGGGAAGGGTACATCCGTGGCAAAATTGATGGTGTTATTACTAAAACGGATGGGTGCCCAAATCGCCCAACCATTATTTTTAATGCGGTCAAGCACATAGGGGTCTTGGTAATCGGCTGCCGTGGTTAAAATTCCGCCAAAGGTAGACTCACTGTAATTGACCATAAAGGGCATGTAGATCTTGCCCTGATAGTTCACCAGCAGAGGTTTGTCATTGGCGAGTAGCTCGGCAAACAAGCTGATAATAAACAGCGTCAGGAAGATCCACAGTGACCAGTAGCCACGGCGATTCTGGCGGAAACGCGCCCAGCGGGCCTGATTAATCGCACTTAACCGTATCATTATTGGCGGCCCTCAAAATCGATCCGTGGGTCAACCAAGGTATAGGTGATATCGCTAATAATATTCAGCAGCAAACCAATCAGGGTGAAAATATAAAGGGTGCCAAACATCACCGGATAATCTCGCTGTAGTGTGGCTTCATAGCCCAGTAGCCCTAAGCCATTCAGTGAAAACATCACTTCGATCAATAGCGAACCGGTGAAAAACATACTGATAAAGGTGGCGGGGAAACCGGCGATCACCAGCAACATGGCATTGCGGAACACATGGCGATACAGAATCTTCTCCTCGGGTAGCCCTTTAGCGCGAGCTGTCACCACATATTGCTTGCGGATCTCATCGAGGAAGGAGTTTTTAGTCAGCATCGTCAATGTAGCGAAGCCGCCAATCACTGTTGCCAATACGGGCAGGGTGATATGCCATAGATAATCGGTGATTTTACCGTACCACGGTAGGGTGTCCCAGTTGCTGGAGGTCAGCCCGCGCAGGGGGAAAAGGTCGAAATAGCTGCCACCGGAAAACAGCACTACCAGTAAAATAGCAAATAAAAACGAAGGGATAGCGTAGCCGACAATAATTAAGGCGCTGCTCCAGTTATCAAAGGCGCTGCCGTTGCGCACCGCTTTTCTAATCCCCAAGGGAATAGAGACCAGATAAATAATCAGCGTGCTCCATAGCCCGAGTGAGATAGAGACTGGCAAACTGTGTTTAATCAGCGACATAACTGACTCGCCACGGAACAGGCTGTCGCCGAAATCAAAGCGCACGTAGCTCCACAGCATATCGAAATAGCGCTGGTGCAGCGGCTTATCAAAACCAAAGCGCTGTTTGATTTCGGCGATCACTTCCGGGTCTAATCCACGTGAGCCGCGATAGTTGCTATCACCCACTTGTGCCGCGTTCAAGCCCACTTTTGCGCCACCCAATCCGCCATCACCGCCACCGGTGCTATAGCCGCTGGAGTGGCCCAGTTCAATATTGGCTATCGCCTGATCAACGGGTCCTCCGGGTGCAATCTGTACAATAAAAAAGTTGATGGTGATAATCGCCCACAAGGTGGGAATGATCAGCAATAGCCGCCGTAATAAATATGCGCCCACAACAGCCCCCTATTGGCGTTCTGTTGGCAGGCGAGCTGCCTTGTTGACATCAAACCACCAGCTATCAAACCCTAGCGTATAGGTGGGGCGTTCCGCTGGCATTGAGAACTTATCCCAATACGCAAAGCGGCTATGATTGGAGTACCACATTGGAATCATCAGTTGGTTCCACGTCAACACTCGGTCAAGGGCACGGCCCAGAGAGAGCAGTGCCTCCGGTTGATCTTGATGCTTGATGATTTGGGCAATCAATTCATCGATGGCCGGATCTTTAATGCCAGAGGCGTTATAGGTGGAGTCAACATAAGCTGAGCCCCAAAAAATTTGCAGATTCGGGCTAGGGTAGGGGAAGGCGGCGTAAACTGTGGGGATCATATCGTAATCCCGACTGCGCAGGCGGTTAACAAACTGAGAGCTGTCCACCTCGCGGATTTTCATGGTAATGCCCAAGCGCTGCAAATTGTGTTTGAACGGCTGAACATATTGGAAGTTACTGCCGCTCAATAACAGCAATTCAAACTCAAAGGGCTTGCCGGTTTTGCTGTTAACTAACTGCTGATTTTTGACTTCCCAGCCCGCCTCGCTCAGTAATTCGCGCGCTTTTAGCAAATTATCGCGCGCATTACCGCTGCCATCAGTTTGTGGCGGCTGATAAATTTGGGTGAACACTTCTGGCGGTATTTTTCCTTTAAGTGGGGCCAGCCAAGCTAGCTCCGCGCTGTCTGGATACCCCTTGGCCGCATATTCGGTATTCTGGAAGAAACTATTGGTGCGTTGATAACTGTTGAAATAGAAGGCTTTATTCATCCAGTCGAAGTCAAACGCCAGTGTCAGTGCTTGGCGAACTCGTCGGTCACTAAAAATAGGGCGCTGGACATTAAATGCCAACCAACGGGTATTTTGTGCGGAGTTATCGACAATATCCTGCTTAATAATATAGTTTTTCGCAAAGTTGCCGCCCGCGTATTGGGTGGCCCAACTTTTCGGCGAGGTCTCTTCGCGGAAATCAAAGGCCCCGGCTTTAAATGCCTCCAGCGCCACTTTGTCATCTAAATAGTAGTCATAGCGGATAGTGTCAAAATTATACTGGCCCCGATTGACCGGTAAGTTAGCAGCCCAGTAATTTCTCACTCGATCATAGGTGACAAACTGGCCCATTTTGTATTTACCGATGCGATAAGGGCCGCTGCCAACCGGCGGCTTACTCAGCGGGTCACTCAGCTTATGGTCTTTCCAGAAATGCGCTGGCATGACGGGCAAACCAAACAGGCCCAGCATTTTATCTTTATTGGGTTCGGGGAATTCAAAACGTACCGTCAGGCGGGAGATGGCTTTAACCTGCACACCTTTATAGACGATACGAAATTGTGGAACGCCCTCGGTCATGAATTTATTGAAGGTGAAGGCAACATCCTGCGCGGTAATAGGCGTGTCATCATGAAAGCGGGCGCGGGGATTAATATCCACTTCAATCCAACTGAAGTCGGGGGCATAACGCGCAGATTCTGCAATTAATGGGTAATAGCTCCCAATCTCATCATCTGAGGTGCCAAATAGCGAATCATACAGCCTTTCAGTGCGGATGGCCGCGTTGCCACGTAAGGCATAGCGGTTGAAATTATCAAAGGTGCCAATGGTGGCTAACGTAATATCGCCGCCTTTGGGAGCCGCCGGATTAACATAATCGAAATGGCTAAAATCTGATGAATACTTAGGTTCGCCCAGTATGGCAAAAGATGCCCCCTCTTTAATAGTTTCAGCCTGTAGGCCAAAACTCAGGGCCGAAAGCGCCAAGGCAGCAAATAGGCGTAACAACATATTCGTGGTGATCTCCTGCAATTCATTCAGATAACAATAATCTTAAATGAAATTACCAGTTTGCAGGGGCGTAAAGCAAACATTAAGCCAATAATCTCTACCAGACTTTAAACTTCAGCGATGCTAGCTGTGGTCATTGACTCGAATTACTGACCTGAATCATGGCTGTTTGAGTATTGTACCAATGATTTTTGGACTGTTTTTTGTTAGCTATTTTGTTTATGACAAAATGTGATTAAAGCCTCAACAGACAACGGCTTGCTGAGTAAATAACCTTGCAGGTAGTTTACGCTGTGCTGCGCCAAATAGTGGAGTTGCTGTTCAGTCTCAACCCCTTCGGCGACAGTTTCAATATTCAGTTTCTTCGCCAACATTAATACGGCATCTAATACTGGTGCCGCCACCGTATTCACGCCGATAGTGCTGACAAACCCACGATCAATTTTAATATAATCTAACGTAAAACGTTCTAAATAGATCAGGGCGCTATGACCGGTACCAAAGTCATCGACGGCGATTTGCACGCCTTGTGAACGCATCCAGGCAAATTGCTTAATGGCTAACTCCTCTTCAACCATGCCCCGCTCAGTGATCTCAAATACGGGCGCAAAGATATCGGTATTTAATTGCTGCAACATATGGGAGACATCTTTGCGGAAATCGTCATCTGCCAGATGGACTGGGGAAATATTGAAAGCTAGCTTGGTGCCGACTGGAATGTGGTGCGCCATTAACTCACAGTCCCTGATAATCAACTCAAATAAATGCCGGGTGAGTGGTTGTATCAGATGTTGAGCTTCTGCATAGGGAATAAAGAGGTCCGGTGAGATTCGCCCTTCAATTGGGTGCTGCCAGCGAATGAGTGCTTCCAGACCAGATATTGTGCGATCATGTGAACGAAACACTGGCTGATATTCAACAAAGAATTCACCACGGCGAATACCGCGCAAAATTTCCGCTTCAGCACTTTGGCTGGCAATTAAAATATAATAAGCCAAAATCCCGACCAAACCTGCCAGTAACAGCCCGCCCAATAATGTCATGCGAATATCATCCGCAGTCAAACTGGTATGGTAGATCAAGACTTTAATTGGGTAGCCGGGTAATTGCACTTCACGGGCTGCCCTAGTAGGTAACTGGCTGATCGGTATGACTTTAGAATCAAAAGTTGTGACTGCTAATTCATCGATAATAATGGCTAAACCGTTGACTTGATTATCAGAATAATTCATTAACAAATAGGGGTGCAAAGTTAATTCCAGCGTAGCTAATACGCCGGTATTACCGCGACCGGCCTCTCGCAGCCAAACACCAATGGCTGGTTTGCTTGGCATCATAGGTGTGCCTTGCTGAATTTTAAAATCTAGCGGCTGGGTGACATTAAGTTCGGGATATAACACGCTGACCGGGACATGCATATTACCCGTTGCCGAAGAGCAATAAGCAATATCATTTCTCACCAATAAGAATGCCCTGACACCATTAGTAAATGCGGCTCGATAGTGAAGCGCGGAGCTGGCTTGCTCACAGCTCTTGTTGCTCAGTGGTATAAGCTGAGACATCGTGGTCGTCAGTTCATTCAGGAACTGGGAGGAGTAGGAGATAATGTGATCACTTTGTGTTGTTAATTTACGCTCGCTGCTGCGATAAAGTAATGACAACGTAATAATGACAAAACAAATAAAAAAACAGAGTGCAAGTATGACACTTTTTTTTACAAGATGGCGTCTGGATAGAATATTGCGTGAGAAAGCACTGCTTGAACCCATGTGACGCCGCTCCTCAGCATGTTCGATAAAGTGGTACGAGTATAAGTAAGTTAGCAGCGCCGCGCTACCAGTTTGCCAGTGGGCTTTATCGACATTAATTAGCTTATCAAATTGAATTTCAATCTAACCCAATATAAAGAAAAGATGCTCACTAAATGCATCAAATAAGTGAAATAGATGTTCACTGATATATTCCAGTAAAACAAATTTTCAGATTATTAATGCAATATACATATTCTTATAAAGGATAATCGTTGGTAGATATGCCTTGGTGCCAGTAGAGTCTTGGTTAATAGGTGCGCATCTTACACAGATAATTCTTGAGTTTCGCTGTTTTCAGCAAAAAAAGAGAATTCCTACAAACAGATCAGAATTGGGGGTAGAGGGGGAAATAGTCCACATCAGGCAATAAAAAACGCTGCCAGTGGCAGCGTTTTAGCATTTCGTTTGGTATCTCGGACAACAGGAATAAAAATTTGCTAGCTGCGTGAACCGCTACTTAGCACTCGGCGTCCATCGCGATAACGCTTATTCCAATAATCTTCATTTAGGCTCGATATTGTCACACCGACACTGGTCGAGGCATGAACAAATTTATCGTTACCTAGATAGATACCGACATGGCGACCAGTCGATCCTGCTCGGAACAGCACCAAATCACCGGGGCGCAATTTAGTTCGCTGGATTTTTTTACCGAGATCTTGCTGCTCAGAGGTCGAGCGCGGTAAATCCATACCAAATTGTTCACGGAAAGTGGTTTGTACAAAGGCGGAACAATCAATCCCGCGCTTGGTGCTACCGCCTAAACGATAACGAACCCCTTTCCACCCTGCATACTGTTCTAAAATCTTCGACTTGACGTCAACGTTGCGCACCATTGCTTCGAATTCATCCTGAGAGGCTTGCAGTAAAAGCCCATCTTTGTCATTAACTGCACGCATCTCAGTTTGCGAATTATTTAAGTTCGAAGTCTGTGGTGAACTACACGCGGATAACATTACCGCTACTGCAACCGCAGGAATTACCCGCAGAATATATCTCATAATAGGTTGAGACTTGACCATTGTTGTTGTTTTCCCTTGCTGTCCTTACGACGGATGTCGCTACCAAAATTGCCAAACGAATCGAGATTATGGCTTGTGGTCTGATGAGACAATCACTTAACCGAATAAATGTGCTGGAACGCACAATATTAATCAGGACAGCGGTGAAAATACTGATATCCGAGCACAAACGTTTTTGAGATTACCGTAATGATTAATAAAAGGCGAGCGCTTTTGTAGCCATTACTTTACTAAATGTTAATGTAACATAATGTAATATTTTATATTAAAGCGGAATAGATGAATTTGTAACCGTTTGGTGATAATAAATGAGGGGAAACGTTAATGAGGAAAGAGGCAAAAAAAACGTTTTTGCCTCAATATCGAATGGGCGCGGCTACTGGCTATTTGCCCCAGGCAAACGGCGGTTGATGGCATTAATTAGCTTATCGCTTAATGGCGTCAGTAATATCCAACTTGTCCCCACTAGCACGACCGAGAGCGAGCCGACAGCAATATCAGTGAACCAATGCGCTCCAATCATTACCCGTGGCAACGAGAAGATAACCACGATCAGTGAGGCGATGGCAAAGGCTCCACGAGAAAAATAGCGCAACATAAAGCAGGCAAAAATCATCAACATCATGCCATGGTCACCGGGGAAGCTGTCGCTCGAGGCATCTTTGGTCGGGATACCCGTTAATTCACTGACGCGATTGATATTCTCAAATGTCAGTGTCGGGCTGGGATGCGACACTGGCAGCAGATGACCTAATTGATTAAGGACAACGGCGGTCAACAGCATAACAAATCCCGTGACGATCAGACGGCGGCGGCCAGCAGATGTCTCCTTCATATAGAAGTAAAAGTAGAGCGCCCCCATACACATCAGCGAAATAACATCAAAAGCGCGATTATTGGTGATCGCCACCAAATGCAGGAATGAAGGGCTGGAGAGCAGGTGTTGGTTAAAATAGAAGAATATTGCCGAATCTATTTTAAACCAATAACCGTGATTCACAGGGATATACCAGGATAAAAATAGAGCTATCCCGAGTACGTTGAGCAGTAGTATTGTCGGTAAATGACGACGGGTCATGCGGTGGCCTATAAATGTCAATGTACGAATGGTGTAAGCAATAAAAATTGGGGCGCATTATACCCCTTTACATAACCGAATATTCAGTAATTCATGCTGTAATTTGTTCCAGTCGGCTTCAGTTGCACTAATCAGTTCAATTCGGCTATCTAATGGGGGGATTTGGCGTGTCTCGATTTGCAAATCAGCCCCTTGGCGATTAACCACCAGAGTACCCTCGGCAATACGCATCACCCCTTTGACTCGCTCCACGGGATTTAATCGCACCCACTCCAAGAGTGGAATCGTATCAAACACAGTATCAGCATTAAATACCCAGCCACAACTCAGATAATCTTGACCTTGATTTAACGCCCGACGCCAAGGCTCAGTGCCTTTTAAACTTAATGCTGCTAGCCCTTTTTGTCGCGACGAGCTGTGATGATGTGCACCATCAGGTAATTCATCATGATTACTGTGTGGCGTATCGAGCAGGGCAATATCAATTTTCCCCTGTTCAGCATAATAGAGTGGGCGTGAAGCGGGCTGTTGATCATGCCATTGCTGTAGTGCGGCGTAATCTACTGCGCTATAGGTATCTTGCTTATTTGCCACGATAATATCGGCGGCAGCTAATTGATCACGGAAATTCTCATTCTCCGTGTAACGAGGCTCACTCAACTGGCGGGCATCTAGCAGGCTAAGGGTGGCGCGTAAATCAATCCATGGCAGATAAGTGTCGGAAGTTAATAATGACAATATCTGTTTGGGATGGCCCAACCCCGTCGGCTCGATTAACAGCCGATCGGGTTTGGTTTGTTGCAGCAACATATTCAAGCCCACTTGCATCGGCAATCCATTAACGCAACACATGCACCCCCCCGGTATCTCTTTTAATACCGCACCACTGTCTGCGAGTAGCGCACCATCAATACCAATTTCACCGAATTCATTGACCAGAACCGCCCATTTTTCATGTTCTGGCTTCTGTGACAGCAAATGGCGAATAGTGGTGGTTTTACCGCAGCCCAAAAAGCCGGTAATCAAGTTTGTTTTTGTCATGGGGTGCCTCTGATATTAAATTTTTTTTCAATAATTTATCAAGGTGAAGGTGATTTTCAAGGTTACGATGAGTAAAGGATATAACACCGAGTAAACTTATTATTAAACGAAAAAAGCGTAAATAGAGAATATTTCCTAGGCAAGGTAGGAGTCCTGCCTAATCGTTATACACCGATAAGAAATATAATTCACTTCTTCGAGGTATTTTAGTGAGTTATAGGCCGAGTAGGGCAATAAATAATGCCCTATCATTTCCATTGCTCTGCTTGAAATCCTCTATCATTTAAAATGACAGACATGAGAGTCGAGGTGGTTATGAGTAATTGTCGGGTACTATTTATATTAGCAATAATGTTTTCATGGGTAATATCTTCTCCTGCAAGTAGTGCGCAATCTAACCTGTCAGTGACAGGCACAATCACATTCCACGGAGCCATTGTAGAAAGCCCATGCAATACGGCTGTAGTTGGCCAAACGATGACGACAAGTTGTTACCGTAATGGTGAAACACAGACTCACAGACAAACTCTCTCCAGCAAAATGCCCTTGATCTCCCAATTTCCCGCTATTTTAGCCTCTTCTCGCATGGAATGGCTGAACCCACAGCGTAGCTTGGGAGTGATGACGGTGACTTACCTTTAATATTTAAGCTAATAATATTCCTAGTCGCTGACAAACACGGTTTATCACTTCGATAAACCGTGATAAACCTCATGATGCTGTTTGACCGCATGATATACTGTTCATCATTCATATACCCTTTGGTCAGGCCAATTTAGCCTGTCTATGCTAGCGGTTGATGCAGGAAATAAGGTTATGCGGTTATATCAGGAAGTGGGCGGTCGGCTGCGAGAGGCGATTGTCAGCGGGCAATACCATGTGGGCGATCGTTTACCGCCTGAACGAGATATTGCTGAAAATTTTAGTGTCAGTCGCAGTGTGGTGCGTGAAGCGCTGATCATGCTGGAGCTGGAGAAGTTGGTTGAGGTGCGCAAAGGCTCCGGGGTGTATGTGGTTAATGTGCCTGAGCAGCTTGCCGAAGGTGAGTCCGCCGTGTCAGCCGACAGAGGTTACGGCCCCTTTGAGCTACTGCAAGCCCGCCAACTGCTGGAGAGTGAAGTCGCCGCCTTTGCCGCCATGCAGGCCACCAAGGCGGATATCATCAAAATGCGTCAGGCCATTGAGCAGGAAAAAACAGCCTTGGCCGCCGGGGCGGTAGATGAGAGTGCAGATGAGCTGTTTCATTGTCTGTTAGCGCAATCGACACAAAATAGCGTGCTAGCCAATATGGTGGCTGAGGCTTGGCAAGCGCGAAAAAATAGCGCGATGTGGCAGGGCGCTCACAGCCATACTCTTGATTTCAGCTACCGCTGGCAATGGCTGGAAGATCATCAGAAAATCCTGCAAGCGGTATTGCGTCGTGACAGTAAAGCGGCCAAGCAGGCCATGTGGCAACATTTGGAAAATGTAAAACTGAAATTGTTGGAGCTATCTGATGCAGACCATCCAGACTTCGACGGCTATCTGTTTGAGTCAGCGCCGTATCAGCTTGAAGAGTAGAAGATAACTGACCAATAAAAAGTATTGGCTGAATAAATCGATTTCAGCCAATACACTTTCGTTAAATTAAGCCTGCTGCGCCAGCCGTTTTACACTCTCTTTCGCGCCAAATTGTTGCAAGCTGAGATAAGCCTCTGTGACCGCCTGCACAAATTCGGGCTGCTGTGGCAAGGCTTCACCAAACAGCGACTTCAGCGAGAGCAAACTTTGTACGCGAGCAACCCCCTCTTCACTGGTGGCGACACATTGTTTGAAGCTGTCAGCCATTGGGTCACGGATATCAATAGCCTGACCGTTATCATCCACACCACTGACATAACGCATCCAACCGGCGATACCTAATGCCAGGCAAGGATAGGTTCCGCCATGTTGTAAGTGCCAACGCACGGAGTCCAGCATCCGTTGTGGTAATTTCTGGCTGCCATCCATGGCTATCTGCCAGGTGCGGTGTTTTAGCGCCGGATTGCAGTAGCGCTCGATCAATTGATCCGCGTAGGCATTAAGGTCAACACCCGTGACACGCAAGGTCGGCGCTTGTTCATCCATCATCAAGCGACGTGCGGTCAGACGATAATTATCGTCAGCCATGCAATCATTAATGTGTTGATAACCCGCCAAATAACCCAGATAGGAGAGATAGGAGTGGCTGCCATTCAGCATGCGCAGTTTCATCTCTTCAAACGGCAAAACGTCATCCACCAACTGCACGCCAGCCACTTGCCAATCAGGGCGGCCCGCCACAAATTTGTCCTCAACCACCCACTGAATGAACGGCTCACAAGCAATGCCACAAGGGTCAGCAACACCCAAAGTTTCGGCGATCTCCTGCAATGTCTCTGCGGTTGCTGCCGGAACAATGCGGTCTACCATGGTATTAGGGAAGGTGACATTTTGGCTGATCCAACGGGCCAGTTCGGGGTCACGTGCGGTTGCCAAGCCCAGTACCGCATTTTTGACGATGTGGCCGTTTTCCGGAATATTATCGCAAGAGAGCACGGTAAAGGGTGGCAGACCTCGTAAGCGGCGCAGGCGGAGCGCCTCAACCAAAATACCCGGAGCGGAGCTCGGGGCATCAGGTATTGCCAAGTCTGCGCGGACAAACTCATTTTGCAGGTCCAGTTGGCCCGTGCCCGGTTCGATGCAGTAGCCTTTTTCAGTGATGGTCAGCGAAACGATAGCCACTTGGGGTTCGGCTAATTTTTCCAGCACCTGCATGACGCCATCTAAACGCGCATGTACAGACTCACAAACAGCACCGACAATCACCGCCTGATTGCCTTGCGCGCCTTTCTCCAGCACCGAGAAGAGATGATCTTGTTGGCGTAAATTTTGAATCAATACGTCGCCACCAAACAGGCTGACTTCACAAATGCCCCAGTCCCCCCCTTGCTTATTCAATACCCTGTCTGTGAGGAGTGCCTGATGGGCGCGATGAAATGCGCCAAAACCGATGTGAACAATACGGCTTTTCAGCGCTGTTCTATCATAAGTGGGCAGTTGTACGCTGGCGGGAAGTGTGCTGTTGGCAATGGTGTTCATACGTGGCTCCAAAATCATTTACCCCCGATCATCACCAAGGGCTGACATAAAAGGTGGCAAATAAAAAGTTGTTAGACCAGTTTTAGTGCGCTATTCGTAGGAAAAAAGCCACACCATACCGACCATTTTCTTTTGCTTGTTGCCATGATTATCGGCTTGCAGTGTAAAGCCATATGACAGAAAATAAAATTGGTAAGTCCAATATTGGTTATATTCGTGAGTTGGATCAACCAATGAGGTTTTGCTTTTTGACACCGAGCTTGTAAAGAGTAAGGATAAAGCTGAGTGATACCTCTTGGAAATCGGTATAACAACATTTTTAGCACCTGAACAGTTTACGCATCCGCAGAAGGTAAAAATAAATGGAACAAACATGGCGTTGGTATGGCCCCAATGATCCGGTGTCGTTAGATGATATCCGTCAAGCTGGCGCAACCGGAGTAGTGACTGCATTGCATCATATCCCGAATGGTGAAGTCTGGCCGGTGAGTGAAATCAAACAACGGCAGGCTGAATTAGCGGCTAAAAATTTGGTGTGGTCGGTCGTGGAAAGTGTGCCTATTCACGAAGAGATCAAAACTCACAGCGGTAACTATCAGCAACATATTGAAAACTATCAACAAACGCTGCATAACCTTGCTGCCTGTGGTATTGATACCGTGTGCTACAACTTTATGCCTGTGCTGGACTGGACACGAACGGATCTGGAATATCAATTGCCGGACGGCTCCAAAGCATTGCGTTTTGATCAGATAGCTTTTGCCACCTTTGAGCTGCATATCCTGAAACGTCCCGGTGCCGTCAATGACTACACGGCTGAAGAGCAGGCGCAAGCGGCAGACTATTTCGATGCCATGTCTGAGGCGGATATCGCCAAACTGACTGGCAATATTATTGCCGGGCTGCCGGGCGCTGAAGAGGGCTATACACTGGATCAATTCCGCGCGCGTCTGGCAGAGTATGACGGCATTGATAAAGCGCAACTGCGTGAAAACATGGCTTATTTCTTACGGGCAATTATCCCGGTTGCGGAACAAGTCGGGCTGCGTATGGCGGTACACCCAGATGATCCACCGCGCCCAATACTTGGCCTGCCGCGTATTGTTTCCACCATCGAAGATATGCAGTGGCTGAAAGAGACCGTCGATAGCATTCATAACGGTTTTACTATGTGTACCGGTTCTTATGGTGTGCGTGCCGATAATGATTTGGTGAAAATGATCGAAACCTTTGGTGATCGCATTCACTTTACTCATTTGCGCTCTACTTGCCGAGAAGGGAATCCAAAAACCTTCCATGAAGGCGGCCATTTGCAAGGTGATGTTGACATGTACTCCGTGGTTAAAGCGATTTTAACCGAAGAGCAACGTCGTCAAGCGGCGGGTGACATGCGCCCGATCCCAATGCGACCCGATCATGGTCACCAGATGTTGGATGATTTGCATAAGAAAACCAATCCGGGTTACTCGGCGATTGGCCGCTTAAAAGGGTTGGCTGAAGTGCGCGGCGTGGAGTTGGCGTTGAAGCGGGCGTTCTTCCCAGAGCTGAAATAATATACCCGTCATCTTTCAAGTTGCAGGTGTGTTGGCTGCGTCCAATAACCCGAATCACTTACTGATTGAAGTGACCGTTTTGATGTAAGCCAACATATCTAACAGTTAAGGGCCAGAACTCCTAGCCCTTAATGCAAAGATACCCAATAGATTTCAAGATGCAGGAAGGCGGCAAACGAATGAATCCCGATGAGCTGACATAAGTCAGTGATTCGGGTGACAAATCTGCCGGGAGCAGATTTGAACGCTGCTTGCAGCGGCCTCGCGGAGGCGAGGCCCATGGATGGGCCGAGTAACGAGAGCAGCCAACACACCTGCAGTTTGAAAGATGAAGGGTATCAGTCTGCGCGACCCATATAGCGACGTTCTGCAATATGAATACGGATTTTCTCACCTGGGCTGATATATTCAGGCACCTGAATAGATAGGCCGGTGCTCATCACTGCCGGTTTGTTACGGGCGCTGGCTGATGCCCCTTTGATGCTCGGTGCGGTCTCCACAATTTCCATATCAACCGTCTGTGGCAACTCTAATGCCAGCAATTGACCGTCCATCGTTAACACCTGCATACCCGGCATACCGCCTTCAGGAATAAACAGCAATTCATCTTCGATCTGCTCTTTCTTGAAGTTGTATGGGGTGAAATCTTCATCATCCATAAAGACATATTCGTCGCCATCGATGTAAGAGAAATTCACCGTGCGGCGGGTCAGGGTGATGGTATCGAGGATCTCATCGCCCTTAAAACGCTCTTCCACTTTTAAGCCGGTACGCACGTCAGAAAAACGCATTTTATACAGCGTACTTGCGCCACGGGCGCTCGGGCTTTGCACATCAATATCTTTCACCAGCAGCAATTTGCCGTTGAGGTTGACTGCCATACCACGTTTAATTTCGTTAGCTCTTGCCATTTATTAACCGCCAATCAGGATTGAAGATAAGTTGCGACAAGTTACTCGTGCGGCGTGATTCAGGCAAGCAGCCAGAGCAAAAAAGAGTGAGATTTTCGCCATAAAATGGGCCTTACGCATACACAGGTAAAATACCCAATAGCGCGGCAATATGTGCCACCGCATTAATCACGCCAAACAGGATAATAAAGCCAATCATCACTTGCCCGCCCGGCGCTCGATAAGCGGCTTGTGGGAAGCGACGACGACTGGCGCGCGCCATCAGTGCCGGCACGATGACCGCCCAAATAGTGGCGGCTAAGCCCGCGAAACCAATCGCGTACAAGAAGCCATCGGGGAACAGCAGAGCACCGATAGTGGGCGGCACAAAAGTGATTAATGCTGATTTGGTCCGCCCGTTACGATCATCGGAAAATTTAAAGAAATCCGCAATGTAATCGAACAACCCAAGGGAGACACCCAAGAATGAGCTGGCCAGCGCCATATAAGAGAAAGCGTTGAGTAACTGGCTGGTGGCCTGACGGGCTGAGACGGTATCCATCTGTTTCAGCAAGCTGCCGATATTCCCGCCGTCGGCAATCACTTGTTTGAAGGCATCCCGAGCAATATTGCCCTGAATGGCATACTGCCACAGCACATAAATCACCAATGCAATCAAGGTGCCGAACAGCAGGCTCTGCACCACGGATTTGCTCTCTTTTTGGTAGTATTTCACCAGCCCTGGCACATTGCCGTGGTAGCCAAAAGAGGTCAGCAAGTAGGGCAGTGCCGCCAGCGCATAAGGCAAATAGCTGGCGCTACTGTCGGTTTGATTGAACAAAACCGCACTTTCCACATGGCTAAACATATCACCGACAGACATAACAAAGGTGATAACCATGCCGCCGATTAATATCGTACTCAGACGATCCACCGCGCGGGTGGATAACCACACGATAAATGCCACCAATACAGCAAAGATAAAGCCCGCCGTGGTCTGGCCAATGCCGGCCACATTTTGCAGTGTATGGGAGATAATGGAGCCGCCAGCAGAGATATAGGCGTAGGTCAGGATGTAGAGCACAAAGGTAATCGACAACCCATTAATGCTACTCCAAACCTTGCCGAGCAAATCTTGCACCATGGTGTGAAAACTGGCCCCTGTGGGGTAATTCAGGTTTGCTTCCAGAATCATCAGGCCGGAAATCAGCATACAGGCCCAAGTATAAATCAGCAGCATCACTGAGCCGCTAAACCACACTCCCGCAGTCACGATGGGGATTGAGAACATTCCTGCGCCCACGGCGGTTCCGGCGACAATCATCGCGCCGCCAAGGACGGAGGGTCGTGACAAAGGTTGGGATAATTCCATCGACAGGCAACTCCAATTACGTTGGGGACAGATAAAATGGTTAACAGCTATTTATAGTGAATAGCTCTTTTGTACTAGCTCAATGGTACAATATGCAACTGAAACTGTAAACAGATGAATAGACTTGTACTGATTAATTAGCTAGCGATTAGTCTGGTTTTTGAGGGTAATGCAGCCGATATATCGCCCAGAACAGCGTGATTTTAGTTGAATGACCAGTGAGTCATGGGGGGATGGAAAAGGGGATTCGTGGGCGGGATCGGCTATTAAGCAGTGGTTCAAGGATAGTGCTGGTAGTTCTGTGGGGCGATTGCTATTGTCCGCTCTTATTCCGCCAGCCTACAGGAGCCTGCTGATGGAGTGTCGCTCAGATTGCGGTGCCTGCTGTATTGCTCCTTCTATTTCCAGCCCGATCCCCGGAATGCCGTTCGGCAAGCCCGCCAATACCCGTTGCCTGCACTTAGATGACCAGATGCGCTGCGCTATTTTTCACTCGCCAGATCGCCCAGCGGTTTGCGGCAGCCTGCAAGCCCTGCGGGAGATGTGTTTTGATACCCGCGAACAGGCTCTGGTCTATTTGATCAAATTGGAAGCAGAGACCGCGCCTTAAATGTGGAAAGGGCGGAATTAACCGCCCTCACAAACGACTGATAAAGCTGAACCAAGGGGAAACGTGCCGTTCGGGTCGTAAGCGGCGTAAGCCGCCGGAGCGCCCGTAGGTGCGGTCAACCCTTGGCTCACCTATTCACTAAGCTCCTACGGGCACACTATGGGCAGTATTTTTCAGCACCGGCCCGGTGTACTTCTCAATCTCAAGCTGCGCCATCTGTCCACAGTTACCCTGGGCCAGACTGGAAGAGCCGATATCGAAAGTCAGGCAATTGATATTGCCATTTTTACAGAGAGAACCCGGCACCGACGGCTCGGCGGGGTCAAACCATGCCCCCTCGCTAATCCGCACCACCCCCGGCCGCACATCCTCTGATACCACGGCACCCACCAATATCTGCCCGCGATCATTAAACGCCCGCACCAAATCACCATTCACGATCTGACGTGCGCTGGCATCTTGTGGGCTGATCAGAATCGCCTCCCGATCGGCCACTGCGTATTTCTCACGCAACGGCGTGTTATCCAACTGCGAATGCAGCCGATTGATAGGATGCGCGGTATTCAGTGACAGTGGATATCTCTTCGCCTCAGCGCCCCGATACCACTCGTGTGGTGGCATCCACGTCGGAATCCCCTGACAATCGGCGTACTCCATTTTGGCGATAGTATCCGAGTAGATCTCAATCTTGCCGGATGGCGTGCCGAGCGGATTGAGCAGCGGATTCTCACGGTAATCAGCGAACCGAACCCACTGCGTGTTCGCCTCGGGAATCGGGAAGCGAATATAGTTATTTGACTCCCAGAACATATCGAACGGCGGCAGTGCCACCCGCGCCGTACGGGCTTGCGATTTCATATCGTCATACATCGACTTCAGCCACTGGGTCTCATCTTTACCCTCGGTAAAGGCATCAATCACCCCCAGCCGGGTTGCCATCGCAGCGAAAATATCAAAATCACTGCGGGACTCATGTTGTGGCGGCACGCACTGGTGCATAGGGAAAACATAAAGCTGCGAATAGTCGCCACCCATCTCCAGATCGTTACGTTCATAACTGGTGGTGGCGGGCAACACAATATCCGCGTGTTTCGCGGTCGCCGTCCAGTACGGCTCGTTCACCACGATAGTGTCGGGATGCTGCCAAGCTTTCACCAGATTATTGGTATCCTGATGCTGATGGAAGGTATTACCCCCAGCCACATAGACCATTTTGACATCCGGGTAGGTCACTTTGGTGCCATTAAAATCAATGGTTTTCCCCGGATTAGCCAAACACTCGGCAATACGTGCTACCGGAATCGGCGACGGTGAACTCTTCGGCGCATTTCCGGCTGAGATCCCCGGCAAAATACCGCCTTTCGCTGTTGGGCTGCCGCCAGAAGAGTAGTGATAGCTGAAACCAAAGCCCCCACCCGGCAGACCAATTTGACCCAGCATCGCGGCGACGGTCACCAACAGCCAATGCTGCTGCTCACCATGGTGCTGACGCTGAATTCCCCAGCCACCCATGATCATGGTGCGCTGCTTCGCCATATCCCGTGCCAGTTGACGCAGCACATTGGCATCCACGCCACTGATATCCGCTGCCCACTCTGCCGTCTTCGGCTGACCGTCACTCTCTCCCAGCAGATACGCTTGGAATTTGTCAAAACCGACAGTGTAGGTTTTGAGAAAATCGGGATTATGCAGCTTCTCGGTCAGTAAGGTGTGAGCGATCCCGATAAGCATGGCGCTGTCGGTATAAGGGCGCGGGGCAATCCATTGAGCATTGGTGAATTTAGCGCTGTCATTATGTACCGGATCAATACTGATGACTTTGGTGCCTTTTGTCTTCAGCGCCTCAAAACCGGTTTGCCCCACGTGATCGGGGATATTCCAGCTATTTTTCAAAGTGATCATGGGGTTACAGCCCCACAAGATCACCAGTTCACTGTTCTCGACCACATTCGGCCAAGCGGTTTGCTGCTCGTAAACCTCCATCGACCCCATCACATGGGTCATAATCACCTGTGCGGCCCCAGTGGAGTAGTCGCCAGCATAGCCGAGAAAGCCGCCACTCAGATTCATTAGCCGTTGCAGCAGGGTGCGGCTATTGTGCAGCATCCCGACACTTTTCCAGCCATAAGAACCGGCATACAGCGCCTGCGGGCCGTGATCTTTCTGCACTCGCACTATCTCGTTGCACACCAGTTCGGTGGCTTTATCCCAACTGACCCGCACCCACTCATCACGCCCACGCAGTTCGGTATGGCTGCCGGGACCGCCTTCTAGCCAGCTTTTACGCACCATCGGATATTTGATGCGGTTATCGGCATGGACTTGATACGGGGCCATGGTGATCAGGTCATTTGGCCAAGGGTCATCTTTAACGGGCTGAACACCGACCATGCGGCCGTTCTCGACGATGGCTTCAAATGCGCCCCAATGTGCTCCGGTCAGAATCCCTTTTTGCGCCTGACGCAGCGCCAAAAACTGAGGTAAAGCTTGGCTGATGGCTTCCGCTAAGGCGGATTTAGGCCACAGGCCACCGACCAGAGGTAAGACAGCCAAGGCACTGCTGCCCAGTAAGAAACGACGGCGGCTCATTTGTAAGGGTTGTGTTTCGTATTTAGTCATTTTCGCCTCTTATTTACAGCTGGGCCGGCATATCACTGGCATGTTTTTGTACGTATTGGGTCATCACGCGCAACTGTTCCTGTGTCAGGGAGGTGCGTGGTGCCATGCCTTTAATTACCCCAATCCATTGGTTCGCGTTGAAGCGGTCCAGTGCCGTCAAACCGTGGCAACCGGTGCAGTTGGCTGACATCATATCGGCAGCGTAGCGCCAGATTTTCTGTTGATCATCAACCAGTTGTTTCTTCGGCAACCACACCTGAAGTGCGACTTGATGCCACACCAGTTGGGTTTCCGGGTCGGTTTGGGTGCTCAGGGTTTTCAGTGCTTTTTGCGCGTCGTCACCCAGTAAAACACTCAGGATTCGCTTGCCTTGGGCGGCATAGAACACTTCTGCGACGCCATCTTGCTGCCAGCCTTTCACCTCCACCAACACCTGATCCCCTTGCTGTTTCAGCACCTCAACTTGTGTCGATGGCATCAGGTTACCGGCATTATGGCTATCACCGGGACTCATAAAGAACGGCTCGGTGGCGATGGTATAGAGTGTGGTGGCACTGGCGGGTGTTTGTGCAGCCGCCGTTGCCAGTTCAGCCGCGCCGGCTTGGGTCACTTCACTCATATCCGGCAGGATATGGGCGACCCCTTTATGGCAATCAATGCAGGTTTCACCTTGTTTAATGGCGACGGGGTGCTGAATGCGAGCTTCAGCACTTTGCCCGGTGATATCCATGGCATCAAAACTGTGGCATGAGCGGCAGGTGGCGGAGTCACTCTCTTTCAGCGTCTTCCAGACCGATTGGGCCATGGCAAGTTTATGGGCCTCATATTTCTCTGGCGTATTAATAGTGCCGGCCATTTCCCCATAGATATCTTTCACCGCGCGGATTTTGGTCCACAAATAGTCCAGTGGTTCGTGGGGCACATGGCAGTCAGCACATTCAGCACGGATGCCTTTGGTATTTTGGAAGTGGACGCTACCCTGATATTCAGCCAAGGGCTGTTGCATGGTGTGGCAGGAGACGCAGAACGCGGTGTCGCTGGTTTTATGGAAGACGGTGGCGGTCCCCGCTAATAGTGCTGCACCGATAATGATGCCGATCAGCAGTATCCATAACCATCCCCACCGGCGTCGTTTGACGAAGCCAGTCTGTTTTTTGCTCATAATTGCACCCACTGTAAATTATCTAATCATTATTGGTAGAACAGACGGATCAAATGTACTGATGCTTAAATGCCAAATAATCTGCCAACAAAAAGAGATCAAATAGCGATAAATCTATTCCATAATATAAGTAGGTCTATTGTAGGGCGATTTTTTGCTGCTGGCTAACCCGAATGGGGTATTTAGCAATATTAGTTCAGATTTGCTGAATATAAATGCGGGGAATGAACAAATTTTTGGGGTGAGCGACAAATAACCAGCTGAATTCACTGGTTATATAGTTAATTATATAGCGCTATTTTTTAGTCGTAATGACGATAAAACTGCTGATTGAGCCATAATTCGATGCTGTGACGGCTGGCTTCAAAATGGGGTTCAGGTAATTCCCGGGGATTGCACCATAACCATTGCTGACACTTATCCGGTTCTTTCAGCTCTGGCTCTCCGCCGGGATGCTGGGCCAGTAAGCAGACCGAAACGGTATGTTTACCCTCTTCGCGCCAAGTGGCGATGTTATTACAGAGCGCGATAACATTTAGTTCATTGATATGTAAGCCAGTTTCTTCGTGTATTTCGCGTTTTGCCGCCGCTTCAAATGACTCTCCGGCCTCCATATGACCGCCCGGAATGGACCAGTAAGGGGCATGCTGACCGCAACGCTTACCCAGCAGTACCTCCCCTTGCGGGTTGACGAGAATCACACCCACACCGACAACAACAGACATCGAACTCACTCCTCTTGGATAAGTGTCAGCAATCATCAGCTAGTTTGGCTGTTTTGTTGCTGACATAAATCTATTCACCGCAAAAATGTGCGGAACGTCAAATATTCATCAATAATAGAAGCAGAAAACTTGCATATATCCTTAGGCGGAAACACACTCCTTGAAACGTTTCAGCGTTATCTCGTCACCAGATGATAAAGGGTAACGCGCCTTTTTCTCATTAAAGCTGAAACGATTCAACTTCAGCAAGAGAGGAGATAGTATGTTCCAGTTATCGACGAAAGATATCCATCTGGCTGCACAAGCCGACAGCAAAAACGAGGCGATCACTCAGGTGGCCGCTGCGCTGACTCAAGCGGGCTGCGTCGCTGCCGCTTATGTTGATGGCATGTTGGCCCGCGAGCAGCAGACATCAACCTATCTGGGTAATGGGATCGCCATCCCCCATGGTACTACGGATACCCGTGATCTGGTGCTCAATACCGGCGTGCAGGTGTTCCAATTCCCGCAGGGTATCGCGTGGGGCGACGATCAAACTGCCTATATTGTTATCGGCATTGCCGCCCGCTCTGACGAGCATTTGGCCTTACTACGCCAGCTCACTCACGTATTAAGTGATGATGCGGTGGCAGCGCAACTGGCAAAAACCACCTCGGCTGAAGAGTTGCGCAGTTTGCTGATGGGCGAGAAAAAAACCGCTGAATTCCATTTCGACACCTCACTGATTGCC
This sequence comes from Yersinia mollaretii ATCC 43969, assembly GCF_013282725.1. Taxonomy (NCBI): domain Bacteria; kingdom Pseudomonadati; phylum Pseudomonadota; class Gammaproteobacteria; order Enterobacterales; family Yersiniaceae; genus Yersinia; species Yersinia mollaretii. Next base: position 4,134,782 of record NZ_CP054043.1, on the reverse strand, counting down.
CTTGATGTGGCGGCTGACAACCTGATCACGCTACAAGCGCTGAACGCGGGGCGTTTACAGCAAATCGGTGCAGTTGATACCCGCTTTGTGAGTGATGTGATTACTCGTGAACCACTGAATTTGGGGCAGGGCATCTGGCTGAGTGACAGTACCGAAGGCAATTTGGTCAGTGCCGCCACGGTAAGCCGTCCGGCGACCGCATTTGAGCATCATGGTGAAAAAGTGGCTCTGTTGCTGACACTCTCTGTAGCGGATGATCAACCGCTGACGGTGCTGAACTATCTCAGTGACCTGCTACTGGCGAAAAAAGCTGATATCTTGCTGAACGCCGATGCCGCCGCACTGCTGGCACTGCTGACCAGTGAGTATGTTGAGCAAAGCGAAGTATTAAGCGCGGAATTTGTCATTCGTAACGAACACGGGTTACATGCGCGACCAGGGACGATTTTAGTCAATACAATCAAACAGTTTACCAGTGAAATCACCGTAACCAATCTGGACGGCACCGGTAAACCCGCAAATGGACGTAGTCTGATGAAAGTTGTGGCTTTAGGGGTTAAAAAAGGCAATCGCCTGCGCTTTACCGCCAGCGGTGAAGATGCACAGGCGGCACTGGATGCTATTGGTGAAGCTATCGCCGCCGGTTTAGGCGAGGGGGCAGCATGAGCAGAAGAGTCGCAACCATCACGCTAAACCCAGCTTATGATCTGGTGGGTTTTTGCCCTGAAATCGAACGCGGTGAAGTTAATCTGGTGAAAACTGCGGGCCTCCATGCCGCCGGTAAAGGGATCAATGTTGCCAAGGTACTGAAAGACTTGGGGATTGATGTCACTGTGGGTGGTTTCTTGGGCAAAGATAACCAAGATGGCTTCCAATTGTTATTCAGCGAACTGGGTATCGCCAACCGTTTTCAGGTGGTGCCGGGTCGTACCCGCATTAACGTCAAACTGACTGAAAAAGATGGCGAAGTGACCGACTTTAACTTCTCCGGTTTTGAAGTCACCAAACCGGATTGGGATCGTTTCGTCACCGACTCATTGAGCTGGTTGGGACAATTCGACATGGTCGCGGTCAGCGGCAGCTTGCCTGCGGGCGTCAATCCCGATGACTTCACTGACTGGATGAAGCGCCTGCGCTCTCAGTGCCCCTGCATCATCTTCGACAGCAGCCGTGAAGCGCTGGTTGCTGGGCTGAAAGCCTCGCCATGGTTAGTGAAACCGAACCGCCGTGAGCTGGAAATTTGGGCCGGTCGCCCATTACCGGAACTGGCTGATGTGGTGGAAGCCGCGCACGCCCTGCGCGACCAAGGGATTGCCCATGTAGTGATCTCGCTCGGCGCGGAAGGGGCATTGTGGGTCAATGCCTCCGGAGCTTGGCTGGCAAAACCGCCTGCTTGTGAGGTGGTCAGCACAGTCGGTGCCGGTGACTCAATGGTGGGTGGCCTGATCTACGGATTATTAATGCGCGAGTCCAGCGAACACACGCTGCGTCTGGCGACAGCAGTCGCTGCTTTGGCCGTCAGTCAGAGCAATGTGGGTATTACGGATCGCCCACAGTTAGCCGCCATGATGGCAAAAGTCGACCTGAAACCCTTTAATTAATCTCCGGAGGCGAAATGAAAACGCTACTAATAATAGACAGTTCGCTCGGGCAGGCCAGAGGCCATCTCGCGACACTGATGTTGGGTGCTGCGGCGGCAAAAGCAGGACTGAGCTGGGTTGAGAGTGCCGCTGATGCGGAGCTGGTGATTGTTGCTGGGCAATCAGCCCCGGCTGACAGCGCGTTGAACGGCAAAAAGCTCTACATCGGTGATGTAGAAAAAGCGGTGCGGGATCCGGACGCTTTCTTGGCCCAAGCTATTGCGCAGGCCAAACCCTATCAGGCGGCGGTTGCAGCTCCGGCAGCTATTGCGACCCCCAGTGGTCCAAAACGTATCGTGGCGATTACGGCGTGCCCAACAGGCGTAGCACACACCTTTATGGCGGCTGAAGCCATTGAAAGTGAAGCGAAAAAACGTGGCTGGTGGGTGAAAGTTGAAACCCGTGGATCGGTTGGCGCAGGTAATACCATTACGCCAGAAGAGGTGGCGGCGGCTGACTTGGTTATCGTGGCCGCGGATATCGAAGTGGACCTCGACAAGTTTGCGGGCAAACCGATGTACCGCACCACCACGGGTCTGGCGCTGAAGAAAACCGTGCAAGAGCTGGACAAGGCGCTGGTGGAAGCTGAAGTTTATCAGCCCAAAACTGGCAGCAGCACCGGCACCAAGAAAACAGAGACTGGCGGCCCATACCGTCACCTGTTGACTGGCGTCTCTTATATGTTGCCGATGGTGGTGGCAGGGGGCTTGTGTATCGCGCTCTCCTTCGTATTCGGTATCAAAGCGTTTGAAGTGAAAGGCACTCTGGCTGCGGCCTTAATGCAAATCGGTGGCGGTTCGGCATTTGCCCTGATGGTCCCTGTATTGGCGGGCTTTATTGCCTTCTCCATTGCTGACCGTCCGGGTCTGACACCGGGTTTGATTGGCGGTATGTTAGCGGTGAGCACCGGTGCGGGCTTCCTTGGCGGTATCATTGCCGGTTTCTTGGCCGGTTATGTGGCGAAAGCGATCAGCACCAAGCTGCACTTGCCGCAAAGTATGGAAGCGCTTAAGCCGATACTGATTATCCCGCTGGTGGCCAGCTTGATCGTCGGTTTGGTGATGATTTATGTGGTCGGTACGCCGGTGGCAAAAATCATGACTGGCCTGACTGATTGGTTGCAATCCATGGGTACGGCGAATGCGGTACTGCTGGGGGCTATTCTGGGTGCGATGATGTGTACCGACATGGGTGGGCCAGTTAACAAAGCGGCCTACGCTTTTGGTGTGGCACTGCTTAGCTCGTCAGTTTATGCGCCGATGGCCGCTATTATGGCTGCGGGGATGGTTCCACCGCTGGCAATGGGTCTGGCGACACTGTTGGCACGTCACAAGTTTGATAAAGGTGAGCAAGAAGGGGGCAAAGCAGCGCTGGTACTGGGCTTATGCTTTATCTCTGAAGGGGCGATTCCGTTTGCTGCTCGTGATCCAATGCGTGTCTTACCCTGCTGTATCGCCGGTGGCGCACTGACGGGCGCACTCTCTATGGCCTTCGGCGCACAACTGATGGCACCACACGGTGGCTTGTTCGTGCTACTGATTCCTGGGGCGATTCATCCAGTGCTGTTATATCTGGTGGCTATCATCGCGGGTACTGTGTTGGCCGGTGGCGCATACGCCATGCTGAAACGCCCTGATGAAGTGGTCGCGAAAGTCGCGTAACGCGCTCTTTGGTTAATGTAGGCATCCCTACATCAATAATAAAAAACCGGCCTCCAGTGCCGGTTTTTTCATATTCATTTAATCTGATTCGGCTCAACGCCATTCAGCTAAACTTTAGCTTTCAACTTCAACTTCAACTTTCAACTTTAGCTTTCAACTTCAACTTCAACTTCAACTTTCAACTTCAGCTTGCGACTTCAGCTTGCGACTTCAGCCAAGCAATCTCTTCGGCCCAGATATCCATATTCACCGTCTCCAGAATCAGCGGGATACCATCAAAACGTGGGTCGCGCATAATGTAGCTGAACACGGTTTTGCCAATATTACCTTCACCGAGGCTGTGATGGCGGTCAACACGGCTGTTAAATTCGCTTTTCGCATCATTAAGATGCATGCCGCGTAGATACTGGAAGCCGACAATATCACCGAGCTGCTTAAAAGTGTGCTCACAATCGGATTCAGTGCGCAAATCATAACCAGCAGCGAAAGCATGGCAGGTATCAATACAGACGCCGACTCGGCTCTTATCTTCTACGCCGTCAATGATGGCGGCCAGATGTTCAAACTTAAAGCCCAGATTACTGCCTTGCCCGGCGGTATTTTCAATCACCGCAGTGACACCCTCACTGGCATCTAGCGCGATATTGATGGATTCGGCAATGCGCGCCAGACATTTATCTTCATCAATTTGCAGTAAATGGCTGCCGGGGTGGAAGTTCAGTAATGACAACCCCAGTTGTTGGCAGCGGGCCATTTCGTCAATAAAGGCTTCGCGAGATTTCTCCAGCGCCTCAATGACTGGATGACCTAGGTTAATCAGATAGCTGTCGTGAGGCAAAATTTGAGCTGAAGTGTAGCCATATTGCTCACAAGCCTGCTTAAATTTCTCAATAACATCTTCCGCGAGCGGGGCTGCGCGCCATTGGCGCTGATTCTTGGTAAACAGGGCAAAGGCGGTGGCCTTAAGCTCGTGTGCCCGAATTACCGCCTGATCAACACCGCCTGCTGCGCTGACATGTGCTCCGACAAATTTCATTCCATTCTCCTTTGATAACCTGGTCATTATGGCACTGATGGGGCGATGATTGAATGGGATAAACTGTGGGAAAAAGTAGGGCCGCTAATGCGGCCCTAAATGACTCTCTATTATGTGGCGATCTTATGCCGCAATATGCTGTACCAATAAGTTGATCCCTGTGCCGCCAACCAGCAGCCAGACAAACAGCAGCAGTGCCAGCAACAGCGGTTTAACCCCCGCCTGACGAATGGAGCCAATATGGGTGGTTAACCCCAGAGCTGCCATCGCCATGGCCAACAAAATGGTGTCCAGCGTAATCAGATGGCTGACCCATGCTGCTGGCAGCAGATTGAGTGAGTTAAAACCGGCCATCAGAATAAATATCACCGCAAACCAAGGAATGGTGATGGCACTTTTCTCACGTTTTGTGCCGCTGATTTTCTGGCTACGACGACCTAGATAGGCGGAAAGTAGCAGCAAGAAAGGGGCTAACATCATCACCCGGATCATTTTGGTGATGACTGCCGCGTTTTCAGCATCAGGGCCAATAGCATGCCCTGCGGCCACGACCTGCGCGACTTCGTGGATCGTCGAGCCAGCAAAAATACCAAAGGTTTCCTGACTAAACGGTAGCCATTGATAGTGCAGATTGAGCTGATACAACCACGGATAAACAAAAATCGCCAGTGTGCCGAAAATCACCACTGTGGCGACGGCAACCGCCACTTTGCTGGCATCCGCTTTCAGTATTGGCTCGGTGGCCATAATGGCGGCGGCACCACAAATGCTGCTACCGGCACCAATCAACATCACGGTTTGCTGGTCCAAGCCGAAGAGACGCTTACCCAGCCAGCACGCCAAGATAAAGGTGGAGCTTAGAGTTAAAAGGTCAATGACCATACCGGTCGCACCGACATCCGCCACTTGCTGGAAGGTCAATCGGAAGCCGTACAAAATGATCCCCAATCGCAGCAAGTGCTGTTTGGCGAGTACCACACCATCAGCACAAATTGGTTGTACCCACGGATAGAGTGTATTACCGACGACGATGCCGAATATAATCGCCAATGTCAGGGCACCCAGCCCCATATTGATAAACCACGGCATATCACCCACGGTAAGTGCCAACCCTGTAATCACACCGGTTAACACCAAGCCCGGAATATAGCGGGGCAGGGTAAACTGCTGTGGTTGAGGCAGTTCTTTCGTATGATAAGTTGCCATGTTTTTACCCTATCGCCTGTAAAGATTACCGTTAGTGTAACGGCTTCGGCGATGATAGATAAATTCATTATATATTTATAATCAATCGATATAACTGGTATGCAGCTTTATGGGGTTAGGTCGGTGTCGGCAAGTGGGGCTGCTGTCATCCGTGAAGCAGGCATACCTCAATGGGGATGCCTGATCATGACGTTAGTGAGATTCGGACTGAGTGCTTTGCATTGTTACGCTAGGGATAGTGCTACGGTTTGGATTCTGAGTGTCGCCAAGAACACAAGCATCATAATCCTCCGCCATCGCACATTCCCAATTGCAATCCTCTGCACTTCCACCTTCGACTAATATCAGTTAAGCCAAGTGAGGATGAATTTATCTTTTCCTGCAAGGGAGCCTAGCTCTGGAGCCTCTGGATACTGAGGCAATAGAGGAAAGAAAACAGATTTCCCGATGATACTCCGGCTGGAGGCGTTGCTAGGTTTTAGCCCCCACAGATTTTGATAGGTCATCGGCACAGTATTGCCCGCCCAGTCGGTATTGCCAATATAGAGCATCACATGCCCCCCAATATAAATGAGAGTCGTAAATGGCCTACCCTGTTGTGCCAGATATTTTATCCTTGCTTCGGTAGAATAATGACTCAGATCGACACTTTTCCCACTGTGTGACTGCGCCAATGAATTTCTGGGCAGAAAAATACCAAAAGGCAGCATCAGGTTTCTTATTTCCGCCGAACAATCATTGAAGCCATAAATATCTCCCCAGCCATAATTCTTTCCCTGCATATTTTTATCAAGTGGGACATATTTTCTGGTGTCGGCGGGAGCGGAATCCGACGCAGGGTATTTTCTGCAAATGGCGTATAATGAATGGCAGCAATTCCCTGACTATTACTGACAGGGATGGCAGCAACCTCTTTACCCTCGACTGTCGTTAATGGGAGCAGTGTTCCGGTTCGTGCGGTAAATCTGAATACCCCCGCCTTATCGACAAAGCTGGCATTATCATTAACTACCGCGCCAAGGTTTTTTTTCGCCATCGCGGTCCATTTTTGGATAAAAATATCATCAACTTTGGCGATATCTGCGCTATTGGCCCAGCCACTGACGGTCGGTGTGATAACAAAACTCCATGATTTATCCCGAGTGGTGCCAGCAATATAGATTGGGGTGCCGGGGTGAATAGCGGAACTTTGTAAGGTATCAAAGGGGTATCCCTCTCCCGCCTGACTCGGATCATTAAAGGCAGGATAGGCTGTCGGCAACAATCGAACGGCAGTCTCTTTCAAGCTGATCCCCCTCGACGAAGGGAGGTAGTTCTGGGGAATCGGGATTAACGCCAGATGGCGCATCTGTTCTTTCCACGCCATCTCCAGCAGCATGAAATTTTCACCATAATAGCGGGCATCTGGATGGGTATAGTGATTCACATGTGCAGAGATACTCTCTTTGGCTGTGCCGCCATTACCCAAAAAAGGGTGAATATAAAATGCGTTCCAAGGGGATTCATCACCGCGACTCTGCCCGAAGTAATGGCGCATCAGTGCATTAAAATGGACGCGCTGTTGGATTGCGCTGATAAAGGGGCTGCGGTAGTGAGGGTCTGTGGGGGGAATCCACTTATCTGCATTTTGTGGGTAATCTTGGAGCGGAAAAACCGTTTTTGTCTGATCTATAAGGGGGAGACTTGAATGCATAGCTGGCTCTTTCCGTGATGATGCCGCTAAAGGTGGGGGGCTGTCTGCACATCCTGTCAGTATCAATAGGGCAGCTAACCCGATAGCTCTCTTCATATGAAAAATCCTTTTAAATTGGGGAGTTGTGTATACTTAAGCTTCACTGTTACGGGGGAAAGGGTCATGCGAGGTTACACTCACTAGCATCAGTGGTAATCACTCACAAAAGCAAAATGTAGGTTTTTAATATGAAAAAAGGTGGGCACGAAAAGTCGCTGTGGGTGATATTGGTGATGACGACACTTATTTATTTGTTAATCCCACCTTATTTAATCGCTTATTTTTTCAAGTTATATAACTTGAACCCTTTTCATATTGCGTCCCTGCCACATTTTAATCCGTTTAAGGCCGATCGCGGCATCCCGCTCTTTCAAACCTTCAGTTATCTATTAATTATCTGGTTGATTTTAAACGCAGTTATCAGCGCATTCATCGCGCTTGTTTATTATTTATTCTTTCGACCAGACGACAATGAATAGTCCTCTTGCTGCTTAATTTCATCCGCCAATAACCTCCCGATTTTGCTCAAAGGTGTTAGTCTTATACGGTAATTGAGACTATATACTTTTTCGTCAGCTATTGAATTTACAGCTAATAAATGAGTTCAGTTTATCCAGAAACTGACGAGTAAAGTGATGGTAGCGTCCTCCATTTTTTACTACAGAGACCGTTATGCACATAACCTTACGTCAACTTGAAGTCTTTACTGAGGTGCTGAAAAGCGGCTCGACGACCCAAGCCTCGGTTGTGCTCGCGCTTTCACAATCGGCTGTCAGCGCTGCGTTGGCGGATTTGGAAGGGCAATTGGGGGTGCAATTGTTTGATAGGGTCGGTAAGCGTTTAGTGACCAATGAACATGGGCGTTTGCTTTACCCTAAAGCTGTGGCGTTACTTGACCAAACTATTGAAATAGAACAGCTTTTCTTGCAGGATTTGGGCGCGTTGCGCATTGCTGCCAGTAGCACTATTGGCAATTATATGTTGCCGGGCATGATAGCTAAATATCGGCGCGATTTCCCCGGTACACCGCTGGAGCTGAATATCGGCAACAGTCAGGATGTGATTGAAGCGGTGGCTGATTTTCGCGGTGATCTGGGGTTGATCGAGGGGCCGTGTCATATGCCGGAGTTGATGACACAGGCTTGGCTGCAAGATGAGCTGGTGGTCTTTGCCGCGCCGGATAATTCGTTATGCCACAAAATGCTGACACTGGATGAGCTGGCGAGTGCGGACTGGATCTTACGTGAACGTGGGTCGGGCACACGCGAAGTGCTGGATCATCTGTTGCTAGCAAAATTGCCGCACTTTAAGTTGGTTATGGAGCTGGGCAATTCGGAGGCCATCAAGCGGGCCGTCCGTTATGGCATGGGCATCAGTTGCCTGTCGCGAAGAGTGATTAGCGATCAACTTGCCAGCGGCGAATTGATCGAGCTGAATATTCCGCTACCGACACTGGTCCGTACCTTATATTTGATTCATCATCGGCAAAAACATATCTCTAACGCCTTACAGCGGTTTCTTAGCTATTGCCAAGAGGATAACTGAACGGCAAGGATTAACCCAAAGCGAGTGACTCGCGCAAGGCAGTGGATTTTCAGTGTTTTACACCAATGCACTGGGTTATTACGGCGAAAACATTCAGCGGGTCACTATTTTCACTGGCAATTGCGCTTTTGCTAATAATTGCGTTGGGATCATGAAGGTATCTTATATCAGTGCATTGTTACTATCCGAGCGGGTGGGATTTGTTACAATCCCGCCTTATTTTTTAAGGGTGGATTAGGGTAATAATGACTCAGCAAAATACTAAAACCCCAGTGCCGCAGGGCGCACAGCGTTTGCGTCGAGAGCTTAAATCACGGCATTTAGCCATGATTGCGATTGGTGGATCTATTGGTACCGGTCTGTTTGTGGCCTCAGGGGCTACCGTCTCGCAAGCCGGTCCGGGGGGCGCACTGCTCTCCTATGCATTGATTGGCCTGATGGTTTACTTCCTGATGACCAGCCTCGGTGAGCTGGCGGCATTTATGCCCGTTTCAGGCTCATTTTCAACTTACGGCTCTAAATATGTTGAGGAGGGCTTCGGCTTCGCCCTTGGCTGGAACTACTGGTACAACTGGGCGGTCACTATCGCCGTTGACCTAGTCGCCGCACAATTGGTGATGAATTACTGGTTCCCCGATGCCCCAGGTTGGATCTGGAGCGCACTCTTCCTTGCACTGATGTTCTTGCTGAACTACATCTCAGTAAAAGGTTTCGGTGAAGCTGAATACTGGTTCTCCCTGATTAAAGTCGTCACGGTTGTGGTCTTCATCATTATTGGTGTGATGATGATTAGCGGCATCATGAAAGGGGGCGAAAGTGCAGGTTGGCACAACTGGACGATAGGTGATGCCCCGTTTGCGGGGGGATTCTCTGCCATGATTGGTGTGGCGATGATTGTCGGCTTCTCCTTCCAAGGGACGGAGCTGATTGGGATTGCCGCCGGTGAATCAAAAGATCCGGGCAAAAACATTCCCCGTGCCGTGCGTAAGGTGTTCTGGCGTATTCTGCTGTTCTATATCTTCGCTATCTTGATTATCAGCCTGATTATTCCGTATACCGACCCAAGTCTGTTACGTAATGATGTTAAAGATATCAGTGTTAGTCCGTTCACCTTGGTATTCCAGAACGCAGGTCTGTTATCAGCGGCAGCAGTGATGAACGCCGTTATCCTGACAGCGGTGTTGTCTGCCGGTAACTCCGGTATGTACGCCTCGACCCGTATGCTATTTACGCTGGCCTCCGAAGGTAAAGCACCCCGGATTTTTGCCAAATTGTCTAAGGGCGGTGTGCCGCGCAATGCCTTGTATGCCACCACAGTAGTTGCGGGTTTATGCTTCCTAAGCTCCATGTTTGGTAATCAAACGGTCTATCTGTGGTTGCTTAACACCTCAGGCATGACGGGCTTTATCGCGTGGTTGGGCATTGCTATCAGTCACTATCGCTTCCGCCGTGGCTATATGATACAGGGCCGCGATTTGAACGAGTTGCCATATCAGTCCGGTTTCTTCCCGCTGGGGCCGATTTTTGCCTTTGTGCTCTGTTTGATCATTACATTGGGGCAGAACTATCAGGCATTCCTGCAAGATCGCATTGATTGGTATGGTGTGACGGCAACCTATATCGGCATTCCTTTGTTCTTGGTGATTTGGTTCGGCTACAAGGTGACCCGTGGCACTAAGGTCATCAAATACAACGAAATGGAATTCCCGAAATGGCGTGATGAGAGTGAAGAGCATGAGGAGCCGAAAAAACCGGTACTGATCTCTGACTAACCATATCTTGTGGTCAAAATAGTCTCATCGTGTTGGAAGGGCGATAATCTTATCGCCCTTTTTTATGGGCACAACCTGCTTATTATTTAAGCGATATCTCTTATGATCAGGTCATCATTAGACAAAGATTTTCGCTGATAAACCTTTCTTCTCCCTACAAATCCCGAGCCTAATGGGCAACACTGATTAACTTGCCATATCAAATGAAGGGTTAAATATAATCAGACTCAATCAATTACAGTAAGCTTATTGATAATTATTATCGTTTGTTTTATCATTAGCGCTATATTAATGAGAAGAGTGATGGTACTCCGCAAGTATTAATTGATGGGTTAATAACTGAACCCCAATAACCTTAGGTCTATTTCGGAAATAGCAGGCTTTACATAAAGATAATTAAACATTGGGTGGTAATAGTGGGAAGCGCTATTACTGCTACGGTGAGCTATTGCCAATTTTATAAAAATAACATTTATCACCTGCCCGTCAGGCGGCATTGCTATAGGTAAAAAACTATAGGTAAAAACTGGCGGAAAGACTCGGAATAAATTTATACCTCATGGAGAACGGACAATGACTTTTAGGAAAACAAAATCTGCAACATTGGTAATAGCGGCAATTCTCTCATCTCAGGCACCTGCTGCTGAAACCTCGGTGACTGAAACAAGAAACACGCCTACCGATACGATGGTTGTCACAGCATCAGGTTTCCAACAACGTATTCAAGACTCAGCGGCATCTATTTCGGTGGTGACCCGCGAGCAAATCGAAAATAAAGCCTATCGTGATATTACCGACGCACTGAAAGATGTTCCCGGCGTTGTGGTGACCGGTGGTGGCAGCCACAGTGATATCAGTATTCGTGGCATGTCGGCGAAATATACCCTGATTCTGGTGGATGGTAAACGCGTGGATACCCGAGGTACACGGCCGAACAGTGATGGTTCCGGTATCGAGCAAGGCTGGTTGCCACCACTGGCCGCCATTGAACGCATTGAGGTGGTTCGCGGCCCTATGTCCTCATTATATGGCTCAGATGCCATGGGCGGTGTCATTAACGTCATTACCCGCAAAGTGGGTAAAGAGTGGCACGGGACTGTTCGCGCTGATGCCACTTTGCAGGAAGATTCTAAATCCGGCGATATATTCCAGACCAATGCTTACGCCTCTGGCCCATTAATTGATGGCTTGCTGGGATTAAAAGTCAGCGGCCTACTTTCTCATCGTAGTGAAGATAAAATAGTCGATGGTTATAATGAACAGCGCCTAAGAAACGGTGCCGCGACATTTACCCTGACGCCAGATGATAAAAACGAATTTGATTTTGATATTGGTCACTATGTACAGGATCGAAATTCAACCGCTGGGCGCTCAGTGGCGGTCAACGGTAAAAGCAGTGATGTGCAATATGACCGCAATAATTATGCGATTACCCACCACGGCTATTATGATTTCGGTAACTCAACCAGCTATGTTCAGCGCGATGAAACCCGTAATCCATCACGCAGCATGAAAAGTGTCGATAATATCTTTAATACCCAGACCTCATTCCTGCTGGATAATCACACCCTTATTCTGGGCGGCCAATATCGCTATGAAGAGCTGAATGACACCGGCAATCAATTAGCCTCAGCCAAAGATTTAACCAAATTAACCCGCTGGAGTTGGGCGTTATTTGCGGAAGATGAATGGCAGATGACCAATGATTTCGCTCTGACCGGCGGCGTCCGCATGGATCAGGATGAGAACTATGGTACTCACTGGACACCACGGTTATACGGCGTTTGGCATTTGGCAGAGCAATGGACATTAAAAGGCGGCATCTCGGGCGGTTATCGCTCACCTGATCTCCGTCAGGCCACCGAAAACTGGGGGCAAATCACCGGTGGTAAAGGGGACCCGGCGATTATTATCGGCAATGCTGACCTGAAACCAGAAAGAAGCATCAGTCAGGAGATCGGGATTCTCTGGGATGACCAAGAGGGGATGAACGCGGGTGTGACGCTGTTTAATACTGATTTTAAAGATAAAATTACCGAAGTGCGCCGCTGTACTGACACTACGGGTAATGCGTCCGGTCAATGTATGATCAATGGCACTGCGTATAAATTTATCAGTGACCGCACCAACGTCGATAAAGCCATTACCCGTGGCATGGAAGCCACTTTCGGTTGGGAAATCAATAAAGCGTGGTCACTCAGCTCCAACTACACCTTTACCCAATCTGAGCAGAAAAGCGGGCAATTCTCCGGCCAGCCACTGAATCAGATGCCAAAACATATGCTGAATGGCACCCTGAACTGGAAAGCCACTGAAGCGCTGGCAACTTGGGTGCGCGCCAACTACCGTGGTAAAACCTCGGAGTACCTCAACCGCACCAGTATCGGCGGCAGCACGCCATCCTATACTTTTGTCGATTTAGGGGCGAACTATCAGCTAACCAAAGAGTTCCGCCTAATGGGGGGGGTCTATAATGTGCTGGATAAACGTGTGGATATCGAAGTGAATGACAAGGTTCTGGATGGGCGTAGGTATATGGTGGGCGCGAGCTACGACTTCTAATCCCCTTCGTCCTTGAAACCACAGGGGTGTTAGCTGCGCTTACTTACCCGAATCACTGACTTAAGTCAGCTCATCGGGATGCATTCGCTGGCTGCCTACCTGTGGTCCCAATGACTTTTGGGATTGTCTTTTGCCCTTGAAACCACAGGGGTGTTAGCTGCGCTTACTTACCCGAATCACTGACTTAAGTCAGCTCATCGGGATGCATTCGCTGGCTGCCTACCTGTGGTCCCAATGACTTTTGGGATTGTCTTTTGCCCTTGAAACCACAGGGGCGTTAGCTGCGCTCATGCACCCGAATTACTGACTTGCTGTTAGCCTTGCTTATAAATAGGCTCATCGGGAAGGATTTACGGTGTCTTTACGATCCGCCTGTTCTCTCCGCACATGGCACTTTGCCAATAATATCGGGGGGACTAAGCCCCCCCTTTTTGGCGATTAACTTATACCGATATCAATCACTTTCTGGAAGGCGGCTCTTTGCGTCAGGCTTTGATACCAGCGCTGTAAATGTGGGAGTTCCGGGCGGGTGATTGACAGGTTAAACCAAGCATAGGCCAGACACCCGAGTGGAATATCGCCGATACCGAATTTATCCCCGGAAAGATAAGCTTGCTGCGCGAGGGCGCTATTAGCAATCGCCATTAATCTATTCAGTTGCTCAATGCCCTGAGCGATTTTCTCTTTATCCTGCTGCTCAGGCGGGGTACGAACTAACCCGATAAACACCGCCTTAAATGGCTCCACGACACTAGAGGTGACCCAATCCATCCACTTCTCTGCTTCCGCTCGCTGCCGCGCATCTGCCAGATAAAATGGGTTCTCACCGTATTGCGCCGCTAAATATCGCACGATGGTATTGGACTCCCACAGAATGAAATCCTCATCTTGCAGGCAAGGAATCAATCCATTGGGGTTCATTGCGCGATAAAGTGGCTCATTCAACTTGCCATATTGTCCGCCGACATCAATGCGCTCATAGCCAAGAGCCAATTCTTCCAAACACCAAAGCACTTTTTTGACATTACTCGAGTTATTCCGACCCCAAACAGTTAGCATGTAAGCCCCTATATTTGCTTGAAATAGTCTCTATTTCTTATGTTGCCAATGATGGATATCCCAGTCATGCAGAATTGCCAAATCCACCAATTCAGTGCCGGGATTGATCACGGCGGCGCGGTCAACATACTCCAACAGCGGTTTGTCATTGATCGAGTCACTGTAACCATAGGTTTGCTGAAAATCTAGCTGCGGCGATGCCGAGAGCCACTGTTTTAGCCGTTCGACTTTACCTTCGCGATAGGTCAGGGTGCCATAAGTTTTGCCGGTGTACCGGTTGTCCTTCACCTCAACCCCGATAGATAAGGCGGCATTGGCGGAGAAATGCCGCGCAATGGGTGTCACCAAATGCTCGCCAGTCGCTGAAATAATCACGATGTAATCACCGCGATTACGATGCCAAGCCAGCATTTTCCGAGCTTGCGGGTAGATGCGCGGCAAAATATCGCGCTCAATAAAACGCTCAACCCAGCCAGCCACTTCAGCCGTCTGCCGCCCGATCAAGGGGGAGAGGGTTGACTCCATGTAGCAGGACATCGACAACGCGCCCTGATAATACTGCTTCATTAAATATTGCTCTTGTTCTGCTAGTGCAGCGGGCGCAAGCCCCTTATCCACTAACCAGCGTAACCATAGGCCAGAACTGTCATTGCTGATCAGCGTTTCATCGAGATCAAACAGGGCTAAGTTCATTAAGCCACCTCCAAGCAGGCAGAAAGGGTGAAGTGAAGCTTAACAGTGCATTTTCTGGACATCAGCAATTCCCAACCGGAGTGAGGGGTATTTATAGCTAAGCTAATACTTTCTCCCCCAACATGAAAGAAAATACCCTTCGTCATTAACGTTGCAGGGGTGTTGGCTACACTCACGCACCCGAATCACTTACTGATGTAAGCTCATCGGGATGACTTCGTTTGCCGCCTACCTGCAACGCTCATGACTTTGGGTATGACCTTTGTTATTAACATTGCAGGGGGGTTGGCTACACTCACGCCCCCGAATCACTTACTGATGTAAGCTCATCGGGATGACTTCGTTTGCCGCCTACCTGCAACGCTCATGACTTTGGGTATGACCTTCGTTATTAACGTTGCAGGGGGGTTGGCGGTGCTAGTGATGGAGAGCAGAGTATCGGGAGATTAAGACAGAGTCATGACTCACCCTTATGATCAGTAATGAAAGAAATAACATAGAACGGATTGATATTGGTGTGCGGCTGAATTTCGGTGTTAATTGTTTATATCGTTTGGATATAGATTGTTAAGTATCTAGTCGAGAACGCTCTTAAAACTGCTTTTATGATGCGATGTGATTAAAGCCATTTGTCACTTGAGCTAAATGACTGAAGAGAGAGCGCTGTCGTCTGTCTGCTTTCACCCCACAGCTCAGGAGCTGATTATGCTGATTATTCGTTTGTATGGTTGTCCAGTTTTCATTGGTTCCGAGCAGAAAAAACAGCCAATTGAACATTCTGGAGTGAAAAATGAGCCACCAAAACTTAAGCAATCCCCTATTTGTTAACCCATCCGTCGCGAATGCGGCATCAACCAATACATTACCCTTATTGGATCTTTCATTACTCAATGGCAGTGAAACTGAGCGTCAGGCATTCTTAGTCGCCCTACGCCATGCGGCACGGGATATCGGATTCTTCTATCTTACCGGACATGGCATTGACCCCGCGTTATTACAACAAATCCAAAATTTATCACGTGAATTTTTCGCCCTGCCCGATGAAGAGAAGCTGGCGGTTGCGATGGTGCACTCGCCCCATTTTCGCGGCTATAACCGTGCCGCTGCTGAACTCACCCGGGGTCAGCCCGATTGGCGCGAACAGTTTGATATTGGTGCCGAAAGAGCTCCCTTGCCGCAAACAGCCGGCACGCCAAGCTGGGCACAACTGCAAGGTCCCAATCAGTGGCCTGCCACCTTACCTGAATTAAAACCAGCACTACTGCAATGGCAGCGGGAGATGACCGGCATGGCGCTGCGCGTGCTACGGGCTTTCGCGCTGGCATTGGATCTGGATGAAAACGCGTTTGATGAGCTGTATGGCGATAAACCCAATGAACATATCAAGTTGATCCGCTATCCGGGGCGTGAAACCACTCAAAGCGGGCAGGGCGTCGGTGCCCATAAAGACTCAGGTTTCCTCAGTTTCTTACTGCAAGATCAACAACGTGGCTTGCAGGTTGAAGTGGAGGAGGGACGCTGGATTGATGCCATTCCACAGCAAGGCACTTTTGTGGTCAATATTGGTGAACTGTTGGAACTGGCCAGTAACGGCTATCTGCGCGCCACTGTCCATCGGGTAGAAACACCGCCAGCGGGTGTTGATCGACTCTCTATCGCCTTTTTCCTCGGCGCGCGTCTGGATGCGGTGGTGCCATTGTATCAATTGCCCGCAGCGCTGGCGGCTGAAGCGCGTGGGCCAGCTAGTGACCCGCAGAATCCGCTGTTTCGAGATGTGGGGCTTAACTATCTTAAGGGGCGGCTACGCTCGCACCCCGATGTGGCTAAAAAGCACTACTCTGGCGTGATCGCGCCATCAGAAACGACCAGCACAACCTATTGATACTCAATTATAAAAACTAATTTTTGGGATAATGATGATGAAAAAAACAGTGATGACAACAACAGTGATGACAACAACACGCGTTTCTGGCTTGGTTCGTGCGGCACTGCTGACGGCACTGGCATCGACTTTCACTCTATCGGCACAAGCTGCCGAGGCACTGCGCGTCGCGGCAGATCCGGTTCCTCATGCGGAAATTCTGCAATTCGTGCAAAAACTGGACCCGTCATTGAATCTGAAAGTCATTGAGATCCCCAATGGTGTGAACTCCAATGAGTTGCTGGCCCACGGTGATGTGGATGCCAATTACTTCCAACATGTGCCCTATTTGCGCTCTCAAGAGCAGGCGCTGGGGCAGAAGTTTGCCGTTGCCGCCACTGTGCATATTGAGCCGCTAGGCGTTTACTCCCACAAACACAAAACCTTTGCTGATGTGCCGGATAAAGGCAGCGTAGCGGTGCCGAATAACGTCACCAATCTCAGCCGGGCGCTCTATTTGTTGCAAGATCAGGGGCTAATCACACTCAAACCGGGCTTTACTGATCCGGCGAAAAATCAGGCCACCCCGAAAGATATCGCCAGCAATCCAAAGCACCTGAAAATTTTGGAAATTGAGTCACCACAGATCCCACGTTCACTGGATGACGTTGATTTGGCAGTAATTAATGGCAACTATGCTCTGGAAGCCGGGTTGAACCCGGCCAAAGACGCCTTGGGGCTGGAGAAAGCGGCCGGTAATCCCTATGCCAATATTCTGGTCACCACGCCATCGCTGGCCAACGACCCGCGCATCATACAGTTAGCGAAAGATTTGCAGTCACCGGAAGTGGCGAAATTTATCACTGAAAAATATGCCGGCTCCGTCATCCCGGTGGCAGGCAATAAATCATGATCAGCATCGAACGCCTGAGTAAAACCTATCCGCAAGGGGGGTTACCGATGGTGGCCCTGACGGAGGTCTCGCTCGAGATCCCGACCGGCTCGGTGTTCGGTATTATTGGCCGCAGTGGTGCGGGTAAAAGCACCTTGATCCGCTGTTTGAACCTACTGGAGCGGCCCACTTCGGGCCGTATTCAGGTGGATGGTCGTGAATTAACCACCCTTTCTGACCGTGAATTACGTTTGCAGCGGCAGAATATCGGCATGATTTTCCAGAATTTTCATTTACTGCATTCACGTAATGTCTGGGACAACATTGCGGTTGGCTTGGAAATTATTGGTATGCCCAAGCCGCAACGCCAGCAACGTGTGGCCGAATTATTGGATTTAGTCGGGCTGAGTGACAAAGCCTATGCCTTTCCCTCACAGCTCTCGGGCGGGCAAAAACAGCGCGTTGGTATTGCGAGGGCGCTGGCGGCCAAACCGGCCTACCTGTTATCTGATGAGGCCACCAGTGCGCTGGACCCCGAAACCACGGCATCCATATTGGCGCTGCTGCGCGATATCAACCGTCAGTTGGGGTTAACCATTGTGCTGATCACCCATGAGTTGGATGTGGTGAAATCCATCTGTGATAACGCCGCTTTGCTTGAGCGCGGGCGAGTGGTGGAGACCGGTATGATCGCGGATTTACTGGCCTCCCCCGATTCTCGGCTAGGGCGTTCACTGCTGCCGACCTGCGGTCCGGTTTCTCTCTCGGGCACGCCGGTGGCGGAGCTGACTTTCTTTGATACTTTATCGGCTTCGCCAGTGCTCAGTGAGTTGGCACAACAACATGCGGTGGGGGTGACCTTGTTGGGCGGTGGCGTAGAATCCATTGGTGGTCAACGGGTTGGGCGCTTACAGGTTGATTTCAGCCACCCAGACGGCGGGCTAAATTTGGCTGAAATATTACAATTTCTTAATGAGCGCGGTGTGAGGGCTGAACTGATATGAACAGCGGCATGAGCTGGCAGGATCTGCTGGCATTGGTGACCAACGCCACCGGAGAAACGATTTATATGGTGGTGATCGCCACCTTTTTCACCGTGTTAATTGGCCTGCCATTAGGCATTTTGTTATTTGTTTCGCGCCCGAATGGCGTTTTACCCGCCCCTCGGCTAAATACCTTCATCGGCGCTATCGTGAATCTCGGGCGCTCAATGCCTTTTGTGGTGCTGTTGATTGCCTTAATTCCGATTACGCGCTGGATTATCGGCACCACTCTGGGCAGCACTGCCGCGATTGTTCCCATCACCTTGGGGGCGATTCCCTTTTTTGCCCGAGTGGTGGAGGCCGCTCTGGATGAAGTCGATAAAGGGCGGATTGAAGCCATTTTATCCATGGGCGGTTCAGCCAGACATGTGATCCAAAAAGTATTATTGCCGGAAGCGCTACCGGCTTTATTGGCTGGGGTGACCTTAACAGTTGTGATGCTGGTGGGGTTCTCATCCATGGCGGGCGTGATTGGCGGCGGCGGATTGGGCGATTTAGCAATTCGTTATGGTTATCAACGATTTAACAATGAAGTGATGGTCGCGACATTAATCATACTGGTGATTCTGGTGCAAGGCGTCCAAAGCTTGGGTGATAAGTGGGTCAGGTCGCTGGCGCATCGGCGGTAGTTTTTTCTGCGTATTTTCGCTTATCCACATTAGCCACTCTCTCTTTCCTTCTCTCCTCTTCTCTATCTGCCCTTGACGTTCTCTGTTGTACCTATCAAAATGATAGGTACAAATTTTAGGTGGGTGATTGAATGGAATCTAAGACACCTTCGCGCTGCTGGGGATGTGATCGAAGTCGTTACTGTACTGAAGCGGCATGAGGACGATCCGACCCTGTTCGTTATCACGGTCATGATTAAGTAAGGGAGAGAAGGTCATGTATCACTATACGGAGAGCGGCTTAACAACGGTGTGGTTGGCTAATGGCTATCATTGCGACGTTATTGATGGCGAGCGTTTTACCAGTATTGATGATGTTGATGGTTTGCATCGGCTAATCGGTAAAATATTAGTTAACCGCTGTAGTCCACTGGTCGCCGATGAAATCCGGTTTATACGGATTGAAATGAATATGTCGCAAAAATCACTGGCAACATTACTTGGTGTGGATGTCCAAACAGTTGCCCGTTGGGAAAAGGCGCAAAGCCACTTGCCACGAACAGCGGATGTTGCTTTGCGCGCGCTTTATGTAGAGTCGATTAATGAGGCCAGCGATGTGGGGCATTTCTTACGCATACTGGCAGATTCTGAAGTGCAGCAATCAATGGAAAAGTTGATTTTTGAAGAGCGCGGGCATGTCTGGCAAAGGGCGGTTTAGTGCTTTGGTATGACGATAGGCGTGATGCTTGCGCCTATCGCATTTATCTTATTAACGTTAGCCGTTTAGCGCCTGCGCTAAGTCAGCAATCAAATCTTCAGTATCCTCAATGCCCACGGACAAACGCAGTAATTGCGGGGTGATGCCGTGTTTTAAGCGGGTCTCCAGCGGGATTGAAGCATGGGTCATGCTGTAGGGCTGGCTGATTAAACTTTCGACACCCCCTAGGCTTTCGGCCAGAGTAAACAGATGTGAGCGCTTAATCACCGCGCGGGCGTAGCTGTCATCCCCTTTCAGCCTCACCGAGATCATGCCACCAAAACCCGCCATCTGTTGGGTTGCCAGCGCGTGTTGTGGGTGACTTTTCAGCCCCGGATAGTAGACATTTTCCACCTGTGGTTGCTGCTCAAGCCACTCGGCGATGCGCTGAGCGCTGTGGTTATGCCGCGCCATACGCAGTGCCAAGGTGCGCAAACCTCGTAGTGTCAGGAAACTGCTGAAGGGATCTAAAATCCCGCCGACCGCATTATGCAAAAAGCCCAATTGCTCCGCCAGTTCAGGGTTATTCCCCACCGCCGCGACTCCAGCGACCACATCTGAGTGGCCATTGATATATTTGGTGGCTGAATGCACCACAATATCAAAACCGAGATCCAGCGGGCGTTGAATGTAAGGTGAGGCAAAAGTGTTATCCGCCACACTGATAAGCTGGTGCTTTTTGGCAATCGCTGCAATCGCTGCCAGATCCGCCAGTTTTAACAGTGGGTTAGTGGGGGTCTCCACCCAGATCATTTTGGTATCAGGCTGAATGGCTTGCTCTAACGCGGCGGTATCCGCAGGGGAGACATAAGTCACCCGCAAACCTGCTGTGCGACTGCGCACCTTCTCCAGTAGGCGATAGGTGCCGCCATATAAATCATCAACGGCAATGATATGGCTACCTTGATCCAGCAGTTCAAGCACAGTTGAACAGGCCGCCAAGCCCGAGGCGAATGCGTAACCACGAATACCGCCTTCTAGCTCGGCAATGGCTTTCTCTAGCGCGGTGCGAGTGGGGTTGCCACTGCGCGAGTATTCATAGCCGGTATGTTCGCCGGGGGCCGGTTGTGCAAAAGTGGAGGTGGCGTAAATGGCTGGCATCACTGCGCCAGTGCTGTCTGGGGTGTAACCGGCGTGGACGGTTAGGGTATCGAACTTTGCCATGATAAAATCCTTAATAAGAGAAGATTAAGCCAGCTTTTGACGCCAGGTATTCAAAACATCGGTGCGGGTAATCAGGCCGAGAAAACGCTCGCCATCCAGTACCACAGCCACATGACCCTTATTAAAGGTGGTCAGCAGAGAGCGGTAATCCGCCTCTTTTTGTAGCGTGTTAACCTGACGCGTCATCGCGCTACTGGCGGGCAGTTTGAAATGGTTGGCATCGGCTTGCACCGCATTCAGCAGATCCCATTCGTCGAGCAGCCCAACCACTTTTTCGCCGTCTAATACCGGCAGTTGCGAGATGTCATACAAGCGCATCCGGGCATGGGCGACGGCCAGCGTATCTTGCGGCGAAACCGAAACGGTCGCGCCATCCTGATGGCTGTAGGTGATGAAATCGCGTAAATCGCCATGCTGAGGCTTACTCAGTAAACCCTGCTCCAGCAACCAGTAATCATTGAACATTTTCGACAAATATTTATTGCCACTGTCACAGACAAAAGTGACCACACGTTTGGGGGTGGTTTGCTCGCGGCAATAGCGCAGCGCCGCTGCCAGTAGGGTGCCAGTGGAGGAACCCGCCAGCACACCCTCTTCCCGCAATAGGGTGCGGGCGGTGCTGAAGGCTTCGGCATCATCGATTCGATAGGATTTTTTGACCTGAGAAAAGTTGCTCAATGGCGGGATGAAATCCTCACCAATACCTTCGACCAACCAGCTTCCCGCATCGCCAATCTGCGAACTGTCGACATAATCGGCTAAAATAGATCCCGCAGGGTCAGCCAGCACAAACTCGGTCGTCGGTGAAACCTCTGCGAAATATTGGCTTAGGCCACTGAGTGTGCCGCTGGAGCCGACGCCCACCACGATGGCATCAATCTGTTCGCCCATCTGCTGCCACAACTCCGGGCCAGTGGAGGTCCGATGTGCGGCGGGATTGGCCGGATTATTAAATTGGTCAATATAGAAAGCACCGGGGGTCTCTTGCGCCAGCCGCAGGGCATAATCCTGATAATAAGCCGGATGGCCTTTACCCACATCCGAGCGGGTCAGTAACACCTGTGCGCCCAAGGCCCGCAGGTGGAAAATCTTCTCCTGACTCATTTTATCCGGCACCACCAACACCAGCTTGTAGCCTTTTAGCGCGGCAACCAGCGCCAGTCCGAGGCCCGTATTGCCCGCCGTCGCCTCAATAATGGTGCCGCCGGGTGGCAACAAACCCGCTTGTTCCGCCTGTTCAATCATGGAGAGTGCGACGCGGTCTTTAATCGAGCCACCGGGGTTTTGATTTTCCAACTTCACAAACAGTTGGCACGGGCCGGTATCAAAGCGGGTCAGTTCCAGCAAGGGGGTGTGGCCGATCAGATCAAGCACCGAGCGCGGGATAGCCATTCTTCTCTCCATTAATAAAGATGTGCCATTAAAAGTGGCTTTGCTTAACAACCTATGGGCTGAATCATAGCGCCAGCGGCTTAAGCACTAAAAAGAACAAATAACCCGCCTATATTCCTTTTTGGAATATATTTATTGATTTTTAGACGTTTAGGTGCTTAGGTGTCGGGACGTACAGATAGGAAGATGTTTAGCCGTGTAGCCATCAATAATGGATAAAAATAGGCTCTTTACAAAACAAAACGTAAAACTGTGCCCAATTGACACGGCAATGGGATAAATTTAGAAAAGGTGCTGAAGTATGACTAAACTCATGATTCGGTATCAGTAGAAAGACGTTATTTTTTCGCTAATTGGACAGTGGCACTGTTCTGGGAACACCACTCATTTCCGATTATTGGCAAGGATACTCTGGCGACCTCATGATGAAATTTATCCTCCCTTTTAAGATAAAAAAATTTACGCTCAGTGCTGGGCTATTGCTCTTGGCACTGCCCGCTGCACACGCGGCTGATGATCCTGCGGCTCCTCCGGTAGATGCCAAAGCCTATGTGCTGATGGATTTCAACAGTGGAAAAGTGCTGGTTGAGGGCAACAGTGACCAGCGCCTTGATCCGGCCAGTTTGACAAAAATTATGTCCAGCTATGTGATTGGGCAGGCGATTAAAGCCGGTAAAGTGCATCCAGACGATTTAGTGACGGTGGGTAAAGATGCTTGGGCCACTGGCAATCCGGCACTGCGAGGCTCTTCACTGATGTTTTTGAAACCGGGCGATCAGGTGAAATTGTCCGATTTGAATAAAGGCATTGTGATTCAGTCCGGTAATGATGCGAGTATCGCGCTGGCGGATTATGTCGCTGGCAGTCAGGACAGTTTTGTTGGTTTGATGAATAATTACGCCAAAGCGCTGGGTCTGACGAATACCCACTTTATGACCGTGCATGGTCTTGATGCGCCAGGGCAGTACAGCACCGCCCGTGATATGGCAGTGCTAGGGCAGGCATTGATCCGCGATGTGCCAGAAGAGTATGCGCTGCATAAAGAGAAAGAGTTCACCTTTAATAATATTCGGCAGATTAACCGTAACCGTCTGTTATGGAGCACAAATCTCAACGTTGACGGCATGAAAACGGGTTTTACCACTGGCGCAGGGCATAATCTGGTGGCTTCTGCCACCGACGGGCCGATGCGGTTGATCTCCGTGGTATTAGGCGCGCCGAGTGATCGGGTTCGATTCAGTGAAAGTGAAAAACTACTGACGTGGGGATTCCGTTTCTATGAAACCGTGGTGCCAATCAAAGCCACCAAGCCTTTTGTGACGCAAAAAGTCTGGTTTGGTGATACTGGGCAGGCAGAGCTAGGTGTCGCGGAGGATGCGGCTATCACTATCCCGAAAGGGCAGATGAAGAATCTGAAAGCCAGTTATAAGCTTGATCAAACAGAATTGCGTGCGCCCTTGGCGAAACATCAAGTAGTCGGCACTATCGATTTTCAGCTAAATGGCAAAACCATTGAACAGCGCCCGCTGGTGGTGCTCAATGAAGTCAAAGAGGGCGGTTTCTTTAGCCGCATATGGGATTTCGTGATGATGAAACTCAGTCAGTGGTTTGGCGGGGTATTTGGCTAATCTTAATGTGATTGATTAATAAGATAAATGGCTACTGAGGAGTAGCCATTTATCTTGAAACAGCAATAAATCAGTTACAAGCTACAACCTTGATTGCCAGCCCACCACGGGAGGTTTCGCGGTATTTTGAGTTCATATCTTTGCCAGTTTCGTACATCGTTTCGATGACTTTATCCAAACAGACACTCGGCTCGCTCGTCCGACGCAGTGCCATACGGGCAGAGTTAACGGCTTGCACGGCGGAGATCGCATTGCGCTCAATGCAAGGCACTTGAACTTGCCCAGCAACCGGGTCACAAGTTAGCCCCAGATTGTGCTCCATGGCGATTTCAGCGGCGATACAGACCTGAGCAGGGCTACCGCCCATCAATTCAGCCAGACCGGCAGCGGCCATTGAGCAGGCAACACCCACTTCCCCCTGACACCCTACTTCAGCGCCAGAAATAGAGGCGTTCATTTTATACAGTGCACCAATCACACCAGAGACCAGAAAATAGCGGCTGTAGGAGTTCTCATTCACAGGGCGAATAAACTTATCGTAGTAAGCCAACACCGCCGGAATGATGCCACATGCGCCGTTGGTTGGTGCGGTGACAACCCGCCCGCCCGCCGCATTCTCTTCGTTGACGGCTAGCGCATACATATTGATCCAATCGACCACCATCATCGGATCGGCATTATGTTTGTCGGTCGTCACCAGCATACGGCGCAATGCAGCGGCACGACGGGGCACTCTCATTGGGCCAGGCAATAAACCTTCAGTGTTAATACCGCGTTCAATTCCGGCGCGCATGACATCCCAAATCGCCCCAAAGTGCGCGCTGATTTCAGCTTTACTGTGCAACGCCAACTCATTTTGCATCACTAAACCGGATAGTGATAACCCAGTATCTTTACAGTGTTTCTGTAAGTCGCGAGCAGAATTGAAGGGATAGGGCACCGCAACCGCGTGGCTATCTTGCTGACCAAAATGGGCTTCATCGACAATAAATCCACCGCCGATGGAGTAATAGGTCTTACTGAAAAGGGCTGCATCACCCGCATGTGCCGTGATGGTCATGCCATTCTCATGCAGGGGTAAATTGGTTTCATGGAAGTTCATCCCCCCTTGGGCCGGGAAATCAACTTCATGTTTGCCATTGGCCAACAGCAGCCGCTCACGCAGCTCGACATCGCGGATAAACCCCGCAATAGCATCAATATCAACAGTATCGGGGAGATTCCCCGCTAGGCCCATAATAATGGCGATATCAGTGTGGTGGCCTTTGCCAGTAAGAGACAGCGAGCCGTAAACATCCACAGTGATTCGTGTGACGGCAGAAAGATGCCCCAATTCGATTAAATCATCGGTAAACAGCTTGCCAGCCTTCATCGGGCCGACGGTATGGGAGCTGGAAGGACCAATACCAATCTTGAAAATGTCAAAAACGCTGACCATATATTAGCCTCTTAAAGGTTCTAATTATTAAATTGCTGACACTGCCGTGGAATAAGAAGCCGGTACGGACGCACCGGCTTTTGAAACGATTTACTGCATCAGATGGGCTGGCTGTGGAAGATAGCCAGCCCCAGCATCATTTAACCAAACAGGCTGAACAAGATTGCTGAGATAGCAATAAGGCCCATGATAACCACGAATACGTTGCTGATTTTGCCACTGTATTTGCGCATCGCTGGAACTTTATGGATGGCATACATTGGCATCAGGAACAGCAGCATGGCGATGATTGGGCCACCGAGAGTTTCAATCATGCCCAAGATGCTTGGGTTCAGAGTGGCGACAATCCAAGTGGTTACCAGCATGAACAGCGCAGTGATGCGGTTCAGTTTGTCATGATTGATGGTTTTGCCTTTGCTACGCAGAGACTTAATCATCATGCCGTTAAAGCCTTCACGTGCACCTAGGTAGTGGCCCAAGAATGATTTTGTGATGGCGATAAAGGCGATAACCGGTGCCATGTAGGCAATGATTGGGGTATTAAAGTGGTTAGCCAGATAAGACAAAATAGAGATGTTTTGGCTTTTCGCTTCTGCCAGATCTGCCGGAGAGAGGCTCAGAACACAGCTGAAGACGAAGAACATGACAGTAACAACCATCATGATGTGAGCGAAAGCCAAAATGCGGGAACATTTTTTCTCAGCATCGACGCCGTACTCTTCACGTTTTGAGACTGCAAACGCAGAGATGATCGGGGAGTGGTTGAATGAGAACACCATGACCGGAATCACCAGCCACATGGTCATCCACAGGCCGCTACCGGTGCCGTTACCGTCCATTGACACATGTTCGAAGATGGCACCAGACCAGTTCGGGATCAGGTACACCGCCAACAACATCAATGCCGCAACAAATGGGAACACCAAGATGCTCATTGCTTTTACAATGGCGTGCTCACCAAAACGCACGATAGTCATCAGGCCAATGATCAGAATCAGAGACAAAATGGCACGAGGCGGTGATGGCAGGTGCATCTGGTGGGTGATGAAGCTATCAACGGTATTAGTAATCGCGACGCTGTAAACCAACAAAATGGGGTAGATAGCGAAGAAGTAGAGAAGCGTAATCAGCTTACCTGCGCCGATACCGAAATGCTCTTCAACCACTTCAGTAATATCTTCACCCGGATTTTTACCTGAAAGCACAAAGCGGCACAGACCACGGTGAGCAAAGAAGGTCATCGGGAACGCAATGATAGCCATCACAATCAGTGGCAGTAGACCGCCGATACCGGCATTGATTGGCAGGAATAAGACACCTGCACCTATTGCTGTACCGTATAAACCCAACATCCACATGGTGTCACTTTTACGCCATGTACTCGCTGAAACTTTTCCCGTGGAGGCAAGGGTGCCTGCTTGAGTAGTGTCCATGAAAAATCTCCATTGTGAACACGTTAAATTAAAATTAAGAGCCGAAAGTTAGATACCTGTAATGCATTATTGAGTGACATTATCAGGTGAAAAATTCAGTCAAAACGATTCGGTTAAATGGGTGCCCTGGTTATTACTTTGGTGCCGTGGTCGTACTTAAAATCTAAAAATTAAAGTGCAAAATTTAACCGATCATAAACGCGTTGATTCGCTTCATCGGTTATTTCTGTTGTTGCCGTCAGTGCGGTAGTTTTTGCTGGCGGCAAGATAGCTATTTATAGTGAAAACTACCGTGATCATGCTCCCAAATGCTTAATAAACTCGTTTCAGATCATTTGTTGCAAATTTACAACTGATTGTTATATGAATGTTTGCAATTTATTACTGAAGATAATTAAAAAGCCCCTTTCTCATTTTGGTTAACAAATAAACAGTTTATTCTTCATCACTCAATTCTTGGTGTGCAATATATTTTAACCACGCGTGTGGATCTAGAAGAAAACAAGTTTTTCACCGTTTTATTGATGAATATCATTAGTCTGAAATAGAGAAATTGTTTTATATTATTGATTTTAATGTATTTATTTGTTTTTGTGATTTGTTGGAGATTCTTGGGTTTGGAGGGAGATAGAATCAGAAAATAAGAAAGAAGCAGTAATGACTATCGCTGTGGAAAATAAATCAGAAGTGTTTTTTTTGGTGGATGTTTTTATTTGTCATACGAATTATCGTGGATAATAATGTATCAGGCGATCACCTTAGATTATTCTATTATTGAAATGTGTTAAAAGAAGACCATTTGTTAAATTAATTTACGTTAAATCCAGTCAATACCTGATATTAATTAAATAATGAAATCATGTTTTAAAATTAATATGGTAAGAACAATATTTAACCATATATAAAATATGGTTATTAGCCACCTCTTTTGCAAATTAAATAGAGTTCAATTTTTGTCCGATAATACGCGGGTAGAGCTAGCTACCCGATGCTGACTGAAATGGGATTTTTACTATGAAATCAAGCTTAACAGTCGAGTTTGATACCTTGAGCTAAAAAGAACTGGCTGAATTCGGCATCAGGTTGACGGTCAGTGATCACGGCATCAAAGAGTGTGAGTGGGCCGATACTGGCGGGTTTTATTTTGCCAAACTTACTGTGGTCGGCCACCAAAATTTTATACTGAGATTTGGCAATGGCACGATGCTTTAATAAGATCTCATCAAAGTTGAAACAGGTTACGCCATACTCAACCGACACACCTGCTGCCGAGATAAAAGCCTTATTTGGACAGGCATTGTCCAGTTCATTATGCTGACTGATTGGGGTGAAAATATAGTTATTGGGTTTGAACTCACCACCACACAGGATGACTTTGCAATTAGGTTTATCTTGCAAGGAGAGAAAGGTGTTGAGCGAGTAACAAATTGCGGTAAATGCCAGCTCTTCATCGATCTCGTCAATGATAGAGGGAATGGTAGTGCCACAGTCAAAAAAAACCGTATCATTTTCCACGATTAGACGTGCTGCCAACTGGCCAATACGCCGCTTCTCTTCCACCTGTTTTGCCTGCTGATCAGACACAAAATAGCTGTTGGCATTGTTGCTTTTGGGGTCCATCACCACATAACCTCCCAGCAAAATGACTGAAGTAGGCTCGGCGCTAAGATCCCGTCGAATGGTCATTTCTGAAACCCGCAACAGACTGGCGGCATCTTTTAGATGGATTTTATCGGAACGCTTTAGGGCCTGAGTAAGTTTATTGATTCGTTCTGCACGGCGGGTTTCCATAAGCGATTCCTGACAAACTAGGCTTAATACTCTGTACTGCGAAATAGCACAGGGCAATAAATAAGCCCGGTATTAACCGGGCTTACAATGTTTTAGTAGCTTGACGCGGCCGCTTGCTGACCCGAAACGATAGCGACTCCTGAGCTAGTGCCTATTCGCGTTGCTCCTGCCAGAATCATTTTTTCAGCAATTGCTTGGTCACGAACTGCACCGGATGCCTTAACACCCATCATCGAGCCTACCGTGGCACGCATCAATTTCACATCTTCCTCTTTCGCGCCGCCAGTGCTGAAACCAGTTGAGGTTTTCACAAAGGCAACGTCTAACTCACGGCACATCTCACAAACCTGAACGATTTGTGCATCACTGAGCAAGCAAGTTTCTAATATTACCTTCAACGGTGTAGAGGCGCAATTATCGCGCACAGCCTTAATATCGGCTTTGACTTCAGCTATTTTCCCGCTTTTCAACCAGCCAACATTAATAACCATATCAATCTCTTGTGCGCCAGCTTTGATCGCCGCTTGAGCTTCAAATGCTTTTGCTTCAGTCAGACCTGCACCCAATGGGAAGCCAATGACTGAACAGACTTTAACCGGACTACCCGCTAACTGTTGAGCAGCGAGTGGAACATAACCGGAGTTCACACATACGGTATAGAAATGATGTTGTTTGGCCTCATCACACAGCTTAATAATTTGTGCTTCGGTGGCATCCATTGCCAATAGGGTATGGTCGATGTAATTAGCGTAATTGATGGTCATGCTTATTGTCCTTTTGTTCATCTGTAAGTGGATTCTATTGTTAGAATAATAACATAATAAGGATTAAACAAAGACAATTCTCACTAATTATAATGTGATTTGTTATTTAAATAACATTCATGATGAGGCATGATGCTGGTTATTTTTTAGTTAATTGATTTTACAGTACTTTTAATATTGAAGGGAAAGCGAGGATAGTGCCGATCTTTGGGCTAAATCGGCAATATGAGATCAATAACGGAGTGTTGCTAACTTCTGACCCATCCACGACTGATAGGTAAGGCAAAACTCAGGTGATAAAGGCGCTTCATGCCACTGGAGATAGCGTCTCCGAACAAATTCCACACCAACTGAGCAAATAGACAACCGATAATTCCCAATATGAAAGCACCTACCATATCTAAAGGCCAGTGGACACCCAGATAAACGCGTGACCAGGCAATGGCGATAGCGACCCCCATCATAGTGATAGCCGACCAGATTTTATGCCAAAAAACAAAGGCTAAGGCGACGGTAAAAATAGCGGTGCCGTGATCGCTCGGGAATGAGCTATCAGGGGCATGACTCAGAAAGTTATAACCAAAACCCACCACAAAAGGCCGATCGTGAGGGAAAAGCATACCAATACAGGCGGCTGAAAGCATGGAGAAAGCGAGGGCAATGGCGGCTTTGCTCACTACGGTGCGCTGTAATTCCATGGTGTTTTTCGGTCCCCATAGCCACAAGGCTACCAGCAACACAGGAACAATCATGATCAAATCGCGTGCGATGAAGGTCGCAAAAGAAATCATCCATGGCGATGATGCGGGAGTCGCATTTATCATGGAAAAGAAAAAGTAATTCATTTGTTCCATTATTCTGTACCTTTAATCACGGCTGTAATAACCGCTAATCATCCAAAACAGAGTCAACTGGCTAAGCCATACCCACCACCCCGCCCACAGGTTGTGAGTCAGAAAATGTGCTCCGCGCATAACTTGACCAAATCCCATCAGCATACCTAGGCTGACACCAGCGAACCAGCATAGGGTCGCCAGCCGAGGTCGCTCTGGATAAAACAGGAAAAACAGCGCCATGACAGCAAAGCCGCTGGAGGCGTGGCCACCGGGAAAGCAGTGACCGGGACCTGCCCCGACAGGGGGACTCTCCATCAGCACATAACTCAGGGATTTCCCGCCATACTCCACCAGATCCCAAGGGCAGGAGTGTGCGCTGGTGGCTTTTAGGATGCCGATGACCAACGGACCCACCCCAAACAGCAACATGCTGGTCACTATTCGGCCATTTCGGCGATAAAGACCCCATAACAAGGTGACCACGGCAGCGCTGATAATGGTGATTTTCAATAATCGGTGATTAAGTAAATCTAGCCAGTAATTATGTTCCAGCGGAAAATTCTGCCCAACGGGATCAAACCAATAATTGCTGATAAACCAATCCAGCTGCTCGTTACGAGATAGCCAGAGAAAGAGTAATCCACTGATCATCAACCCAAAAGCCTGCCAAAAATAGAAGGTTAGTGGCAACGAGTAAAGAGGCTTTGTCCTAATTACTGGTGTTGTTGAGGCACTATTTAATGTCAGTGTGACGCTCTTAGATTGGGGCATAGGCTTGCTGGTCTTCACGAAATAACCTGAGCAGGAAGTAGGGAGTGTTTTTACTGTAATAATTTTGTCTTAAGAAAGCCTTAAGGGAGGATAAGAGGGGGAGAGAGCGACAGGACTCAAATTTCAGGCAAGAAAAAACCCGACTAGTCTTGAACCTAAGAAGGCGGGACTATCGGGCTCCTCAATATGGGGACATCAAAGAAAAGCAGTGGCACTAATTCAGACCCCAGTCTAGTCAGAAAGTTCTGGGGAAATGAAAAAAGTATAAAAGAATGTTTAGCTTTGCCCTGAATATCCCTTTTGGTGCATTAACCTAATATTCCCGGCCAGACAATGACGATCAACGAGCCTGCTAGGGTCAATAATACGTTTGCAATGGCATAAGTGCCCGCATAGCCTAGCGCTGGGATGTTACTGCGCGCTGTGTCGCTGATGATATCCATGGCGGGTGCACAGGTTCGTGCTCCCATAATGGCCCCAAAAAGCAGGGCACGGTTCATGCGTAATACATAAGCGCCAAAGAGGAAGCAGATAACCACGGGTACCAGACTGACAATCAGGCCGGAAATCAACATTTGGCCGCCGACAGCACCCAGACTGCTATTGATACCCCCACCTGCACTTAATCCGACGCCAGCCATAAAGACCATCAATCCAAACTCTTTCACCATATTCAGCGCACCTTGCGGGATATAGCCAAAAGTAGGGTGGTTGGCACGTAAAAATCCGAGCATGATCCCGGCCATTAATAGGCCAGCGGCATTACCAATCCCGAAACTAAAGTTGCTGAACTGGAATGTAATCAGGCCGATCATCAGCCCCAAAATAAAGAATGCACAGAAAGCTAGTAGGTCAGTGACTTGACTGTGAATGGAGATAAAGCCAATTTTCTCTGCCACACTTTTGACACGTCGCGCATCGCCGCTGACTTGCAGCACATCACCTTTATTCAATACTACATTGTCATCAATCGGCATTTCGATTTGGCTGCGGATCACGCGGTTAAGGAAACAACCGTGGTCGGTCAGTTTTAAGTGGCTGAGCCGCTTGCCGACCGCATTGCTGTTTTTGACCACAATCTCTTCGGTCACAATGCGCATATCCAGCAGATCGCGGTCGAACACTTCTTTCCCGTTACGAAAACTGGGGTCAAGGCGGGAATGAGCATCGGGGTAACCCACCAGTGAGATCTCATCGCCCACTTGCAGCACCGCATCACCGTCTGGATTCGCCAAAATGCCATTACGACGAATGCGCTCAATATAGCAACCGGTTTGGCGATAAATCCCTAATTCACGTAGATTTTTACCATCTGCCCATGCAACCAACTCTGGGCCAACGCGATAGGCGCGGATCACGGGTAAATAGACTTTTCGCTGGCTATCGGTATCCAAGCCCCGCTCGCGAGCAATTTGCTGGGCGCTGGTGGGCAAATCCTGATGCTGAAGTTTGGGCAGATAGCGGGCACCTAAAATCAGGCTGACCAGCCCGATAAGATAGGTTAAGGCGTAACCGAGGCTCAGGTTATCTTGGGCGTGTTGTAGTGCCGGATTATTTGCAATGGTACTGCGTAATGTATCGCCTGCACCAACCAATACGGGTGTGGAAGTCATTGATCCGGCAAGCATCCCGGCTGTTAGGCCAATATCCCAGCCAAATAACTTACCCAGCCCCAGCGCCAAAATCATTGCGCTGCCCACCATGACCAAGGCGAGCATCAGGTAGTTTTTGCCGTCGCGGAAGAAAATAGAGAAAAAATTTGGACCAGCTTCAACGCCGACACAAAAAATAAATAGCATGAAGCCCAGATTCAGCGCTTCTGTGTTGATGGTAAAGTGTTGTTGCCCTAGCAACAGTGATACCACTAACACACCAATAGCGTTACCTAATTGGATCGGCCCCAACCGCAGTTTTCCTAGGCATAATCCTAGCGCTAAAACTACGAATAACAGCAAGATGTAGTTGCCGTTTAACAAATTTGCGACGTTTATATTCACAGGTATGACTTTCTATTAGCCCAGATGATTCACGATGCACACGCTCTTGGTCTAGAGGTAGAGCGACACAATTCATTAAATTCTAAAAAGTTATCGCCAAACAAGACATAAAAAGAGGCGATAGCGGGCTTATTCTAATCTGTCTGCTGCGAGACAGCCAGTAGTAAGCGGGAAGTTTGATGTTGCCAGAGGTAAATGCTTAATTGCAGATTAAAGGTGGGGTGATGTGCTATTAATTGCAGATGTGATGCGGCTTGTCGGTAGCATTTTTACTGTCTGACTCTACCCTTGCGCCAATAAAAAAGGGTGTTTAACACCCTTTCTCAGATAAACTCATCTAGATGGCTTGAGCGCGTATAGGCTCTTTGCCAATCAATTACTGGAACAGACTCAGATTTTCTTTAGCATAGGCTTCAAAATCAGTACAACCGCCAATGTGCTTCTCATCAATGAAAATCTGTGGCACGGTCTCTACCGGTTTGCCGACAGTTTTTTCCAGATCAGCTTTGGTGATACCTTCAGCATGGATATCGATGTAACGGAACTTAAAATCGTCACGTTCAGTTTCCAGTTTTTCTGCCAGTTCTTTAGCACGGACACAGTAAGGACATCCAGGACGCCCGAAAATCACAGCAAACATGTAAAACTCCTTGATTAATTTGAGATAATCACTTCGCCAACAGTTACTGATATATTCAACTGTTAAATGACTACTAGCGTATTGCTCACTCTCACTGGGGTCTACTATGCCCTTTGGCGTGGTGAAAAAAAAGCAGGAATTACCTGTTGATATGATAAATCCTGCCTATTTGCTTCTCGGTACTGTTACAAATTGTGGGGATTCAATACACTGGGTCAATGTTTATATATACCCAAGGAACCTCGAGTTGCAGCAAACGTCGCTGC
Organism: Yersinia mollaretii ATCC 43969; assembly: GCF_013282725.1. Taxonomy (NCBI): domain Bacteria; kingdom Pseudomonadati; phylum Pseudomonadota; class Gammaproteobacteria; order Enterobacterales; family Yersiniaceae; genus Yersinia; species Yersinia mollaretii. The sequence goes on along the minus strand of NZ_CP054043.1, from coordinate 4,100,595 downwards.
GGCTTCAGTTTCAAGGGTACAGAGCCTATCGGAGGTAAAGATGCGCTCGTTAGGAGATATGCCCCGTATTGTGATTATTTCAGAAGTGTTGGGGATGCTGTTACTGGTTGCCGCCTACCTTAGTATCAATGACTTTATATCATTGCCGGGTACGATGGGCACACCGGCTGTTGCGATTATTATGATTTTTATCGGGATCGGCCTGATGATCCCTGCGGCAGTCTGTATTGTTTGGCGCGTAGCCAGTGGATTTGGTCCATTATTAGGGAGCGCCGATAGAATATCTCGGCCACAAACCAAGAAAGAGCTGGATAAAGTGCAATCCGAAAAAGAGAATAAATCTGAGTCGGATAAGTAATGAGTCTTAATCAGGGCATTAAATTAGTCGGGATTGGTCATGGCGCTGTCGGCCAATATTCCGTAAGCTATGCCACTTTTCGTATTATGAGAATCGTGAGGTAGGTAGTTATGGATTCACTCATCGTCCCGGACTTAACCTTATTACGGCGTTGGCTGGATCAACTCGGTATCTCATTTTATGAATGCGATTCCTGCCAGGCGCTGCATTTGCCGCATATGCAAAATTTTGAGGGTGTGTTTGATGCCAAAATCGATTTGGTTGATAACGTCATCCTGTTCTCGGCGTTGGCCGAAGTCAGACCGACGGCACTGATTCCATTAGTGGCGGATCTCAGTCAAATCAATGCTAGCTCTCTGACGGTGAAAGCCTTTATTGATATTCAGGATGATAATCTGCCGAAACTGATTGTCTGCCAATCACTGACGGTAGAAGTGGGGGTGACATTGGCCCAGTTTGGCTACTTTATGCAGCAGTGTGAAGAGCAGATTTCGATGATTATTCTCGAAGCACGCGCCAATGATCTGCTGTTTATTGGTACTGGCGAAGAGGACGAAGCACCGCAAACAGCCACCGCTTATCCCGTTATCCACTAATATACCTTCATTCAATGTGCCGCTGACTCTGGCGGCACAAAGCTATTCCCCCTGCAAACCATAAGATCTTCTGCTTTTTACCCTATTTAGCCAGATATTTATCGCCGTTTATACCGTTGGTGGCGCATTACATAGATAAAATATGCATAAAAAATCGATAAAAGGCGTTTTTTACCCTAGAGTCTGGTGCAGATTGCGAACTGCGGTTATGCTGCTGTTTCTGCAAGGGGCATTATATTCCCCCACAAAAACAGTGATTATTATTGCTAGGACAATAATCACACCGAATGCATAGTCATGCACTCGGTGTTTGTGGCCATTGGCTCTTGTCAGGGTAACGGTGTTGTATCCGATCGGGTACAAATTTAGCGTACTATTTCACCCCCTATTTGGAGGAGTTAACGGATGTTCACCCAACGTAAAAAGTGGTTATCGGGTGTTGCTGCTGGCCTATTAATGGCCGCGTCCGTCTCAGCATCTGCTGAGGAAAAAACACTGCACGTTTACAACTGGTCCGATTATATCGCGCCGGATACGCTGGCTAATTTCCAGAAAGAGACCGGCATTAAGGTTGTCTATGATGTGTTTGACTCCAACGAGGTGTTGGAAGGTAAGTTGATGGCAGGGAGCACTGGGTTTGATTTAGTGGTGCCGTCAGCCAGTTTCCTTGAACGCCAATTGTCTGCGGGCGTATTTAAGCCGCTAGATAAAAGTAAATTACCCAATTATAAAAATCTCGATCCTGAGCTATTGGCACTCGTCAGCAAGCACGATCCCGATAATAAATTCGCGATCCCTTATCTGTGGGCAACCACGGGGATTGGTTATAACGTCGAAAAAGTGAAAGCCGCGTTAGGAAAAGATGCACCGGTAAACAGTTGGGATCTGGTGTTGAAACCTGAAAATCTTGAGAAGCTGAAAAGTTGCGGTGTCTCGTTCCTTGATGCGCCAAGTGAGATTTTTGCTACTGTACTGAATTACTTGGGTAAAGATCCCAACAGTATTCAGGCGACCGACTACACTGGCCCTGCAACGGAATTATTACTGAAATTGCGGCCGAACATCCGTTATTTCCACTCTTCACAGTACATTAATGATCTGGCGAACGGCGACATCTGTGTGGCTGTCGGTTGGGCGGGGGACATCATGCAAGCCTCTAATCGTGCTAAAGAAGCGAAAAATGGCGTGAATGTGGCCTACAGCATTCCAAAAGAGGGGGCATTGGCTTTCTTTGATGTGTTTGCAATGCCATCTGATGCTAAAAATCAGGATGAAGCCTATCAGTTCCTTAATTACCTGATGCGCCCTGATGTGATTGCGAATATCAGTAACCATGTGTTCTATGCTAACGCCAACAAAGCCGCGACACCGCTGGTTAATGCTGAAGTCCGTGATAATCCCGGTATTTATCCACCGGCAGAGGTGCGCGCTAAAATGTTCACGCTGAAAGTACAAGAACCGAAAATTGATCGTGTGATCACCCGGGCTTGGACAAAAGTGAAAAGTGGTAAATAATTCATTGATGGGAAAGTAAAATAGACCATGGTAGGAACAGGGGGTTATCTCTCTGTTCCTGTTTTTTATTGCGCCGCACTGAGAATGCGGCCTGTTCTGCTTTCACGGAGAGCACGCTGAGTGAATGATGTAATTCCCCGCCCGCAGCCCAAATCCCAGAAGGTGTTTACGCCCTTGCTGGAGATCCGCAACTTAACCAAATCCTTTGATGGTCAGGCCGCTGTAGATGATGTCAATTTGACCATCTACAAAGGTGAGATCTTTGCGCTGTTGGGGGCTTCAGGTTGTGGCAAATCCACCCTGCTGCGTATGCTGGCCGGTTTTGAACAGCCAACACAGGGGCAGATAGTCCTTGATGGGCAGGATCTCTCCCACGTGCCGCCCTATCAGCGTCCGATCAACATGATGTTTCAGTCGTATGCGCTGTTCCCGCATATGACTGTTGAGCAAAATATTGCGTTTGGTTTGAAGCAAGACAAGATGCCTTCGGCTGAGATCAAAAGTCGGGTTGCTGAGATGCTGACGCTCGTGCACATGCAAGAGTTCGCCAAACGCAAACCACACCAGTTATCCGGTGGTCAGCGTCAGCGTGTCGCATTGGCGCGCAGCTTGGCGAAACGGCCAAAATTGCTGCTGCTGGATGAGCCAATGGGTGCGCTGGATAAAAAGTTGCGCGATCGGATGCAACTGGAAGTGGTGGATATTCTGGAGCGAGTCGGGGCCACTTGTGTAATGGTGACGCACGATCAGGAAGAGGCCATGACCATGGCGGGGCGCATTGCCATAATGAATCGTGGCAAATTTGTGCAAATTGGTGAGCCAGAAGAGATTTATGAGCACCCGAACAGCAGATTTAGTGCTGAATTCATTGGCTCAGTCAATGTGTTTGAGGGGGTATTAAAAGAGCGGTTGGACGATGCGTTGGTCATCGACAGCCCCGGTTTGCGCCATCCGCTAAAAGTGGATTCTGATGCCTCGGTGGTTGACGGCGTTCCGGTATTTGTTGCTCTGCGACCGGAAAAAGTGATGCTGTGCGAGCAGGTGCCGGAAGATGGCTGCAACTTTGCGGTGGGCGAAGTGGTACACATTGCTTATCTGGGCGATCTCTCGATCTATCACGTCAAACTCCATAGCGGTCAGATGCTGAGTGCACAGTTGCAAAATGGTCATCGCTACCGCAAAGGGATGCCCACTTGGGGCGATGAAGTGCAACTGTGCTGGGATGCTGACAGCTGCGTGGTCTTGAGCAGCTAATGGTCTTTGGGAGCTAAATATTGTGATACCAGAATCCACTCATGGCGCAGCAGAGCCGCCGGCCCGGGCTGTTGGGCCAATCAAGGCACTGATACAACGTTTCCAGATGGCACATGGCCGTAAACTGGTCATCGCCATGCCTTATCTATGGCTATTTCTGCTGTTTATGCTGCCATTCCTGATTGTGTTCAAAATCAGTTTGGCTGAGATGGCCCGTGCTGTACCGCCCTACACCGATTTGATGACTTGGCTGGATGGCAAGCTGGATATCTCGCTGAATCTGGGTAATTACCTGCAACTGCTCGAAGATCCACTCTATATCGATGCCTATTTGCAATCACTGCAAGTGGCGGCAGTCTCAACAATTTGCTGCCTGATTATCGGCTATCCATTGGCTTGGGCTATCGCCCACAGCAAATCATCTACACGCAATATCTTATTGCTGCTGGTGATTTTGCCGTCATGGACATCATTCCTGATTCGAGTTTATGCCTGGATGGGCATCCTGAAAAACAACGGCATTTTGAATAATTTCCTGATGTGGACTGGGATTATCGATCAACCGCTAATTATTCTGCACACCAATCTGGCGGTATATATTGGCGTGGTCTATTCCTATCTGCCGTTTATGGTGCTACCTATCTATACCGCACTCACCCGACTGGATTACTCGTTGGTGGAAGCGGCATCGGATCTGGGTGCTAAACCCTTTAAGACCTTTGTCAGTGTCATTATGCCGCTCACCAAAGGCGGGATTGTCGCGGGTTCCATGTTGGTGTTTATTCCGGCGGTGGGTGAGTTTGTTATCCCTGAACTGCTCGGTGGGCCGGATAGCATCATGATTGGCCGTATTTTGTGGCAAGAATTCTTCAATAACCGCGACTGGCCGGTGGCTTCAGCGGTGGCAACGGTAATGTTGGTGTTGCTGATTGTGCCGATACTTTGGTTCCACAAACACCAAAATAGAGAGTCTGGAGGCGCGGTATGAACAACCTACCGGAAGTACGGTCGGTCTGGCGTCGGGTGATCCTGATTATCGGTTATACCTTCCTGTATGCGCCGATGCTGATGCTGGTCATTTACTCATTCAACAGCTCAAAACTGGTCACCGTCTGGGCGGGTTGGTCTATCCGCTGGTATATCGAACTGTTTAACGATTCAGCAATGATATCAGCCGTGGGATTGAGTCTGACTATCGCTGCTGCCTCCGCCACCATGGCGGTAGTGTTGGGGACGATTGCGGCTGTCGTGATGGTGCGTTTCGGGCGTTTTCGCGGCTCTACCGGTTTCGCTTTTATGCTGACTGCGCCGCTGGTCATGCCTGATGTCATTACCGGTTTATCCCTGCTACTGTTGTTTGTCGCCATGGGGCACGCCATCGGTTGGCCCGCAGAGCGCGGCATGTTCACTATCTGGCTGGCACATGTCACCTTTTGTACTGCCTATGTGACAGTGGTGATCAGTTCGCGCTTACGTGAGCTAGATCGCTCTATTGAAGAGGCGGCCATGGATCTGGGGGCCACACCCCTGAAAGTGTTTTTTGTGATCACTGTCCCGATGATTGCTCCGGCATTAATTTCCGGCTGGTTGCTGGCCTTTACCCTGTCGCTGGACGATTTGGTGATTGCCAGTTTTGTCGCCGGGCCGGGGGCGACCACATTACCGATGCTGGTGTTCTCTAGTGTAAGGATGGGGGTTAATCCAGAGATAAATGCGCTGGCGACCTTGATTCTGCTGGTGGTTGGCATCATCGGCTTAATTGCATGGTGGTTTATGTCCCGTTCAGAAAAACAGCGACTGCGTGAATTGCGTAAAGCGGCTCGCAGTTGACTGTTAATCAATAGTTGGCTGTTAATTAATGGCTGATCGCCCTTAAAACTGTTAGTCTTTCTCTTACTTTGACGCCGCTTTCGAGCGGCGTTATTGTGAGGGATAACATCAGGTTGTAGATAACTGAACAGGGATACAGACAGGGCAATATGAGATTACCATTTTCATCCTCAGCGTTTTCATCTTCAGCAACTACTCCTGTACCGGTTTTAATTGCCGGAACGGCCATCATTGCCACCCAATTTCTCGGCGTGCTCCTATTGGTGGCTGAATTGGGGTGGGGGGGCACGAGTGAATTTCTTGATGAAAACCTGCAAAGCTGGGACTCCGCTCTGATCTTAGTCGCCAGTATCTTATTGCTATTACTGGAAATTGTCTGCGGCGTGGCAGTCTGCCGTCGGCAGAACTGGGCGCGCTGGTGCTATCTGCTCTGCCAGATACTCATCATTTTCTACCTATTGATAGTTTCACTTGATTGGCTGGTACTGGATGTTTTCCGTGTCGAGGGCGATAGCGGTGCTGAAATCCTGCATAGTCTCTTGCTGCAAAAAATTCCTGATGTTGTGATTATCGGCTTGTTATTTTTCCCCTGGCATCGCTATTTCCACCACGCAAAATGAGTGTTTAGCGCAACACAGTGCTACAATTCGCCCCCACCAACAGCTTCGGCTGCGAATTATTTAACGTCTCAGATTATAACGGTCAATTATTAATGCATTGCGCTCAGTATACGGCGGGTCGCTGCCGTTCCTGCCAGTGGCTGGATAAACCCTATCCGCAGCAACTGGCTGACAAACAACATCATTTGGAAGATCTGTTGGCGGGTCACACTGTGACTCAATGGCTAACGCCGATTTTCGGGCGCGAGAGTGCTTTTCGGAATAAAGCGAAGATGGTAGTCAGTGGCAGTGTTGAGCGCCCGTTATTGGGGATGTTGCATCGCGACGGCACCGCCGTTGATTTATGCGACTGTCCACTCTATCCCGCCACTTTTGCGCCCGTGTTTACGGTACTAAAAACCTTTATCGCCCACGCAGGCCTGACACCCTATAACGTTGCCCGCAAGCGCGGCGAGCTTAAATTCCTGTTATTGACTGAAAGCACCTATAGCGGCGAGTTGATGCTGCGCTTTGTCTTGCGCTCTGAAACCAAACTGGCGCAATTGCAGGCGGCGTTGCCGTGGTTACAGCAACAATTGCCCCAACTGGCGGTGATCTCGGCCAATATTCAGCCGGTGCATATGGCGATTTTGGAAGGGGAGCGAGAGATCCCCCTGACTGAGCAGCAGGCGCTACCTGAGCAGTTTAATCAGGTGCCACTGTTTATCCGCCCGCAAAGTTTTTTCCAGACAAATCCGCAAGTTGCAGCCTCGCTCTATGCCACGGCACGGCAATGGGTACGCGAGTTGAGCATCAGTAGCATGTGGGATCTGTTCTGCGGTGTGGGGGGCTTTGGTTTACATTGCGCGGGGCCAGAGACTCAGCTCACTGGGATTGAAATCAGCGCCGAAGCCATCGCCTGTGCACGCCAGTCAGCGGATCAACTAGGGCTAAAAAATGTCAGTTTTGCCGCGTTGGACTCCACCCGTTTTGCCACCGCAGAAGCACAAGTACCGCAATTGGTATTAGTTAACCCGCCACGGCGCGGAATGGGAGCTGAACTCTGTGATTATCTTGCTCAGATGGCGCCTGAATTCATTCTCTATTCAAGCTGTAATGCAGAGACAATGGCGAAAGATATCAGTAGGTTAACGGGGTATCGTATTGAGCGGGTGCAGTTGTTTGATCTGTTTCCGCACACAGCCCACTATGAAGTCCTTATACTACTTATCCTTCGTACTTGAAGCCGCAGCGGTGTTGGCTACGACTTCAAGTATGCAGAATATTATTGAGGGAACCACTTATCATTGATGGCTTTATATGTCCCATCAGCTTTCACCGCATCAATGGCTTTATTTAGTTTTTCCAGCAGTGCGGTGTTATCTGGGCGCACAGCAATCCCCAGACCCGTCCCGAAATATTGCGGGTCAGTCACATGCTCGCCCACTGACGCCAGATTCGGGTTGGTTTTCAGCCACTCATTCACTACCGCAGTATCGCCAAATACCCCATCAATACGGCCATTTTTCAGGTCAATAATGGCATTTTGATAGCTGTCATAAGCCACGGTTTGGATTTCAGGGTGCTTATCTTGCAAATATTTCTGATGCGTCGTCCCGTTTTCCATCCCAATTTTCTTGCCTTTCAGATCAGCAAAAGAGCTGAACTTGCCTTTTGGGGCGATCACGATGGCTGAGTTGGCATAGTAAGGTTGGGTGAAGGCGACTTGCTTGCTACGTTCCGGCGTGATGTCCATACCGGAGATAACAGCATCATAACGTTTGAATTTAAGTGCTGGGATCAGGCTATCAAAGGCTTGATTAGTGAATGTGCAGTTGGCTTCCATTTGCTTACATAATGCTTTTGCCAGATCCATATCAAAGCCGACAATCTCATTATTGGCACCAATTGATTCAAATGGCGGGTAGGTGGCTGAGGCGGCAAAACGGATAGTCTCCGCTGCGGTAGCACTGAAAACCATACCACTTAAGATTGTTGCCAATAATAACTTTTTCATGCTTAAACTCCTGTCAGAATTTTATAAATAGAATGTGCTATTAGTTATTGATTTTATTGTTACTAGTGATTTGTTATCGCGATTTATTTGGATAACTGATGGCATTTACATTGCCAGTTTATGAATTTATATGCAAGTAATGTGATTAAAAATTTAGTTTTTTTATTTTTTTAAGAGAAGAGGGGGATGATTGGTTCGGTTGTTGGATATCGGATCAGGTTTCGGGTGATAGTCGTTCAGCGCTTAAGATCAAAAGAGAAAGGCAAAATCAAAACCGTGGTTTTGACCTTGAAGTTAAAAGCACATTTGAGCGAGGGCACCCACGAAGTGGGCAAGCGATACGTGCGCTAGCGCAGGGGTTCCAAGGGGGTTACGCGCTTGTAACCCCATTGGCGGTTGAGGCATCGGAGGCAAAGTGAACACCGATCTCATGTCAACCGAACTGATAGTCTGAACGAATATCAACCGAACCCTGATCCAATCTACGGGGATAGGGGATTCCCCCTAATTCCGCCGCTCAAACGCCAATGCTCTGCGCTCCACCACCCGCATCAATAACGTCAGCAAGCCATTCACGCACAGATACACAATCCCGGCAGCCCCAAAGACCATGACGTCATAGGTACGGCCATACATCAGTTGGCTATAACCCATTACTTCCATCAATGTAATGGTATAGGCCAATGAGGTACTTTTGAACACCAACACCACTTCGTTGGAATAGGATGAGAGTGCACGTTTAAAGGCAAATGGCAGTAGGATGCGTAAAGATTGGGCTTTGGACATCCCCAGCGCTTCGCAGGATTGCCACTGACCTGATGGGATAGCGCGGACGGCTCCGTAGAACAACTGAGTGGTATAGGCCGCGCTGTTCAATGCCAGTGCAATCATTGCGCACAACCATGGTTGTGACAGCAAGCTCCATAACCACGGATATTCACGGATAGCCGGGAACTGCCCAGGGCCGTAATAGATCAAAAAGATCTGTACCAGCAGAGGAGTACCAGTGAACAGCGTGATATAGATTTTGACCAGCGGTGTGATAATCGGTGTTTTCAGTGTCAACACAATGGTAAACAGCAGTGATAGCACCAATGCCACGAATAAGGACGCGATAGTCAGCGTCAGGCTGGTATGTAGCCCTTTTAGGATCTCGGGTAAGTATTCCAGCATCAGGATGGGCTCCGTTCAAAACGCGTGGTGCGGAGTTCAATCCATTTGAGCACGTACTGGCTTAACAGGGTCACGACCAGATAGATTGCCGCGGCAATCACATACCAAGTGAACGGTTCCTGAGTTCGGGTGGCAATGCTTTTGGTTTGCAGCATCAGGTCATTCACACTGATTAGCGACACCAATGCGGTATCTTTCAGCAGCACCAGCCATTGGTTGCCCAAGCCCGGTAATGCATGACGCCACATCTGCGGCATAATCAGGCGGAAGAAGATCGCCGCTTGACTCAAACCCAGTGCTTGCCCAGATTCCCACTGCCCAATCGGGACAGCTTTCAGCGCGCCACGTAAAGTTTGCGAAGCGTAAGCTGAGTAGAGCAGGGCGAGGGCTATCACCCCACACAGGAATGGGCTGACCTCGAAATCATCAATATTGAGCTTAATCGGTAGCTCAAATAGATAGAGATTTAGGGTAAATCCGTCCGACAGCATCATCAGCAACTGAGAGGAGCCGAAATAGATAAACAGAACCACCAGAATCTCGGGTAGCCCGCGTAAAAGGGTGACCCAGCCGGTCGTCAGATAACTGACAACTTTCAAACGCGATGATTCACAGACGGCAAACAGCATCGCCAGAACCAGACCGAGGGCCAGTGCACAAACGGCAAGGCCGACGGTCATACCGGCGGCGCTTGCTAAAGGTTGGAATTCATTCATGGGTGCTTAAATTACTGCTGGAACCATTTTTTATAAATTGTCTGATAGGTGCCATCGGCTTTCACTTTCGCCAGTGCAGCATCTAACTTACCCAGTAATTCGGTATTGGTCTGACGAACTGCGATACCTAAACCGGTACCGAAATAGTCAGCATCGGTCACTTTATCGCCGACCGCAGCCAGTTGGTTATTCTGCTTCAGCCACTCATTCACCACCGCAGTGTCACCAAATACCGCGTCCAGACGGCCATTCTTCAGGTCAAGAATCGCATTCTGATAGCTGTCGTAAGGGACGGCGGTGATTTCAGGGTGTTTCTCCATCAGGTATTTCTGATGGGTAGAGCCATTCTGCATCCCGACGCGTTTGCCTTTCAGGGCGGCCAAATCAGCCACTTTCCCTTTCTCAGCGATAAACAGCGCGGAGTTATCATAATAAGGTTTGGTGAAAGCCACTTGTTTTTGGCGCTCAGGGGTGATGTCCATACCCGAGATCACGGCATCAAAACGTTTGAATTTCAGGCTTGGGATCAAGCTGTCAAACGCCTGATTGGTAAAGGTGCAGTCTGCCTGCATCTCTTTACACAGCGCATTCGCCAGATCGATATCGAAGCCCTGCATTTTATTATTGGCATCAATAAATTCGAATGGCGGGTAGGTGGCTTCAGCCGCGAAACGGATAGTTTCAGCGGCCGAGGCTGACAAACTGATGCTGGCGAGGACGGCAGCAATTATTAGTTTTTTCATCGCAAATTCCCAAATAGATATCAATGTGACAGATAGCTGGCAAAAGCTTCGGTTGTCGGTTGAGTAAAGTGGCTGGCATCGCCTTGTTCTACCACGTGGCCGTTTTCCATGTAAACCACACGGCTAGCGGTTTTACGGGCCACTTCAACTTCATGTGTAACAATGACTTGAGTAATGCCGGTTCCGGCCAATTCACGGATGATGCTGACGATTTGCGCGGTAATCTCTGGGTCGAGTGCCGCCGTCGGTTCGTCAAACAGCAAGACCTGAGGTTCCATCATCAGCGCCCGGGCAATGGCCACGCGCTGCTGCTGACCACCGGAAAGGTGCAGCGGAAAGCGATCAGCAAAATCAGTCAAACGCAGTCGCGTCAGTAATTTCTGGGCACGCGCCATAGCTTCATCTTTTGACAGACCCAGCACGCGGCAAGGGGCTTCAATCAGATTCTGTACCACTGACAGATGCGGCCAAAGATTGTACTGCTGGAAGACCATACCCACATTCTGGCGCAATTCGCGAATCGCTTTTGCCCCCGGAGCTTGGGTAAAATCGAAGTGATTACCGGCGATCTGCAAGGTGCCGGAACGCGGCATCTCCAGCAGATTAAGTACGCGCAGCAGTGAGCTTTTACCAGCACCGCTTGGCCCTAGTAACACTAAGGTTTCACCTGCCGGACAGTCTAATGTGATGTCGAACAGCGCTTGATGCACGCCGTAGTAACAGTTAATTCCGCTAAGTTGAATACTCATGCGCCAAATCTGAATAGCCAATGATGCGGTGAATGGTAACTTCCACGGAATACTTATGCAATCTTTGTGCGTTAAAATTTATTAATAACCAGAGTTCAGTGGGGATAACAGCATAACATTTGGATTTGACTCTGCTCTGGGGGAATTTGTCGGGCGATGGATAAATCTGACAGAGTATCCGCAGCGGTAGATTAAAAAATAGTCAAAACAGGAATCTACTTGTAAATCAAAGCATACCGATTTACTGGAAGAAAACCGGTACACATTGGCGGGAGGAATAACTGGCCGCTATTTCAATGTTATCTGAGTGAATGTTGAGAAGATGATATCCACATCAGCGGTGTGTAGATTATGTTGACGTATTGTTTTGATGAATACGCTTTTGTCGGCAATGGCCGTCTTGTCGCAGGTTTTCAGCTCTTCCGCTACCTGTTTGAGGGTCTTGCTGCTCAGCTCGCCAATTTGAGTGCGCACGGTATCCAGTGGCTTGGGCTGCCAATGGGTTTCTGGCTGTGATAACCAATCTGCACGATAGCGGTATTGAATCGCTTTGGCTGCATTGATTTGTGCCACCATAAACGGCTTGATTGATGCTGCATTGAGACCCAACGACTCCGCTTCCGCGAGTGCTTTATCAATCACTTTCTCTTCTTGGGCAATGTCTTCTATTGGCAGATGATTTTCCGCTTTATAGCCCGCCACATCCTTCATATAGCTTAAACGGGCATTGATCAACTGAGCGGTTTGCCCACATTGGGGGGCTGCTTGGGCGGCGATGGCGACAAAAAATCCGCTGATGGCAAGGAGCTTAATCACAGGGTGAACTGAGTGCATAGCCACTTCTTCCTTGTTGACATTAATTTTTCGCGGGGCTGACAGATTTCGCCCCAGTATGACCCGCTTCCGACAGACAACTCTTTCTGCCGGAAGCGAAAAGTGTGGGATCAGTGGTCACCCAGTAGCTGACGCAAGCTACTGGCGGGGGCTGTGACGCCCATAAAACGGATATCATCGACCACCCAGCAGGTGCCTTCGCGGATCATCAGCACTTCATCCTGCCAAGTCACCGACTGGCCACCTGCGCTCTGATGAGTCAAATTAACACGCAGCGGAATGTTTCGGGCATCGGTATTGGGAATGGTCGAGGCGCTGGCCACATTCGCGCTGGTACTGCCTTCGCGCAGGCTAGTGAAGATATCGCCATTAATGGCTTGGGTTTTATTGACTTGGGCCGTGGTGCGGGTGCCCGCTTGTTTTCTGGCGTTTTGAATCATTTCGTAAAGCGGTTGGCTCAGATAGGGGCGAAATTGAGCCGACAGATTATCGTCGGGCAAGCCACTGTGATTGCCAATTTGCTGAACCCGCAGATCATAGAATTGTTGCGCTACTTGATCCGGCCCGCCGTCAACGCAAGGTGCTGTGCGGCTGCCGATGTCTTTAAACGCCGGATCGACGGTGCTGGTGCAGGCGCTAAGCAGAATGGCGAGAGGAAGAATCAGAGCAATATTTTTCTTTTTCATATGATGACCTTAGGTGAAAGAATCTCTACCCTGCGAACTTGATGCGGCGGGCGGTTGCTGCACCTGCCTGTCGCATCCCGTTGTTAGGGGACATGATGAAAGTGATCGCAGTGGTGCAAGCCACTGCCGTCCTGAAAGTAATCACTGCCGTTCTGAAAGTAATAATAGTTTTGAAAGTGATTGTAGTATAAGACCTATTTTTATGACTGTCTTATGCTTGCCGGAAATGGCTATAAACCGCGCAGTCTTCCGTGATCTTTGAGCCAGAGGGCGGTGCGATTAATGCCTTCGTCCAGTGACACTATCGGGCGATAGCCCAACTCTTGCTCGGCGCGTCGCGTGTCCAGCGTCAGATCAAAATTGAGTTTAGCGACAGCATAATGTGTCAACACCGGCTCTTTTTCGGCTTTATTCGCAAGCTTTTCCATAGCTCTGGCCATGATATCCATCATCGGATAGGGCACCGAGCGAATGCGGCACGGCATATCCAGCGCGTCGAGTAGATGTTGCACGATGGTGCGCAAGGGGCGGGGTTGCTGATTGGTAATGTTGTAAGCTCGACCCGACAGGGTATTTTGACTTTGGGTCGCCAGCCACATCGCATGTACCGCATTTTCCAGATAGGTCATATCCACCAGCGCACTGCCGCCACGGGGTAGCAGCAGGGTGCCATAGTGCTTAATCATCTGTAGCAGGCGCGGCAGCATCACTTTGTCGTGAGGGCCGAATAAGCCTTGTGGGCGCAGGATGGTAAAATGCGTTTGTGGGTTGGAGAGCGCCAATTGTTGGATCACCTGCTCACCGGCGGCTTTGCTGCGGGCGAATTCATTGGCGAAACGTGCCGGGCGAAAATCTTCCTGAATATTACGGTGATGATGGTAATCGAAGTAAATCGCGGGCGAGGAGATATGAATGAAATTCTCCACACCATAGGCGGCAGCCCATTCGCCTAAGCGGCGGGTGGCGCGGACATTGGCCAGCTCAAAAGCCTGCTCAGTCCCCCACGGCGAGGTAAAACTAGAGCAATGCCACAGGGTATCGACATCCGCCAGCATGGCTTTTGCCTGCGAGGAGACCAGATTGGTCAGGTCCGCATGAATAAATTCAGCGCCCATTTTTGTCAGTAATGCGCCCATCGCCGCATTGTTGCCCGCAGCAATGACCTTGATACCCTGACGGCGGAGATATTCAACGGCATTTCGGCCTAACCCACAGGTTGCACCGGTGACCAATACCTTCATAGCGAATTCGGTTCCCACCAAAAATCAGAATGCTAGCGTTTGGAATTATTCGCTCAGCAAATAAGATGCCATTCTTCCGTGAAATGATGCGCTATGCAATCAGAAAGCACCGACTATCCCCTTTTTCCTTGTGTTTGCAGTGTTGTTGACTGCGAATCAGAGGAAAAAGGGGCATTAGTGATGCCGCTCAATTTAGGGCGTTGGCGCGTCATCCGATTCGCTTTGTGCCAATGTGCGCTGCGACTGTTCACGATCATAGTCTTCAGCCAGTGTCGCAATACGTTTTGCCATGCCACGGAAAATAAACAGATGGGCGGGCATCATCACAAACCAGTAGAGCAGGCCGCTAAAACCTGCCGGATGCCACCATGCCCGGACATCAAAACTGCGACGCCCGCCTAAATCCTTGATGGTAAATGTCAGGCGGCCCAAACCGGGGGCTTTCATGCCGAACATCATCGCCAACTGGCGTAACGGCTTGACGGTAATGACTTTCCAGCCATCAATCAGGTCACCCAACTCCAGCGTTTCGCGATCTGGGCGGCCATAGACCACCCCGCCGCCAGCAAGATCATCCATCCAAGCGCGGGTTTTCCATAGCGGATTGCCGTAGAAATAGCCCTCTTTACCGCCGATTTGCTGCACCACATGCCAGAGCGCTTCGCTGGAGGCAGTGGTGTAGAGCTGGCAACCGGCCTGTTTGGGATAAAATCCGTAACCGGGCCGCCAGCGGGAGCGGGCTTCGGGGTCATAGCCCCAATCTGCCGAGTCCACCACTTCATCCTCCCGGCGCAATGTCTCTTTGACCGCATCATCAAAACTCACCAGTTGCTGGGGAATCAGTGCTTGTAATGCCTCGCCATCGGCGGGCAAATCGTGGTTCAGCCCCTCAATCAAGGCACTGGCAATCGGGGTCGGCACTGAGGTGATCATGCTGATGAAATAGACTGAGATAAATCGAGTTGGCAGAGGAATTGGGATCAACCAGCGCCGTTTGCCACTGATGGCAATAAAGCGCTCAAACAGGGTTTGATAGCTGATGTACTCCGGCCCAGCGACATCAAAAATGCGGTTCTCTGCTGCCGGATGATTGAGCAGTTCCGTCAAGTAAACCAGTAGGTTATCCAGTGCGACCGGGGAGGATTTTGATCGCACCCAGCGCGGCGGTGTCAGGATCGGCAGGTTATAAACCATGTCGCGCATCACTTCAAAGGCGGCAGAACCGGGGCCGACGATGATACTGGCGCGCAGTTCTGTCACCGGAACACCACTTTGGCGCAGCAAGTCACCGGTCAGTTTGCGCGCAATCAGATGGGGGGAGCTGTTGTTTCCCGGCTGCAAGGCACCCAGATAGATGACCTGCTTCACCGAGCTGGGCTGTGCTTGGAGTGCCGCCTTCATATTGCTGGCGGCAAGGCGCTCCTGCTCAATCAAATCCTGCCCGTCGCCCATGCCATGTACCAAATAATAAACGACATCAATATCTTGTAGGGCGGCACTGAGGGTATCGGGCTGATAAAGATCGACAAAGCGGCAGTTGACGTCGGGCCACGGCTGCTCTTTCAACCACTCAATGCGGCGGGCGGCGGCAGTGACCTGATGCCCCTGTTGGCTGAGTCTGGGGATCAGGTGCTGGCCGATATAGCCACTGGCCCCCAGCACCAATATCCGTTGCGGCGTCATGAGCGCTGCTCGGTTAAAAATTCACGCCACAGTGCCACCACTTTTTCCAGATCTTGGCGACTGATATTGATGTGGGTAATCATTCGAGTGATCGGGCCAGCGCTGATTAATACGCCACGTTCGCGCATCCAAGGACCAAGTTGGGCGGCTGATTCAGCCGACTGCTTAATATACAGCACGTTAGTTTGCGCGCCCGGCGCGACTATCTCGACATCCAGCGAGCGCAGTTGCTGCTCTAGCCATGCGGCATTGTCGTGGTCATCTTTTAAGCGGGCGACATTGTGATCTAGGGCATATAACCCCGCCGCCGCCAAAATACCCGCCTGCCGCATCCCCCCGCCGGTCATTTTGCGCCAGCGGCGGGCGCGATGAATATATTCCGCACTGCCACACAGCAGAGAGCCCACTGGCGTGCCCAGCCCTTTGGAGAGACAAATGGTCAGGGTATCGCAATATTGGCTAATCTCGCTCAAAGGCACATTTAGCGCCACGGCGGCATTAAAAATACGTGCACCGTCAATATGGAGCGCCAGTTTTTTCTCGCGGGTCAATGCCCAAGCTTGCTGCAAATAGCTCAGGGGCAACACTTTGCCGCTATGGGTATTTTCCAAACTTAACAGCCGGGTTTGGGCAAAATGAATGTCATCAGGTTTGATGGCGGCTAACACTTTATCCAGCGGTAGAGTACCGTCATCATTGGCATCAATAGGTTGCGGCTGAATACTGCCAAGCACGGCGGCCCCCCCGGCTTCATACAGGTAGTTGTGCGCTTTCTGGCCGACAATATACTCTTCCCCCCGCTGGCAGTGGGTTAATAGCGCGACCAAATTGGCCTGTGTGCCGGTCGGCAGAAACAGGGCGGCCTCTTTGCCTGACAGTCTGGCGGCTTCGGCTTCCAATGCATTCACCGTCGGGTCATCACCATACACATCGTCGCCGACTTCGGCATTCGCCATGGCATTGCGCATCGCGGTATCAGGTTGCGTTACTGTGTCACTGCGTAAATCGATCAGCATAGTTATCTCGCGGTCAGAATAAGGGGCTATGCTTCATCATAGCCAGATTGATAAAACAAGAAAGGAGTGGCAGGGATTATTTATTGATATTAAAGAAATTTGACTTATCAGGATAATTGATAATGAGTGAAAATCTGATTATCCGCTGATTTATTAGGATTTTTCTCGACTGGCGTAGATCAAACACGAGGCGGTATTAATTCTCTCCAGACATTTTCCTTGGTTATCGGTAAAGAATCGTTTTTCCAATTCGTGGGCATCGGCTCTATCCAATAAAGTGAAACCGTACTGCTGTAAAAATCCGTCGATCCCCTGCGCAGCGATACCAAATGTCCAAGCTTCGCCAATCGTGCGTACCCCCTCAATACTCTCTTTCACGCCATATTCAGGGTTGCGTGGCGGGTTATCTGTTATTCCGTGGTCATCCACCAATAGATTCTCATACACAAAATCGAAAATAATCTGGCTGCCATCACTACTGTAATCACTGATGGCACTCAACAGTGTTTTTACTTGTGTAGGGTCCAGATACATCAGCAAGCCTTCCAACAGAAACAGGCACTTCTCGCCCGTTTGTAGCGGGAAGTTGGCGAGGGTGTCAGCCAAATTTTGTTGATTAAAATCAATGGGAAGAAAGGTCAAATTGGAAGGGGGTGAGATGTGTACCTCGCTCAGTTTCTCGATTTTGTGCTGCTGCATGGCGGGGTGATCAATTTCAAAGATACGGCTATGTTGCAACGCGTGATAAAAACGAATCGCTCGTGAATCATAGCCGGCCCCCAGAATAAATATTTTGCTAAAGCGCCCAGCCGTTTTTTGAAAAATAGCATCGATATAGAGGGTGCGGGCCACAATATAGGGGTAAATGCCCGCGGGGGTGGCGAGATTTAAGACATCATCACCCAGCAGAAAGGTTTTCTGCATCATAGAAAAGAGTGAATGGAAGGTCTGACTGAGAATAACCGCCACATAATCATCACTTTTAAGATGGGGCTTTTTCTCGCCGTATGACTTTGCGCGCAGCAAACAGGTCAATTCCGCCGTGGCTGAAAATCCTGACTTGGTTTTTTTTGGCATAGGGATACCCCCATCAATACTGTGAGTGTGCCGTTGATATCGTGATGACAACTGATTAATAAATGACTCTACGCCGGTATGGGGTATTTAGCAGGGTGATACGTTTAAAGTGTCGATTATGCCACATAATATGTGGGGTTTATTAC
The DNA here is from genome assembly GCF_013282725.1 of Yersinia mollaretii ATCC 43969. Taxonomy (NCBI): domain Bacteria; kingdom Pseudomonadati; phylum Pseudomonadota; class Gammaproteobacteria; order Enterobacterales; family Yersiniaceae; genus Yersinia; species Yersinia mollaretii. Next base: position 4,082,362 of record NZ_CP054043.1, on the reverse strand, counting down.
TGTGTTGAGTCGGGCGAGGGGATAGAATGAAACGAATAAAAGCCATGGAAGCGGCTGAATAAACGCATCCATGGCTCATGATGCCATTAGTGTGGTGATAGTGGCGATAAGAGTATTAACGTAGCCAATTGGTTTTTGCCAACTCGACCACTTCATCACCACGGCCATTGATAATCGCCCTGAGCATATAGAGGCTGAATCCTTTTGCCTGCTCAAATTTGATTTGTGGCGGCATCGATAACTCTTGTTTGGCGGTGACCACATCCACCAATACCGGCCCCGGATGGGCAAAAGCACTCTCCAGCGCGGCATCTAACTCAGAGGCTTTCTCAACCCGAATTCCCTTGATGCCCGCCGCATTGGCAATGGCGGCAAAGTCAGGATTATGCAAGTCGGTGCCATCTGTCAGATAACCCCCGGCTTTCATCTCCATCGCCACAAATCCCAGCACACTGTTATTGAACACCACAATTTTCACCGGTAATTTGAGCTGCGCCAAGGTGAGGAAATCCCCCATGAGCATGGTGAAGCCGCCGTCGCCACACAGGGCAACCACTTGGCGATCAGGGGCGGTGGCTTGTGCGCCAATGGCTTGTGGCATGGCATTCGCCATCGAACCGTGGTTGAACGACCCCAGCAAGCGCCGTTTGCCGTTCATCTCAAGATAGCGGGCCGCCCACACGGTGGGGGTGCCAACATCACAGGTGAAAATGGCGTCATCCGTGGCATGGCGGCTGATCTGCTGCGCCAGATATTGCGGATGGATCGGCTGGTTATCATTGGCGGTCGCCAGCCCATCCAGATCTTTGCGGGTGGTACGATAGTGTTCCAGCGCTTTTTCTAAAAATTTGCTATCACTTTTGGCTTCTAACTGCGGGATCAGCGCACGCAGTGTGGTGTTGATATCCCCCACCAGCGCCATATTGACAGGGCAGTGAGCACCAATACTTCCGGGGTTGATATCAATCTGGATGATGTTGGCATGGGTGGGATAAAAAGCGCGATAAGGGAATTGGGTGCCGAGCAACACCAAGGTATCGGCATTCATCATGGCATGATAACCCGAGGCAAACCCAATCAGCCCGGTCATACCGACGCTGTAAGGATTATCCCATTCAATATGTTCTTTGCCCCGCAGCGCATGTACCACCGGGGCTTGCAGCATTTCGGCCAATTTGACCACTTCGTCGTGGGCATCCGCACAGCCGCTGCCGCACATCAGCGTGATGTTTTTCGCCTTGTTCAGTGTCTGCGCCAGAATCGCCAATTCACTCATCGGCGGCTGAACTAAGGGCAGTTTCGGTGTCTGCCACACCACGGCGGCCTCTTCCGGCGCGGGTTGTAGTGCGACATCACCCGGCAACACAATCACTGACACGCCTCGATTGAGAATGGCTTGGCGCATGGCTATTTCCAGCACCCGCGGCAACTGCTCTGGGTTGGAAACCAATTCACAGTAGTGGCTGCATTCGCGGAACAGCTCTTGCGGGTGGGTTTCCTGAAAATAACCACTGCCAATTTCGCTAGAGGGGATGTGCGCGGCAATCGCCAGCACCGGAACATGGTTGCGATGACAATCAAATAAGCCATTGATCAGATGGAGGTTACCGGGGCCACAAGAGCCAGCGCAGACCGCCAGTTGCCCAGTTAGTTGCGCCTCAGCCCCGGCGGCGAAAGCGGCTACCTCTTCATGGCGCGTCCCCATCCACTCAATGGTGCCCATTCGATGCAGGCTATCACTCAGCCCATTGAGTGAGTCCCCGGTGACGCCCCAAATTCGCTTTACACCTGCTTGTTCCAACGTTTTTGCGACCAGTGTTGCCACGGTTTGCTTCATAAGTTGTCCCTTCAAGGATTAACGGCGAGTCATTATTCTATGAGGTCAAAGTATGGCGCGTTTAATCATTATTGCTCTATTAACGGCGTGAATTGACCATTAATGGTGTGAATCGCCCCATGAATGGGGCTGGTTAGCATTTATGGGGCGGTGAGCTAGGCGGTTACGCCAGTTGGACATCGCCCTGTAGTTGGCAACTGCAAGCCAGAACATAGCCTTGGGCAATCTCTTCGGGGGTCAGTGTCATGGTGCTGCTGGTGGTGTATTCGCCATGCAGAATGCGCGTTTTACACGAGCCACAGACTCCCGCACGGCAGGCCGCCATGACTGGAACTTTATGTTGCTCCAGCGCAAACAGCAATGAGGTGCCGACGGGCACTTTCACACTGCGCAGTGGATGGCTAATGGTCATCGTCAACTCATTGCTGGTATCAATCACGTCATCTGCGGTGCGGAACTGCTCTTTTTGGAAATGGTCGGCTGGCACGGATTGCTCACGGCAATAGTGCTCAACCCAATCCATATAGGGTGCGGGGCCACAGGTCATCACACGGCGGCGGGTGATGTCTGGCGCGACCTGCTGCATGATTTGAGCCGTGATTCTGCCGGCGATAAAGCCCTCCGTCGCTGCGGATTCCGCTACCAAAGTGAGCTGTAATTGTTGCGGATAGTGTTGCAATAACTGTTGCCACTCATCGGCAAAAATCACGTCCGCCGGTGAGCGCACATTAAAAATCACCCGAATATCGGCTTGTGTACGTCGTGCCAGCAAGTCACGGCACATTGACATCACGGGCGTAACACCGCAGCCGGCGGCCAACATCAGGTAATGGTCATCATCTGCATGAGCGCAGGTAAACTCGCCTTGTGCTTCGGAAAGCCACAGATAATCCCCCGCGTTGACCTGCTGGGTCAGCCAATTCGACCCCTCGCCATCAGCCAAGCAGCGCACCGTGAGTTGAATAAATGGGCTTAATCCGGGTGTAGAGGAGAGGGTATATGCACGCAGGGTTTCATCACTGTTGCGAATACTGACCAGAGCATACTGCCCCGGCAGATAAGGGTAAAAATCGTGATTAATCAGCCGCAGGCTCCAAACATCGGGCGTTTCTTGTACGATAGAGTGGACTTGCATCCGGTTAGGGCAGAGGGCGGTGGGACAGTCAGTGGGGATAATATCGGCAGTAGAAATAAAATCGGTCATCGGGGCCTCACAACAAATCAGGTCATTCTCGGGCAAAAAACATTCATGATGCCCGACCCACGGCGTGAAGCCGCACTGGCCGGGCAAGCTATTATTGGTTAATTAATCAATGCTTAACTGCCCAGAATCGCGTTCATATCTTGCTCGACAGTGGTAATCGGCCGCATACCAAACTTCTCGTACAGAATCCCCATCAGGTTGTCCGTCAGGAAGCCGGGCGCGGTCGGGCCGGTATAGATATTTTTAACGCCCAGTGACAGCAAGGTCAGGAGGATCACAATGGCTTTTTGTTCAAACCATGACAGCACCAGACTGAGTGGCAAGTCATTGACGGTGCAACCCAATTTCTCTGACAATTTTACCGCCAGCATGATGGCTGAGTAAGCATCATTACATTGGCCGACATCCAGCAGGCGCGGTAACCCCTCCAGTGTGCCGAAATCCAGCTTGTTGAAGCGGTATTTGCCGCAGGCCAGAGTCATAATGATGCAATCTTGCGGCACACTGCGGGCAAAATCGGTGAAATAGCTGCGTTCTGTGCGGCTACCATCGCAGCCCCCCACCAAGAAGACATGGCGCAGTTTTTTAGTGGCGACCAGATCAATCACCGTATCCGCTGCATTCAGCAGAGTTTGACGGCCGAAACCGACAGTAATCAGGTGCTCCAGCTCATTGTACGGGAAGCCCGCCATGCCCAATGCTTGATCAATCACCTGCGCGAAATCTTCGCCTTCCAGATGATTCACACCCGGCCAGCCAACAATGCTGCGGGTCCAGATGCGGTCGCCGTAATTACCCACATTCGGGTCAATGATACAGTTGGATGTCATCAGGATCGGGCCGGGGAATTTGGCGAATTCGGTCTGTTGGTTCTGCCAGCCACTGCCGTAGTTACCCACCAGATGTGGGTAGCGTTTTAATTCTGGGTAGCCGTGGGCGGGCAGCATCTCACCGTGGGTATAAATGTTAACCCCGGTGCCCTCTGTCTGCTCCAGCAACATTTGTAAGTCTTTGAGATCATGGCCGGAGATCAAAATGGCTTTACCCGCCACCGGGCGCACATTCACGGCAGTGGGCTGCGGATCACCATAGGCTTGGGTTTCGCCAGTGTCCAAAATAGCCATGACATTGAAGTTCATTTTGCCAATGCCCATGGCATTATTCAGCAAGGTGTCCACGTCGCGTGGCTGTGTCCCTAACCACGCCATATAAGCATGATATTCAGCGTAAATTTGCTCATCGTGCTGGCCCAGTACATGGGCATGCTCCATATAGGCCGCTGCGCCCTTCAGACCATACAAGCAGAGCATCCGCAGGCCATGAATATCGTCGCCGATCTCGGCTTTATCACTGTTCAGGGCGAATTGTTGCGACTGCTGTTGCAGGGTAGGAATGTCATCTGACAGCAGTTGCAGCTCAGCCAACGGGTGATCAACGGTGATAGTGCTGTCGAGCAAGCGACAACGGATAGCCAATGATTGGCGCAGCAAAATCGCTTCTTTGGCGTAACCGATGATTCGGTCTGAATCGAAATTCACATTGGTGAGGGTCGAGAAGAAGGCTCTGGGTGCAAAGCTGTCAATCTGATGATCAATGATGCCCACTTCGCGCGCGGTCAATGCCCAAGCGGAAAGCCCTTGCAGCACGGCAACTAATAGGTCTTGTAGATCAGAGGTTTCAGCGGTTTTTCCGCACATCCCCTGCGCGTAGGAGCAGCCGTTGCCCGCAGGCGTTCGGATGGTTTGTTCACATTGCACACAGAACATAATTATTTTCCTTTTAAAAGTGCATTTATAATGCATGTTTAAAAGCATAGAGGGGCTAGCAGGGTTTAAAAAGGCTTATTTAGTGCAACTTTACCTTATCTTGATTTGGCGCAACTTTTGCTGCGAATGAGAATTTATTCAGTTTTGGGCGGGAATAGCGCGCAGTGAATCGGGCGAACCACTGCGCGGAAAAAACTTATGACGAAAAGAACGCAATCAACACAGGGGCCAGCAGGCTCAGTATAAAGCCGTGGACGATCGCGGCAGGGACCATTTCCAGCCCACCACTACGCTGCAATACCGGCAGGGTAAAGTCCATCGAGGTGGCACCGCACAAGCCCAATGCGGTGGAGCGACTGCGGCGAACCAGTGTGGGGATCAGCATGATGGCGACTAATTCCCGTGCCAAATCATTGAAAAATGCGGCGCTACCAATCACCGGGCCAAATGCATCAGTCAGCAAAATACCTGACAGCGAATACCAGCCAAAGCCAGAGGCCATCGCCAGACCTGTTTTAATCGGCAAACCCATCAGCAGTGCGGCGAGCAGACCCCCTAACAATGCACTGATACCGACGACAAAGGCCACAATAGTCCCACGGCGGTTTAGCACGATCTGGCGCAGTGTCATGCCACTGTTACGTAATTGAATACCGACTAAAAACAGCAGGAAAATCAGTGCCAGTTCGCTACCTTTCGCCGCATACTGCAACCATGCCCATTGGCTTAAACCCAGCAGGAAACCAATAATGACCACGCCACATAATTTCAGTGATTCCAGCGCCATATGCAGCCGTGAGGGCAATGCTTCCTGACGGTGGGTATTTCGCCACGGCAATTTGCGTTCGAGTAAAAATAGCGCAAGTAAGTTGGCACATAAAATACAGAGGAAAAAGACCGCGGTGTACTGGAAAATAAGCAGCAAATTAGCGCTGAGATTCTCTAGAAATGCCAAACTGATCCCCATAAAGAATAAAATCACGTAGACCATCCAGCTTAATAAGCGGTTGATCAATTGAAGTAATGATTTGCGACTAAGTGGGATCAGATAGCCAAGAATTAATGGCAAAAGAATGATCAGCAATCCTGAATACACGAGTTATACCGTCCTATACCCTTTTTGTTGACATTACTGCTGCGTTTCTTGCCTTGCGGTAACGCCAATGACTTTGGGTATTATGAGCTGATGAATAGTGGGCTGTGGCGCAATAAACTATCTAAAATTTCTGACAGAGTAAAGCAGCATAGCTCCTGCCGTGTCGCCTCAATGACATAGGGTTTACCTCATGATATCAGGATAATGCGCTATGCTTGCCGGGTTAACAGTGTTATCTAGTAGTCACTGCATGAATAAATTCGCACCGGAGGCGTAGCATGTATCTTGAACGCGTAGATATAGTCGGTTTTCGCGGTATTAATCGTATTTCATTGAACCTTGATGATAATACCGTGCTGGTCGGTGAGAATGCTTGGGGTAAATCCAGCCTATTAGATGCCCTTACATTACTATTATCCCCCGAACCGCAACTTTATCATTTCACCGTGCAGGATTTTTATTATCCAGCAGGAGATGAAAGTGCTAAAGAGCGCCATTTACAGGTTATTTTCACCTTCTGCGAGAAAGATATTGGCCACTGGCGTGCCCCCCGTTACCGCCAATTAACCCCGTTATGGATACAAAATGATGATGGTTTACATCGTATTTATTATCGGGTTGAGGGGGAGCTGGCTGATGATGGCACTGTCTGTACTTGGCGCACTTTCCTCGATTTAGAGGGGCAGCCACTGGCCTTGCATGATATTGAAAAGCTGGCACGAGGGGTGATTCGCATCCATCCGGTATTGCGATTACGCGATGCGCGCTTTATGCGCCGGCTGCGCAGTACGACGGATGAAAACAGTCATCAACCCGATAAAGTGGCGCTAAACCAGCAACTGGATCAATTAAGCCGCGAGTTGGTGCGTAATCCGCAGAAACTGACCAATACTGAACTGCGCCAAGGGTTGGAGGCGATGCGCCAACTACTGGAGCACTATTTTGCTGAGCAAGGGTCGCAATCTGTGGGTCTGCGTAATCACCGCTACCGTCCACAACCGGAGCGAGAAGCCTGGCAGGCCCTCGACAGTATCAACCGGATGGTGGCTGAACCCAATAGTCGCAGTATGCGATTGATACTACTGGGGATGTTCTCAACGTTACTGCAAGCCAAAGGCTCACTGAGTCTTGATCCCCATGCGCGGCCTTTACTGCTGGTCGAAGACCCGGAAACCCGCTTGCATCCGATCATGTTATCAGTCGCTTGGGGGTTGCTCAGCCAACTGCCACTTCAACGTATCACCACCACCAACTCCGGTGAGCTAGTCTCTTTGGTGCCGATAGAGAGCATTTGTCGGCTGGTGCGTGAATCCTCTCGCGTCGCGACTTACCGCATTGGCCCGCGTGGCATGAGCGCTGAAGATAGCCGCCGCATCGCGTTTCATATTCGTTTCAACCGCCCCTCCGCCTTATTTGCCCGCTGCTGGCTGCTGGTAGAAGGTGAAACGGAGATCTGGTTGCTTAATGAGCTGGCCCGCCAGTGTGGTCACCACTTTGAAGCGGAAGGTGTCAAGGTGATTGAGTTTGCCCAGAGTGGTTTACGACCCTTGCTGAAGTATGCCAACCGCATGGGCATTCAGTGGCATGTTCTGACGGATGGTGATGATGCCGGTAAAAAGTACGCCGACACAGTCCGTAATATGGCGGACTCAGGGCGTGACCATGAGCGGGATCGCCTGACTATACTGCCCGCACCGGATATGGAGCACTTTTTATATCGCGCGGGGTTTGATGCGGTTTATCACCGGGTGTCGGCTATTCCGGCGAGTGCCAAAATGCAGCCGCGCAGAGTCATTGAGAAGGCCATTCATCGCACCTCCAAGCCCGACTTGGCCATTGAAGTGACCAGCCAGGCCAGAGAGTGGGGAGTAGAGTCTATTCCCCCACTACTGAAAAAAATGTTTTCTCGTGTTGTTTGGTTGGCGCGAGGTCGGGCCGATTAGTGGCCTGCAAAATGTGCAGCTAATCCGCCTTCGAGTTGTTCCAGTAATTGGTAGCGGCGGCGGTATTCTGCCCGTTTTTTACTGGCAATATCTTCCAGCGGCTTGCGTGCGATCTGTGTGGGTAAGCTGAAATGACCCTTTGCGCACTGCTGCCCCCCCAGTGAGCACCAGAAACTGTCGTAATCGGCGTGTAATTTGTCTTTTTTCTTCGCCCGATAACGCCAGTTCTGGTAAATATGCGTGGCATTCCCGACGGCAACAATCTGTGTTACCCCCATCAGCTTTGCCAATCCGCAGGCGGCTTCTAATACCAGACGTTTAGGAAATAGGCCATGACATGCTTTGGTGCTGAGGTGGATTTCGCTATGGGGTGTTTCATTATCAGCACCTTGCAAGCCGCCAATAAATAATGTTTTTTGCTGTTGATAATAAAATAGGCTGAAAGTCAGCACGGCCAGCGTTTGTTGTTGCTCATTGGTCATCATCAGCGTAATTTCGCCCTCTTTATTGAATCTTGAAATAACGGCCAAATAAAGAAAATATTTCTCCTCATTTTTGCCTGTTAACTCAGCCAACTGATAAGGCGATTGATGCAGATAGTTATGCAGTAATGATGCTGGCATACATTGATTTATTAACTGGAAATGATCCTGTAGTACCGCCAATTTTTGACGATTGTTGAACGTATTCGCCAAATAAGGGCGATGTAATTTACAGGGCAAATCAGGTTGGCCGCGTAACATACTGTTTAGAAAAGGTTGCTTCACCAGCATAGATAATAGATTTAGGGTTAATTTTGGTTGAATTAACGTTCTGGCGATAAATTTCAGCCGAAATTGTAATTTATGCCATGAACCACCCAGCGGTTGATTACCTCTGAATAGCAGTGCAATCAACCCAAAAAGGTCAAGAGTATTAGGATGAGATTTGGTATTACCCATGTTCTGCATGATTAAAATCCGTTATATCACTGAGTTTTCAGCGTGATTAAAACTTTCAGCGCTATTGAAACAAAGGGGAACTAAACCGAGTTTCAATGCATCTTAGGTTTCGCCGATAGCACGGTGATATTGAAATTCCGTTTAGCAAAATGAGAATTTCCGATGGTAATTTCGACAATTTAAAGAATGACAAAATAAGGGAAGGTAATTGAATTGATGCAGCTCAGTAGAAGTCAGCGCCGATGGCTCATCGTATTTGCCGTGTTGATTATCGGTGGTTTTTTCATCTCCAGACATCTGATGGCTCCAGCGCCAGTTCAATATCAGACGGTGAAAGTCGCCAACCGTGACCTGCAACAGAATGTTCTTGCCACGGGCAAACTTGATGCAGTGCGCAAAGTTGATGTGGGTGCGCAGGTCAGTGGTCAGTTAGAAAAACTGTATGTGAAGATTGGCGACCAAGTTACGCAAGGCCAGTTGTTGGCGATGATCGACCCACAACAGGCACAAAACCAAATCAAAGAAGTGGAGGCGACACTACAAGATTTGAATGCTCAGTTAGCGCAGGCAAAAGCTGAGCAGCAACTGGCGGCGGTGACATTGCGCCGTCAACAAGAGTTGGCGAAACTACAGGCGGTATCACGTCAGGATCTGGATCAGGCCAGTACCACGCTGGCAGTGAAGAAAGCGCAGGTTGAAACCATTAATGCGCAAATCAATAAAGCCAAGGCCAGTTTGGATACAGCTAACATTAATCTGGATTATACCAAGATCTCTGCCCCGATGGCTGGCGATGTGGTGCAAATCACCACCTTGCAGGGCCAAACAGTGATTGCGGCACAACAGGCACCCAATATTCTGACGTTGGCGGATATGGGCACCATGTTGGTGAATGCGCAGGTCTCTGAGGCCGATGTGATTCACCTTAAGCCGGGGATGAAAGCCTCGTTTACGGTGCTGGGTGATCCCGGAAAACGTTTCGATGGCGTGTTAAAAGATATCCAGCCAACGCCGGAAAAAGTGAATGACGCTATCTTCTATTCAGCGCGCTTTGAGGTGCCGAATCCCGATCGCCTATTACGCTTGCAAATGACTGCGCAGGTCTCAATTCAACTGGCAAATGTGCCGCAGGCGGTGGTGATCCCATTATCGGCCTTAGGTGAGGAGCTGGGCACCAATCGTTATCAAATCGCGGTGCTGAAAGAGGGCAAAGAGGAGAAACGTGAAGTGACGATCGGCATTCGCAATAATGTCGATGCACAGGTGGTTTCAGGTCTGAAGGTCGGCGAGGAGGTCATCGTGAGTCGCGGTGGCACGGAGGAAGCATAATGACGGCATTGCTTGAATTAAAAGGCATTCGTCGTAGCTATCAGTCCGGCGGAGAAACCGTTGACGTATTGCAGGATGTCTCACTGACCATTAATGCCGGTGAGCTGGTCGCGATTATCGGCGCTTCTGGCTCGGGTAAGTCGACACTGATGAACATCTTGGGTTGTCTGGATAAGCCGAGTGCGGGGGTTTACCGTGTTGCCGGTCAAGATGTCGCCACATTGGATAATGATGCACTGGCGGCACTGCGGCGCGAGCATTTTGGCTTTATTTTCCAGCGTTATCATTTATTGCCTCATCTCAGTGCGGCCCATAACGTCGAGGTTCCCGCTGTCTATGCCGGTTTAGGTAAGCATGAGCGGCGTGAGCGAGCGAACATGTTGTTGACCCGCTTGGGGCTGGAGGAGCGGGTCAACTACCAGCCCAATCAGCTCTCCGGCGGTCAGCAGCAGCGAGTCAGTATCGCCCGTGCCTTGATGAACGGTGGGCAGGTTATTCTGGCCGATGAACCGACGGGGGCGCTGGATAGCCATTCTAGTGTTGAGGTGATGGCTATCCTGAAGCAGCTACAGCAGCAGGGGCACACGGTGATTATTGTCACCCATGACCCTACTGTTGCGGCTCAGGCAGAGCGGATCATTGAGATCAAAGATGGCCGCATTATGGCGGACTCTGGCTCGAAAACGGTGTCCACCGTCGCGGTTTCTGATGTGATGAGTCTGACACCGCCTGCGCCTTCGTGGCAGCAGCTGACAGGGCGTTTCCGTGAGGCGCTACTAATGGCTTGGCGCGCGATGTCGGCCAATAAAATGCGCACTGCGCTGACCATGCTCGGGATCATTATTGGTATCGCCTCGGTGGTCTCCATATTGGTGGTCGGGGATGCGGCCAAACAGATGGTGTTGGCAGATATCCGCGCGATTGGGACCAATACGATTGATGTCTATCCCGGCAAAGATTTTGGCGACGATGACCCGAGCACCCGGCAGGCGTTGGTTTATGACGATATGGCAGCGCTGAAAGAGCAATCCTATGTCAGCGCCGTGTCGCCCACCATTTCCGGCAGCATGCGGCTGCGATACGGCAATATTGATGTCGCGGCCAGTGTCTCGGGTGTTAGTGAGCAATATTTTCGCGTATACGGCATGAAGCTCGAACAGGGGACAGCAATCACCCATGAGCAGGTCGAACGCCAGTCGCAAGTGGTCGTGATTGACCGCAATACCCAGCGCAGGCTATTTCCTCATCTCAAAGAGGTGGTTGGGCAAGTGATCTTGGTCGGTAATATGCCCGCGACCGTAGTAGGGGTGGTAGAGGAGAAGCAATCCATGTTTGGCAGCAGTAAAGCGCTGCGGATATGGGTGCCGTACAGCACCATGGCGAGCCGCCTGATGGGGCGCTCCTACTTTGATTCGATCACCATTCGGATTAAAGAGGGCTATAGCAGCAAGGAAGCCGAGCAGCAGTTGGTTCGCTTGCTGACCCTGCGCCACGGTAAGAAAGACATATTCACCTACAACATGGATAGCTTGTTGCAAACAGCGGAGCAAACCACCCGCACGATGCAATTGTTCCTGACATTGGTGGCGGTGATTTCACTGGTGGTTGGTGGGATTGGCGTGATGAATATTATGCTGGTTTCAGTGACAGAACGTACCCGTGAAATCGGCATCCGTATGGCGGTGGGCGCGCGATCCAGTGATGTGATGCAGCAATTCTTAATCGAGGCGATTCTGGTCTGTCTGGTGGGTGGTGCACTGGGTATCACACTCTCCTTCGCTATTGGTTTGATGGTGGAAATGATTTTACCTAGCTGGCAGATTGCTTTCCCACCGATGGCCTTGTTCAGCGCGTTCTTGTGCTCAACTGTGATAGGGGTGGTCTTCGGCTATCTGCCTGCCCGCAGCGCGGCCAGACTTAATCCTATTGATGCGTTAGCGCGTGAATAGGGGGGACGCGTGAGCGTGGTGGCGCATAAAGGGTGTTACGGTTGAGGTTTTAAGTCCGAATTGGAGGTTGACCGTAGCGGCTCTGGTAGCATAATAGAGAAATAAAAATGCCAGTCATGATTGGCTGGCATTTTGAAATGTCATTGATTTTTGAACGTTATTGATGCTGGTCGCAACAGGTCACCGCAGAACACAACCCGATCACCTGCATGGTTTAGGTGAGGGTAGTGCCATGATAGTTAAGCGAATAAGTGCGTGGTGTCAGGCCAAAGCAGCAAGTTCCTGCGGTATGTCTTCTTGCAGTACCACATCTAACCCAAGTGGTACTATCAGGCTGGCATGGTTCCCTTTCGGCCCTTCGTGGACATCAAAGTTAACCATTTGACCGGCTTTTAACGTTCGGTAACCATCCATCTGGATAGTTGAATAGTGAGCGAAGATATCTTCGCCACCGCCCTCTGGGCAAATGAAGCCAAAACCTTTGGCGTTATTGAACCATTTAACAGTACCCGTCTCCATACTTCTACGTCCCTCGCAAGGCTATTCTAGTTTGAGATGAGGTAATCGCTGGTTAAAGTGAGCACAAATTGGTTAAAACTCCAACAGCTCACAAAAATACACTCTAGTGGAAATGGTCTCAACGTCAAGGGGAGGACTTTTGTCTGGCAGAGGCAGTTCTTCAAAGTTTGATGCAGCTAACGCTATTGTGTTCGTTTGGTTACAATTTAACCGTTTTTAAGGCAAAGAAATCGACTTTTTTCTCTGGCGGCGTTATGGCATAAGTGATGTTAAAATAATAATAGATATCTGCATCAAATGGTCTTATAACCGGAGTGAGGTATTGCTCCTGTGTGGTTTAGTGAAACGATGGGCAGGCAATGGGTAAGAATAACGACTGGCTGAATTTTGAACACTTAGTCAAAGATAAACAGAAAGAGGCGCTCAAACCGCCGTCTATGTATAAAGTTATACTTAACAACGACGATTACACACCGATGGAATTTGTGATTGACGTTCTGCAAAAGTTCTTTTCTTATGATATTGAACGTGCAACACAATTGATGCTCAATGTGCATTATCAAGGAAAGGCGATTTGTGGTGTTTTTACTGCCGAAGTGGCAGAGACAAAAGTCGCACATGTTAATCAATACGCCAGGGAGAACGAGCATCCATTGCTTTGTACGCTGGAAAAAGCCTGATTAAGGCAATTATTGGGAGGTGCCTATGCTCAATCAAGAACTTGAACTCAGTCTCAATATGGCTTTCGCCAGAGCGCGTGAGCACAGACACGAGTTTATGACCGTGGAGCACCTATTGCTGGCATTGCTAAGCAATCCAGCCGCGCGGGAAGCGCTGGAGGCGTGTACGGTTGATCTGGTGGCATTACGCCAGGAACTGGAAGCGTTCATCGAACAAACCACACCAACATTACCAGTCACTGAAGAAGAGCGTGACACCCAGCCTACGCTTAGTTTTCAGCGGGTGTTGCAACGCGCGGTCTTCCATGTTCAGTCATCAGGGCGCAATGAAGTCTCTGGTGCTAACGTGCTGGTAGCCATCTTCAGTGAACAAGAATCTCAGGCGGCCTACCTGCTGCGCAAGCATGATGTCAGCCGTCTGGATGTTGTGAACTTTATTTCCCACGGCGCTCGTAAGGACGAACCGGGTCAGGCACCGAATGCAGAAAATCCGGTGAATGAAGAGCAGGCAGGAGGGGAAGACCGTATGGAGAACTTCACCACCAATCTGAATCAACTGGCGCGTGTTGGCGGTATAGATCCGCTTATTGGACGCGATAAAGAGCTGGAACGTGCCATTCAGGTGTTGTGCCGCCGACGTAAAAATAACCCACTGCTGGTGGGGGAGTCTGGTGTTGGTAAAACCGCCATCGCCGAAGGTCTGGCCTGGCGTATCGTGCAAGGCGATGTACCAGAAGTGATGTCTGAATGCACCCTGTACTCACTGGATATCGGCTCGTTGCTGGCGGGAACTAAATACCGTGGTGACTTTGAAAAACGCTTCAAAGCGCTGCTGAAACAGCTGGAAAACGATAAAGACAGCATTCTGTTTATCGATGAAATTCATACTATCATCGGGGCTGGGGCAGCCTCTGGTGGGCAAGTTGACGCCGCTAACCTGATTAAACCGTTGCTTTCCAGTGGCAAAATTCGGGTGATTGGCTCTACGACTTACCAAGAGTTCAGCAATATCTTTGAAAAAGATCGTGCCTTGGCGCGGCGTTTCCAGAAAATCGATATTACTGAACCGACACCAGAAGAAACCGTTCAGATTATTAACGGTTTGAAACCGAAATATGAAGCGCATCATGACGTGCGTTATACCGCGAAAGCGATACGCGCCGCAGTAGAGTTATCGGTTAAATATATCAACGACCGTCACTTGCCGGATAAAGCCATTGATGTGATCGATGAAGCGGGCGCCCGTAGTCGTCTGATGCCCGTTAACAAACGTAAGAAAACTGTCAATGTGTCGGATATTGAATCTGTGGTTGCTCGTATTGCTCGTATTCCGGAGAAAACGGTCTCTGCCAGTGATCGCGATGTGCTGAAAAATCTGAGCGACCGCTTGAACATGCTGGTATTTGGCCAAGATAAGGCCATCGATGCTCTGTCCGAAGCCATCAAAATGAGCCGTGCAGGATTAGGGCATGACCATAAACCTGTCGGGTCATTCCTGTTTGCTGGCCCGACCGGTGTAGGTAAGACTGAAGTGACGGTACAATTGGCCAAAGCGCTGGATATCGAGTTGCTGCGCTTTGATATGTCCGAATATATGGAGCGTCACACCGTTAGCCGCCTGATTGGTGCGCCTCCGGGATATGTTGGCTACGATCAAGGTGGTCTGTTGACCGATGCGGTTATCAAACATCCTCATGCGGTTTTGCTGCTGGATGAAATTGAAAAAGCCCATCCGGATGTGTTTAACCTGTTATTGCAGGTGATGGATAACGGGACTCTCACGGATAACAATGGCCGTAAAGCTGATTTCCGCAACGTCATTCTGGTGATGACCACCAATGCTGGTGTGCGCGAAACGCAGCGCACCTCCATTGGCTTTAAGCAGCAGGACAACAGCACTGACGCATTAGAAGAGATCAAAAAAGTGTTTACGCCGGAATTCCGTAACCGGTTGGATAACATTATTTGGTTCAATCACTTGTCGCCGACTGTGATCCAGCAGGTGGTGGATAAATTCATCGTTGAATTGCAGGCGCAATTAGATGCCAAAGGCGTGTCGCTGGAAGTCAGTGAAGAAGCCCGTAATTGGTTATCTGATAAAGGTTACGACAAGGCGATGGGTGCACGGCCAATGGCGCGGGTGATTCAGGAAAACCTGAAGAAACCGCTGGCAAACGAGTTGTTATTTGGTTCTTTGGTTGATGGTGGCTCAGTCACTGTTGGGCTGGATAAAGAAAAACAACAACTGGCATATGAGTTTCAGAGTGCGCAAAAGCGTAAAACTGAAGGTGCGGTTCACTAAGTCAGTACGTTGATACAGCAATAATAAAAAAGGGCTATAAGTTAACAACTTATCGCCCTTTTTGTTTTTGGGTATTTCGTTTTTTTCATGGCTGATAAAGCCGGATGAGCAGGTAAATAAAAGAAAACGCAAAACGCCCTTGCCATAAATGGAAAGGGCGCCGGAGGGGGACTACATCCTCAGAGCTCGCGAGTCGTCGACTTGCGACAGATTAGCCGATTAACGGCTACGGAAGACAATGCGGCCTTTGCTCAGGTCGTACGGGGTCAGCTCTACAGTGACTTTGTCACCCGTCAGGATGCGGATATAGTTTTTGCGCATTTTACCGGAGATATGAGCGGTTACCACGTGCCCGTTTTCCAATTCAACGCGGAACATGGTGTTCGGCAGCGTATCAAGAACGGTGCCCTGCATTTCAATATTGTCTTCTTTGGCCATCGAATCCTCTAGGTGTAACTACCTTAGTTTTTAATCGGCAAGATAATGCCGAAAAACCCACATTATGTAAAGAAGTGTTGGCAGTCATCGCACCATTTCAGCAAGATTAGTCTGCCGGTAAAAGGGGGATAAAGCCTAATGTGGGGTTCATTTCAACGGTTGAGCTTTACTGCATCGTGGCTGAAAAACTCAACGATTGCGGTAACCAGCATTCAGCCGGTAGTGGACTAAACTGGAGTTGACTCAACTGCTGCAAAAAAAAGTTGCGTGGGATCTCAATCGCACCCAGCGACGCAGTGTGAGCGTTGAGGACCTGACAGTCAATCAGTTCTCCACCCTGATGGGTAAAATGATGACAAAAAACCATTAATGCGCTTTTTGATGCATTGTCAGAGCGGCTAAACATGGATTCACCGCAAAACAATGTACCCACTGCAATGCCATACAAACCACCAACTAGCTCATTTTCCAACCAAACCTCTACTGAATGGGCGTGCCCTAGAGCATGTAGCTCGCAATAAGCTCGCTGCACATCGTCGCCAATCCAGGTTCCCTCATCACGTTGAGAAGCACAGGCGCGGACAACATCCTCAAAAGCATGGTTGAGCGTAAATCGATAAGGGCAACGCCGCAGAAAACGCCGCATGCTCCGGCTGACATGCAAATCTTCTGGGAACAATACTGCCCGAGGATCAGGTGACCACCATAAAATCATCTCCCCAGGGCTAAACCAAGGAAAAATCCCCCGCTGGTAGGCGGCTAGCAAACGGGGCGCGGATAAATCGCCCCCCAGTGCCAGCAATCCGTTTGGTTCGCGCAGAGCCAGCTCAGGTGACGGAAAGGCAAATGATTGAGAAGAGAGCTGAGTGATGCGCATAAATCTCCTTGGCGACGGCTAACAGGCCCATTTAGGCATAATCATAAATAATACTGCTTTGGTTTCAGCAGCTTTTAATAATATTAGCTGAAAATTAGCTCATTATCGGCCTATGCTCAGCCAATTCGGAAACAGCAAAAACATCATCGCCGTTTCAATATCACGCCCTCAATGGCGTTGATGGAATTGATAATAGCGGCCCTTACTTTGCAATAAGTTTTGGTGGGTGCCTTGCTCGACTATCATCCCGCCATCCATTACGCAAATACGGTCCATATATTCCAACCCATACAAGCGGTGAGTGACAATAATTAGGCTTTTCTGGCGGCAATGTTGACGCAGCAGCGACAGAATTTGCTGCTCAGTTTCAGCGTCTAGCCCTTCGGTGGGCTCATCAAGCAGCAACAGCGGAGCTGGATGTAACAAGGCACGGGCAATTCCCAAGCGCCGTTGTTCGCCGCCGGACAATGGTCGTCCACCATCGCCCATCCATGCATTTAGCCCTTCGACGTTATCCAACAAATTGGCTAATCCCACTTGTTCCAAAACCGTTTTTAGCTGTGCATCTGACGCAGAAGGGCAGGCAAGTAATAGGTTTTCACGCAAGGTACTGCTGAAAATGTGCACCCGCTGGCTGACCACAGTCATCATTTGACGCAATGTGGTTTCATCGTATTGCGCCAATGGCAACCCATTCAGCGTGATGGTGCCTTGGTTGGCATCCCAGGCTCGGGTTAATAACTGCAAAAGTGTGGACTTACCACAACCAGTGCGACCCAATAGCGCAATATGCTCCCCTGCGGCCAGTGATAGCGATATATTCTGCAAAACAGGCAGAGGCTGCTGTGGATAGGTAAAACTTAACCCTGTCACTTCTAGCTCCACCTGTGACGTTACTGCTGGACCACTTACAGGGAATGTCACTTCAGGCTTTTGTTCTATCAACTGTGCAACTCGAGTTGCTGATGCGATAACTTGCCCCAAATGTTGGAAAGCCCCCGAAACTGGCAACAAGGCTTCAAATGCGGCCAATGAGGTGAAGACGAACAGCGCCAGCAATGCACCGGGCTGGCTATTCCCGCCAATACCGTCTGCGGCGAGCCATAAAATAGCGGTTACGGTTAAACCGGAGGCCAAAATCATAAGTGCTTGCGCCAAGCCAGCCAACGAAGCCTGTTGCTTCTGGCGGCTCATCCAGCGCTGCTCAATATCTTCCAGTGACGCACGGAAACGACTCAACGCACCAAATACCAACAACTCAGCCTGCCCCTGTAACCAAGAGGTCAGTTGTGAACGATACAGACCGCGCAGGTGGGTTAGATCACGGCCGATAGGTCGACCAGCACGGTAGAAAATCAACGGGACCAGCAGCAGTAACCCGAGCAGGATCGCACCGAGGGTCAGGGCTAAATTGACATCCAGATAGCTCAGGCCAAAAGTCACTACAGCGATAATGGCGATGGCGGCTACCAGCGGTGAGATCACCCGCAAATAGAGATGATCAAGAGTGTCGACATCAGCGACCAGCCGGTTGAGCAGCTCACTCTGGCGAAAACGGGCGATACCGGCGGGGGAGAGTGGCAGGATTTTCTGAAAAGCGAATACCCGCAAATGTGCCAGCACACGGAATGTAGCATCGTGGCTGACAACACGCTCGGCGTAACGGCCAGCTGTGCGGGTAATTGCCGCACCACGGACACCGGCTGCCGGTAGCAAATAGTTAAACGTGTAAAGTCCAGCAGGGCCTGCGATGGCGGTACCTGCGAGGAACCAACCCGATAATGTGAGCAAGCCGATACTGGCGAGCAGGGTAATAATTGCTAGCACAATGCCCAGACAAATCAGGAACCAATGGCGGCGATACAGCGCCAAAAAGGGAAGAAGTACGCGCATGATTAAAGCTCCTCACTGCGATGGGACAGCAGATTGGCAAATGAACCGCCAGACTGACTCAAGCTGGAGTAATCGCCTTGTTGAATCAAAAGGCCACTATCCATTACCCAAATTTGATCATAACCCAGTGTGTCTTCCAACTGATGAGTGACCAGCAAGGTTGTCTGCCTGCGAGAGGCTTCCTCCAGTGCTTTCATCACTAACTGTTCACTGTGGGCATCAAGGCTGGCCGTTGGTTCATCCAGCAGCAGTAACCGGCAAGGGTTGAGTAATGCGCGGGCAACGGCCACACGCTGGGCTTGCCCAACTGAAAGACGAGCTGAGTGATCGCCGACCTCGGTATTCAACCCTTGCGGCAAATCTTGGAGGAATTCGTTGATATATGCGCGCTCAATCGCTTGCTGTAATTGGCTGTCATCAGCCTCAGGTTGCCCCAACAAAATATTGGCAACCAGTGTCTGTTCCGGTAAATGTGGATTTTGCCCCACCCAGCTTAACTGGCTACGCCAGACTTGTGGTGCTAACTCACGCAATTCAATGCCGTTGACTTTTAACGAGCCGTGATAGGGTAAAAACCCCAGTAGTAGGTTGAGTAACGAACTTTTGCCCGCGCCGCTTAAGCCAACGATGGCGACACGTTTTCCGGCGGGTAGGAAAAACGTCAGCGGCCCAGCTAAGTGGGTGCCATTGGGAGCCAGAATTTCCAACTCATCGGCTTCAAGGGTTAGGGCATCTGAACCACTCAGCACTTTATCGCCCTGGCCGATAGACTCACTTTCACTGCTTAAAAAAGTGACCAGTGATTCAGCCGCACCTACTGCCTGTGCTTTCGCATGGTAGAACGTCCCTAAATCACGTAATGGCTGGAAGAACTCTGGTGCCAGAATCAAGACCAGAAAACCAGAAAACAGTGTTACGCCTAAACCATAGCTGCCAAAGTTCAGTTCGCCTAAATAAGAAAAACCAAAGTAAACCGCCACTACGGCAATAGATATGGCAGCAAAAAACTCCAATACGGCTGAGGAGAGGAAAGCCATTCGCAGCACTTCCATGGTTCTGCGCCGGAAATCTTCCGAGGAGTCGCGAATTTGGTCTGTCTCTGCTTTGGCACGGTTAAATAGCCGCAGGGTGTCTAACCCGCGTAAGCGATCGAGGAAATTGCCACTCAGACGTGCTAGCGCGACAAAGTTACGCCGATTGGCATCAGCAGCCCCCATCCCGACCAGTGCCATGAATAACGGAATCAGCGGCGCGGTGACAAATAAGATCAAACCTGCTGCCCAGTTGATGGGGAAAATGGCAATTAAAATCAGCACAGGAATAAATACCGCCAGATACATTTGCGGCAGATAGCGAGAATAGTAATCCTGCATATCTTCAATTTGTTCCAGAATAATGGTCGCCCAACTCCCGGCTGGTTTACCCTTCACCCACGCGGGGCCAAGTTGTTCTAATCTGTCTAACACGACTTTGCGAATCTGCTGGCGAACTTTCATGCCACAGATAAATCCTACCCGCTCACGTAACCAACTGATCACGGCACGCAAAGCAAAAGTCCCCGCCAGTAGCCAAAAATCGGCAGTTAATGCAGTGCGGGGCAATTTGTCGATAATCAAAGATTGCAGCAAGGTGGCGAGCAACCATGCCTGAGCGATAATTAGTAACCCGCTGAGGAGACCAAGTAACATGGACAGGCGGAGCCAACGTTGCGCCGGAGCGCTTTGTTTTTTCAGCCAACGAATCAACTCATACTGTCGTGTTTTATTCATCAGGCAATTTGTCTGCGCAAATATACCCATGGTGCTCAGGGATGCAGATAGGTTAGTCACGTTAACTCATACAAACCCAATGGTTGTGCGAGATTCGTCTACCTGCAACACCGATTACTGTGGGTATAAAAAGATCAAAAGGTTTGTCACCATTGGCGGTGGCAAACTGGCGAGGGGCAATCTTACCTCGTGATGCTATGAGGTGAAACCATAATGCTTGTGATAGTCACCGCATTAGTGGATTTCTATAATTTGCTGTTTTTCATTGGTATGTTCAATGTACAAAAATACAGAACAAAATAGAAATAAAAACGGGCGGCTCACATAGTGTTAGCTGCCCGTACGTATTCAGTGAAACTGTGATATCAGGTGTAATATCAGTGAGTGTTATTTATCGTTCATCAACCCATCAAGATAACGCTCTGCGTCCAACGCCGCCATACAACCCGTGCCGGCGGAGGTGATGGCTTGACGGTAAATATGGTCCATAACATCACCCGCAGCGAAAACACCCGGAATCGAGGTCTGTGTCGCATTGCCCTGAGTACCAGACTGAACTTTGATGTAGCCATTCTCCAGTGCCAGTTGCTCACCAAAAATAGCGGTGTTTGGGCTATGGCCTATCGCGATGAAGACACCTGCGACCGCTAGCTCTTCTGTTTCGTTGTTTTTGGTGGATTTCAGGCGAACACCTGTCACACCCATATCATCGCCCAGAACTTCGTCTAAGGTACGATCAGTGTGCAGCACGATGTTGCCATTTTTCACTTTTTCCATCAGACGGTCGATCAGGATTTTTTCTGAACGGAAGCTATCGCGGCGGTGAATTAAGTGCACTTCAGCGGCGATGTTGGCCAGATAAAGCGCTTCTTCAACGGCTGTGTTACCGCCACCGACAACGGCAACTTTTTGATTGCGATAGAAGAAACCATCGCAGGTTGCACAGGCAGAGACCCCTTTGCCTTTGAATGCTTCCTCTGATTCCATCCCCAAATAGCGGGCAGACGCTCCAGTTGCGATAATCAGCGCATCACAGGTGTACTCTGCTCCATCACCAAATAAGCGGAATGGGCGGTTTTGCAAATCAACGCGATTGATATGGTCGAACAGAATTTCTGTCTGGAACTTTTCTGCATGTTCATGCATCCGTTCCATTAGCGCTGGGCCAGTCAATCCCTCAGGATCTCCCGGCCAGTTTTCGACATCGGTGGTGGTGGTCAACTGACCGCCTTTTTCCATTCCGGTAATCAATACAGGTTTCAGGTTGGCGCGTGCAGCATAAACTGCGGCGGTATAACCCGCAGGGCCAGAACCCAGAATAATCAATTTGCTATGTTTAGCCGTGCTCATGAATACCTCTTTACCACAATGGCGGACAATGTTAGCGATTGTAGGGAAAATTGTGCATTAAAAAAAGCAGACAAAAATGTTGTTAGCGATTTGTTTGATAGGTCATGCCTATTTAATAAACTAAATGCATTGATAATCGACAGTTAGCCGATAAGAAAAATAGAGGTAGGGACAAATTGGACTTAAATTCATTTCTACATTAAGAGGCGATTCCCCCGAAAAAGCTTTGACCCCATAAATAATGTGGCTTGCAAGCCAATAGCCCATAAAAAAACATAATAATTGGAGGGTAATTTGCACCATTTTATAGCAAATAAATGATGGAAAAATAGCTAAGAGAAGGGTGCTGAGATTTTAATTCTGGCACGTTGTACTGATTTAACTTCTTTTACTTTGACAATCGGCTGCGCATTTGCGAAAACATCATAGGAAGAAGAAATTATCTGCGCGCCATAATTTCAGATTTGGTATCAGTGATACCAAGCGAAAACCCTGGAATGTTTTCGATTAATGCTGGATGGCATGTGGGGTCAATTCTCGAACAACTGTAGGGGGGATGTTTCTGCGGTTGTTCGTGATGCGCTATCTCTTCCTCAACGCTAATAATCATCGAGTACCTCGCATACAGTTAGACAGACAGGGTGTGAGATAACAACGTGTTGATATATTTGCATAAAACAGGCTGCGGGTCGTTGTCTGTAGCAGGCTCTAAATTCAATTACATTTAGGGCATGTCACAGACTCAAGGAAATTAAGAGAGACTATAAGATGATAGATAATAAAAAGCGCCCGGGGAAAGAGCTTGATCGTATTGATCGTAACATCCTGAATGAATTACAAAAGGATGGGCGCATCTCTAACGTCGAGCTTTCAAAACGAGTAGGATTGTCACCAACACCATGTTTGGAACGGGTTCGCCGCTTAGAGCGTCAGGGCTTCATTCATGGCTATACCGCACTGCTTAATCCACAGTATTTGGATGCATCATTGCTGGTTATCGTTGAGATTACTCTGAATCGTGGCGCTCCGGATGTATTTGAGCAATTCAATGCTGCTGTCAAAAATCTTGAGGAAATTCAAGAGTGTCACTTGGTATCAGGCGATTTCGACTATTTGTTGAAAACTCGAGTACCAGATATGTCAGCTTACCGTACATTACTCGGTGAAACCTTGCTTCGCCTACCGGGCGTCAACGACACGCGTACCTATGTGGTCATGGAAGAAGTGAAGCAGAGTAACCGCCTTGTAATTAAAACGCGGTAAACAGGCAGGTGCAAAACCTGAGTAATTTGGTTACACTCCTGTTTATTCATACAGTTTCAACGCCGGGAGGGTTCTCGGCGTTGTCACTCATACTAGTTAACAGGAACCTGGAGAGCCTTTCTTGAGCCAGGAATATACAGAAGACAAAGAAGTTACTCTGAAAAAACTCAGCAGCGGGCGTCGTGTGCTTGAGGCTATTTTGATTGTGGTAACTATTTTGGCAGCCTACCTGATGGCGGCGCTGCTGAGTTTCAATCCTTCGGACCCAAGTTGGTCCCAAACTGCTTGGCACGAGCCTATCCACAATCTTGGTGGGGGTATTGGTGCTTGGATGGCTGATACACTGTTCTTCACCTTTGGTGTCTTGGCCTATGCAATCCCTGTTATTATGGTGATGTTGTGCTGGGCGGCATTTCGCCAGCGCGATACCAGCGAGCACGTCGATTACTTTGCACTGTCATTGCGCCTGATTGGTACATTAGCCCTGATTTTAACATCATGCGGCTTGGCTGCTCTGAATGTTGACGATCTTTATTACTTTGCTTCTGGTGGGGTGATTGGCAGTTTATTCAGCAATGCCATGTTGCCGTGGTTCAACGGTGTGGGGGCTACACTCACATTGCTCTGTATCTGGGCAGTTGGTTTGACGCTCTTTACCGGTTGGTCATGGTTGGTTATTGCCGAGAAAATTGGTGGCGCGGTCTTAGGTTCCTTGACATTTATGACTAATCGTTCCCGTCGTGAAGAGCGCTATGACGATGAAGATGACGATTACCAAGTAGATGATGCGGATACCTCTGAGCAAAAAAACGGAACTGTGGCAAGCAAGGTAACAACAGCGAGTGTTGCAACTGCCACTGGGCTGGCAGCGAACTCTGCCTATGCAGATGATGACGATGTACTCTTCTCCGCACCATCAGTTACAGATACGCTATTACCGCTGGCTGAAACCGACGATAAATATGAACCATTATTAAGTTCGCTACGTGCGACGGATAATGATGAGCTGCCAGCATTATCTATGGCTGCCACTGAGGGAGCAGTTAATCCGGTTATCGGCCATGATATTACCAATGAAAACTCCGCACCTGTGGTTGAGAATATCACTGCGCCGCCGCTCTATTCTTTTGAAATCCCACAGGAAACACCATCTCCTGTGCAGACTCGCGTTATGCTACCGACAGAGCGTCCTGAGCCTCAAATGGGGGCATGGGATACCCCAGCAGCATCTGCCAGTCATTCGCCATTTGATTTTTCAACGGCACAGCGCCATAACGATCAGGTGGAAAGTACGCCTTACATGAATCCTGAGCTGGGTTCGAGCCTTGATGGACTGACCGCTGCAGGCATGGGTTCTGCATCAACATCTGGACCCATATCTACCGCCGGAATTGTTGCAGCAAGTGCAGCGACAGCGACATTTATGCCAGCATTTACGGCAACCAGCGATAGTAGTTCTCAGATTAAACAGGGGATTGGCCCAGAATTACCACGGCCGAATCCTGTTCGAATTCCAACGCGGCGTGAGCTAGCGTCTTACGGTATCAAACTGCCTTCTCAGAGAATAGCTGAGCAGGAACAACGTGAGCTGCGTGAAGACGAAACGCTAAGTTCCCAGAGTGCGGCTGCATTTGGTAGCGAGGTCGAGTCCGAAGATGAAGCGGCGTTGCAGCAGGCCATTTTGCGCCAAGCTTTTGTCGATCAACAGTCTGAGCGTTATGGTCAATCTTCTGACGCGGACGTAAATATCTTCTCAGCACCTGAACCTGAAGATGAACAGGCGCTGCAAGAGGCTGCATTGCGACAGGAGTTTGCGGCGCAGCAACAGCATCGTTATAGCGTGACTCAACGCGAAGATACTGTCCGGCATGAAAACAGTATTTATAGCGAAAATAGCGTGCATAACGAAAATAACAGCGCTGAAGGAGTGCAGTTGGCTGATACCAGCAGTGCCTTCACATTCTCGCCAGTCGCAGATTTAGTTGATGAGAGTCCGCGTGAACCATTGTTCACACTTTCACCTTATGTTGAAACAGCGGCTAAAGAAGAGACTTTTGCGCAAGATGACTCTGAACAGGTGTCGCCGCATCAACAGGCACCCGTGCAGCAAACACATTCAGAGCACTCAACACCGTCGGTTCAATCTGCTCATGCTTCATCTGCAAATACGCACTCTGCGTACACTCAACCGACTGCAATACCGTCTTATGCTCCACCAGTGCCGCAATCTGTTGTTCAGCCCACGGCACCAATGCAACCCGTGCAGCCAATCCCAGCAATGGACAGCCTGATTCACCCATTCCTAATGCGTAATGATCAGCCGTTGGTCAAACCAACGACACCATTACCGACGCTGGATCTACTCTCTTCGCCGCCAGCGGAAGAGGAACCGGTCGATATGTTCGCGTTGGAACAGACAGCACGTCTGGTTGAAGCACGGCTTGGTGATTATCGGGTGAAAGCAGAAGTGGTCGGTATCTCTCCGGGGCCGGTGATTACCCGTTTTGAACTGGATCTGGCACCGGGCGTCAAAGCCTCACGTATTTCCAATCTTTCCCGCGATTTGGCTCGCTCACTCTCTGCTATTGCGGTGCGTGTGGTGGAAGTTATTCCCGGCAAACCTTATGTTGGGCTTGAGCTACCCAATAAGTATCGGCAGACGGTCTATCTGCGAGAGGTGCTCGATTGTGCCAAATTCCGCGATAACCCATCACCATTAGCTATCGTGCTGGGTAAAGATATCGCAGGGCAGCCAGTAGTGGCGGATTTAGCCAAAATGCCTCACTTGTTGGTCGCAGGTACGACTGGCTCGGGTAAATCGGTTGGGGTGAACGCGATGATCCTCAGCATCTTGTATAAAGCTACACCGGATGAGGTGCGCTTTATCATGATTGACCCGAAAATGTTGGAGTTGTCGGTCTATGAAGGTATTCCGCACCTGTTAACTGGCGTGGTTACCGACATGAAAGATGCTGCGAATGCACTTCGTTGGTGTGTCGGTGAGATGGAACGGCGCTATAAACTGATGTCTGCATTGGGTGTGCGTAATCTTGCGGGTTACAACGAGCGAGTGGCGCAAGCTGAAGCAATGGGGCGGCCAATTCCCGATCCATTCTGGAAGCCATCCGATAGCATGGATATCTCACCGCCAATGTTGGTAAAACTGCCGTATATCGTGGTGATGGTGGATGAGTTTGCTGACTTGATGATGACCGTGGGCAAAAAAGTTGAAGAGCTGATTGCCCGTTTAGCGCAGAAAGCACGTGCTGCCGGTATCCATCTGGTTCTGGCAACACAGCGCCCATCAGTGGATGTGATAACCGGTTTGATCAAAGCCAACATCCCGACACGTATCGCCTTTACCGTCTCCAGTAAAATTGACTCTCGTACTATTCTCGATCAAGGGGGGGCGGAGTCACTACTGGGTATGGGGGATATGCTGTATATGGCACCTAACTCATCAATTCCAGTGCGTGTGCACGGTGCCTTTGTCCGTGATCAGGAAGTCCATGCTGTTGTAAATGATTGGAAAGCTCGTGGTCGACCGCAATACATTGAGAGTATCATCAGTGGTGGCGACGAGGGAGAAGGCGGTGGCCTTGGCTTGGACAGTGACGAAGAGTTAGATCCATTGTTCGATCAGGCGGTGAGCTTTGTATTGGAGAAACGTCGTGCATCAATCTCGGGTGTTCAGCGTCAATTCCGAATCGGTTATAATCGTGCTGCACGTATCATTGAGCAGATGGAAGCCCAGCAAATTGTGAGTACGCCAGGCCATAATGGTAACCGTGAAGTTTTGGCACCACCACCTCATGAGTAATCTTTTGTTCTGAGGCAATTAGTCTAGATAGGGCCGCTTTGCGGCCCTTATGCCAAGAAGCGTAACTCCGTATTTATCAGAGAATTATATAAGGTATTTAGAATAATGAAAAAACTGCTTGTCGCTTGCTGTCTGTTATCTGGCTTAATTTCAACCTCAGTCTTGGCAGATGCCAGCACGGATTTGCAAGGTCGCCTGAGCAAGGTGAATAGTTTCCATGCGAACTTCTCGCAGAAAGTCACCAGCTCTGAAGGGGCTGCGGTACAAGAAGGTGAGGGCGAGTTATGGGTAAAGCGGCCAAATCTGTTTAACTGGCATATGACTTCGCCGGATGAAAGTGTGCTGATTTCTGATGGTGAGACATTATGGTTCTACAACCCCTTTGTAGAACAAGCCACGGCGACCTGGCTGAAAAATGCGACTGGTAACACGCCTTTCATGCTGATTACTCGCAACAATCCAGATGACTGGAAACAGTACAATGTGAAGCAAAAAGGCGATGATTTTGAGCTGACGCCAAAAAATGCCAGCGGTAATCTGAAGCAATTTACGATAACAGTGACCCCAGCAGGCACCATTAAAAGTTTCGCTGCGGTTGAGCAAGATGGGCAGCGCAGTGCCTATACCCTGAAAGGGCAACAAAATAGCTCAGCAGATGCCAGCAAGTTTAAATTTACCCTACCAAAAGGTGTGACGCTGGACGACCAGCGGCAGTGAGGTCTGAGTGAGTAATATGTCCCTCGATTTTTCCCAAAATGAGTTTCAGCCACTGGCCGCGCGGATGCGGCCTTTGACGTTGGATCAATATATAGGTCAGCAACATCTGCTGGCTCCGGGTAAACCGCTACCACGGGCAATCGTCGCTGGGCAGTTACACTCTATGATTCTCTGGGGGCCGCCGGGAACCGGTAAAACCACGTTAGCCGAAATTATTGGCCGCTACGGTCAGGCGGATGTCGAGCGTATCTCTGCGGTGACCTCAGGTATTAAAGAGATCCGCGAAGCTATCGAGCGAGCAAGGCAGAATCGTGATGCTGGGCGGCGCACGATACTGTTTGTCGATGAGGTCCATCGCTTCAATAAAAGTCAGCAGGATGCGTTTTTACCGCATATTGAAGATGGTACTATCACCTTTATCGGGGCCACGACTGAAAACCCTTCGTTTGAGTTAAATTCGGCATTGCTCTCCCGTGCACGCGTCTACTTGCTGAAATCACTCACTGCCGCAGATATTGAGAAAGTGATTGACCAAGCAATGTCTGATAGCCAGCGTGGTTATGGTGGACAGAATATCAAGCTGCCGGATGAAACCCGCCGCATGATGTCTGAATTGGTGGGCGGCGATGCACGTCGCGCCTTGAATAGCCTTGAAATGATGGCAGATATGGCAGAAATAGATGCCAACGGGGTACGTCTGCTCACCCCTGATTTGCTAAAAGAGGTCTCTGGTGAACGAAGTGCCCGTTTTGATAATAAAGGCGACCGCTATTACGATCTGATTTCGGCAGTGCATAAATCTATTCGTGGCTCAGCCCCGGATGCAGCGCTGTATTGGTATGCACGTATTATCACGGCTGGTGGTGATCCGCTCTATGTCGCTCGGCGCTTGTTGGCGATTGCATCGGAAGATGTGGGTAACGCAGACCCGCGCGCCATGCAGGTGGCAATCTCAGCTTGGGACTGTTTTACCCGAGTAGGGCCAGCAGAAGGTGAGCGGGCGATTGCACAGGCGATAGTTTATCTGGCCTGTGCACCAAAAAGTAATGCAGTTTATACCGCGTTTAAGGCCGCGATGCAGGATGCACGCGATAAACCTGATTTTGATGTGCCGGAACATCTGCGTAATGCACCGACCAAGCTGATGAAAGAGATGGGGCTGGGGGCAGAATACCGATATGCCCATGATGAGCAACATGCTTATGCCGCAGGTGAGAATTATTTCCCGCCAGAAATGGCCGCTACGCGCTACTACTCACCATCATCCCGAGGTCTGGAAGGTAAAATCGGTGAAAAGCTGGCATGGTTGGCTGAACAGGATCAAAATAGCCCGATAAAACGCTACCGCTAGCTTTGCCGTTGCGGTAAGGTTAGCGCTATAACCACTTGGTAAGTAGCTGTTTACAGCGCTTACAGCATTAACTCCGTCTTCACTAACCATTTATGCCCAAAGTATAATTACGCGGGCGTATTCATAACTACAAGCACAGGACTAGCATGCTCGATCCCAATATGCTGCGCAATGAGCTAGACGCAGTCGCCGAAAAACTGGCTCGCAGAGGTTTTAAACTTGATGTTGAGATGTTGCGCCAACAAGAAGAGCGCCGCAAAGTTTTACAGGTTGAAACAGAAAGTCTGCAAGCAGAACGTAATGCCCGATCGAAACTGATTGGTGCGGCCAAGGCGCGTGGCGAAGATATCGAACCATTGCGTTTGGAAGTCAATGTGCTGGGTGAAAAACTGGATGCGGCTAAGATTGAACTGGATAAGTTGCAAAACGAAATCCGCGATCTGGCACTCTCTATTCCTAACCTGCCGGATGATTCTGTGCCAGTGGGCAAAGATGAAAACGATAACCTTGAAGTCAGCCGTTGGGGTGAACCCCGCAAGTATGACTTTGAGGTGAGAGATCACGTCTCCTTGGGCGAAATGGCCGGTGGCCTTGATTTTGCTGCGGCAGTGAAACTGACCGGTGCGCGTTTTGTGGTGATGAAAGGGCAAGTTGCCCGCATGCACCGTGCGCTATCGCAGTTTATGCTAGACCTGCATACCGAAAAGCACGGCTATCAGGAGGCTTACGTTCCTTATCTGGTTAACCATGCCACTTTGTATGGTACGGGTCAGTTACCTAAGTTTGGCGAGGACTTGTTCCACACCAAACCACTGGAAGAGGAGTCAGACAGCAGCAACTACGCACTGATTCCTACGGCTGAAGTCCCGCTGACTAACTTGGTGCGAGATGAGATTTTGGAAGAGGAGTCTCTGCCACTGAAAATGACCGCCCATACGCCGTGCTTCCGTTCAGAAGCGGGTTCTTATGGGCGTGATACCCGTGGCTTGATCCGTATGCATCAGTTCGACAAAGTTGAGATGGTGCAGATAACCCGCCCAGAAGATTCAATGGCGGCACTGGAAGAGCTGACCGGTCATGCAGAGAAAGTGCTGCAATTGCTGGAACTGCCATACCGCAAAGTGCTGCTGTGTACCGGTGATATGGGCTTTGGTTCCAGCAAAACTTACGATTTGGAAGTGTGGTTACCTGCGCAGAATACTTACCGCGAAATCTCTTCATGCTCAAATATGTGGGATTTCCAGGCCCGTCGTATGCAGGCGCGCTGTCGTAATAAAATCGATAGAAAGCCCCGTTTGGTTCATACCCTGAATGGTTCTGGTCTGGCTGTTGGCCGTACACTCGTTGCCGTGCTGGAAAACTACCAGCAGGCTGATGGTCGCATTCAGGTGCCAGAAGTATTACGCCCATATATGGGCGGACTGGAATTTATCGGTTAAAAAATAATGGGTTAATAAATGGCGGATTAACAAAGTCGCCGTCATTTAGAATCAGTTATTTATCAAGCGCCTACGGGCGCTTTTTCTTTTTATGAGTGTCGGCTAAGCACCGCCAGTGCATCGTCGATAAAAACTAACCAACATATCGTGCTATCACTGGCTGAGAGGGAATTGACTTTTTTATCACCAGTGGCATGATGCGCTCACTTTTATCGTCCCGACGGCTTCTCTCTTATTATGTCCGCATATTCTCGCCCGGTGCTGCTTTTGCTCTGTGGGCTTTTGCTGTTCACGATTTCTATCGCAGTTTTAAATACCTTGGTTCCCCTTTGGTTATCTCATCAACAATTGCCGACTTGGCAAGTGGGGATGGTGAGTTCCTCTTATTTTACTGGGAATCTGGTCGGGACACTGATTGCTGGGCGCTTGATCCAGCGGCTTGGATTTAACCGCAGCTACCACTACTCCTGCATTTTGTTTGCTCTGGCGACCTGCGGATTAATGCTTTCGGTCGATTTTTGGAGCTGGTTGGGGTGGCGCTTCTTTGCCGGGGTGGCCTGCGCACTCATTTGGGTCATTGTTGAAAGTGCCTTGCTGCGCAGTGGTACGTTAACCAACCGTGGGCAACTGCTGGCTGCTTATATGATGGTTTACTATCTGGGGACCGTCACCGGGCAACTACTGCTAGGCGTGGTATCAACGCAACTGCTGAATGTCATCCCTTGGGTCAGTGCATTGGTGATTACCGCGATGCTGCCACTGCTGTTTGCCCACTTCTCACATCAGGAGGGTAGTGAGTCCTCACACGTTCCGGTTTGGTCGATGCTCAAGCGCCGTAGCGCGCGTCTAGGCGTTAATGGCTGCATTATCTCAGGTGTGCTCCTAGGTTCGCTCTATGGACTGCTGCCGTTGTATTTATCCCATCAAGGGATGAGCGACGCCAGTGTGGGATGGTGGATGGCATTGCTGGTCAGTTCAGGGATTATCGGTCAGTGGCCGATAGGCAAAATGGCTGATCGCTATGGTCGCTTGCTGGTGCTGCGCATTCAGGTGTTTGTGGTGATCCTCGGTAGCGTGGCGATTCTGGGGAATTATGCTTTGGCTCCTGCACTCTTTATTCTGGGTTGCGCGGGTTTTACCCTTTATCCGGTCGCTATGGCGTGGGCGTGCGAAAAAGCCAGTGCCGATGAGTTGGTGGCGATGAATCAGGCACTGCTGATGAGTTACACTATCGGCAGTCTGACCGGCCCGACCATGACCTCATTGCTGATGCAGCGCTATTCAGACAATTTATTATTTATCATGATTGCGGGTGTCGCGCTGGTCTATTTGATGATGTTACTGCGCAAACCCGACCAACAGCAAACGCCTTATGCAGCGGTATAATCACCAAAGAAAATGCCGCCCGTGGGGTATCCAATAGGGCGGCATAGATTGAGTTTTGGTTTACGGCTTGGCGAGTATCAGTAGATCACTTTGTGACCATAACTTTCCAGAATACCTTTCACGCGGTCCATAATCTCCGCTGTCGGGGGTTTGACTCCATCTAACTTGTACTCTTCGCCCATGGCAATCCATTTATGCTTACCCAACTCATGATAAGGCAGCAGTTCGATCTTCTCGATATTGGTCATGTTCTGGGTAAACTCACCCAGCATGTGCGCCGATTTATCATCATCTGACCAGCCCGGCACCACTACATAGCGGACCCAGGTTTTCTGGTTACGCTTTGCCAGATAACGGGCAAACTCCAGAGTGCGATGATTGGAGACGCCGACTAGATTCTGATGCACGCTGTCATCCATCTGTTTCAAATCGAGCATCACTAAATCGGTGGCATCTAGCAACTCATCAATGACGGGATCATAGCGGCGCACAAAACCGTTGGTGTCCAGACAGGTGTGAATGCCCTCTTCGTGGCAGGCGCGGAACCAATCGCGCACGAATTCAGCTTGTAAGATGGCTTCGCCACCGGAGGCCGTTACGCCACCGCCAGAAGCATTCATAAAGTGACGATAAGTGACGGCTTCTTTGACCAATTCTTCAACGGTAACTTCTTTACCGCCGTGGGTGTCCCAAGTATCACGGTTGTGGCAATACAGGCAGCGCATCAAGCAGCCTTGGAAGAAGACAATAAATCGGATTCCAGGGCCGTCAACGGTACCACAGGATTCGAATGAGTGAATGCGGCCAAGTACGGACATTGCAGGTTACTCCAATACTGGATAAATAAAGGCCCCACTAAGGTGGAGCCTTTTAGTCTAATCTATTTTAGTTAGAACTTATATTGACTGAGTGAATGTACGTGTAATCACATCCTGCTGCTGTTCTTTCGTCAGCGAGTTAAAACGAACAGCGTAACCTGATACACGGATAGTCAACTGCGGATATTTTTCCGGGTTTTCCATCGCATCTAACAGCATTTCACGGTTCATGACGTTCACGTTCAGGTGTTGACCACCTTCGATGGACGCTTCGTGATGGAAGTAACCATCCATCAGACCCGCCAAGTTGGCTTTGCGCACTTCGTCGTCTTTACCCAGTGCGTTTGGCACGATAGAGAAGGTGTAAGAAATACCATCTTTAGCGTAAGCAAACGGCAGTTTGGCAACAGAGGTCAGGGAGGCAACAGCACCTTTCTGATCACGGCCATGCATTGGGTTAGCACCTGGACCGAATGGTGCACCAGCGCGGCGACCATCTGGGGTGTTACCGGTTTTCTTACCATAAACCACGTTAGAGGTAATGGTCAGCACGGATTGAGTTGCCACCGCACCACGGTAAGTACGCAGCTTCTGAATTTTCTTCATAAAGCGCTCAACCAGGTCACAAGCGATATCATCAACACGTGAGTCGTTGTTACCAAATTGTGGATATTCGCCTTCGATATTGAAGTCGATAGCCAAGCCATCAGCATCACGAATGGTGCTTACTTTGGCGTATTTGATAGCAGACAGGGAGTCAGCCGCCACAGACAGACCGGCAATACCACATGCCATAGTACGATAAACATCACGGTCATGCAGTGCCATCAATGCAGCTTCATAGCTGTATTTGTCGTGCATGTAGTGAATGATGTTCAGCGAGGTCACGTATTGTTTAGCCAGCCAATCCATAAAGTGATCCATGCGTTCCATGACTTTGTCATAGTCCAGCACTTCATCCATCATTGGCGCTTCTTTCGGGCCAACCTGGATCTTCATTTTTTCGTCAACGCCGCCATTGATTGCGTACAACATGGTTTTCGCCAAGTTAGCACGAGCACCGAAGAACTGCATTTGCTTACCAACAATCATTGGGCTAACACAACAAGCGATAGCATAGTCATCGTTGTTGAAGTCAGGGCGCATCAGATCATCGTTTTCATACTGTACAGATGAAGTGTCGATAGAGACTTTAGCTGCGTATTTTTTGAAGTTCAGTGGCAATTTTTCAGACCACAGAATGGTCATGTTCGGCTCTGGAGACGGCCCCATGGTGTACAGGGTGTTCAGGAAGCGGAAGCTGGTTTTGGTCACCAGAGTACGGCCATCAACGCCCATACCGGCCAGAGACTCAGTTGCCCAGATTGGGTCACCAGAGAACAACTCATCATACTCAGGGGTACGCAGGAAGCGAACCATACGCAGTTTCATAACCAAATGGTCAATCAGTTCTTGCGCTTCGATTTCAGTCAGTTTGCCTGCTTTCATGTCACGTTCGATGTAAACGTCAAGGAAAGTAGAAACGCGACCGAAGGACATTGCAGCACCGTTTTGCGATTTAACCGCAGCCAGATAGCCGAAGTAAGTCCACTGTACTGCTTCGCGGGCATTGGTTGCTGGACCGGAGATATCGCAACCATATTTGGCTGCCATCTCTTTGATCTGAGCCAGAGCACGATGCTGTTCAGCAATCTCTTCGCGCAGCTGGATAGTCATTTCCAGATCTTTACCGTTTTCCAGATCATCCTGCAAAGAGTTGAACTGAGCCAGTTTGTCTTTCATCAGGTAGTCGATACCGTAAACGGCAACACGACGGTAGTCACCGATGATACGGCCACGGCCATAAGCATCTGGCAAACCAGTCAATACACCAGATTTACGGCAGTTCAGGATGTCTTTGGTGTAAACGTCAAACACACCTTGGTTGTGCGTTTTGCGGTAATCGGTGAAGACTTTTTTCAGTTGCGGGTCAAGTTCACGACCGTAAACTTTGCAAGAGCCTTCGACCATTTTAATGCCGCCGAATGGGATCAGGGCACGTTTTAATGGTTTTTCAGTCTGCAAACCGACGATGGTTTCCAGATCTTTGTTGATATAGCCAGCATCATGGGAAGTGATGGTCGCAACAACGTCGGTATCGAAATCAACTGGCGCATGAGTGCGGTTTTCCAGTTTGATGCCTTCCATCACTTGCGCCCACAGCTTGTCGGTCGCTTCGGTAGAGCCGGCAAGGAAGGATTCATCGCCTTCATAAGGGGTGTAGTTTTTCTGGATGAAGTCACGAACGTTTACTTCGTTCTGCCAGTCACCCTGTGTGAAGCCTTGCCATGCTTTGGCCAATTTTTCATTAAGTTCGGTCATAATGCATCTACCTTTTAATGTGAATTTGTTCGAAAACCGTGTGCGGCCACACTTAGTGTTGCTGGTCACCGCGCAGATAAATTACCCAGTAAGTCAAACCAACCAATAAACCGCCACCAATGATGTTGCCAATAGTGACTGGAATCAGGTTATCAATAACAAAGTTACTTACAGTTAGGTTAGCAAATTGCTCTGGTGCTGCTCCTATGGATTGCCAAAACTCAGGCGTCGCGAAGTTTTTAATCACAATACCCATAGGAATCATAAACATATTGGCGATGCTATGCTCAAAGCCGCTGGCGACAAACATGCCGACCGGTAGGATCATCGCGAACATTTTGTCCATTATGGTACGGCCGGAGTAACTCATCCAAACCGCTAGGCAAACCATTAAGTTAGCCAAAATCCCCAAACAGACGGCTTCAACAAAAGTATGGTGCAATTTGTGATCAGCGGTTTGCAGGACATTTAGCCCCCATTGACCATTTGCCACAGTATATTGGCCGGCGAACCAAATAAGCGCGACGAAGAACAGTGCCCCACACAGGTTCCCAACATAGACATTAACCCAGTTGCAACCCAGTTGACGCCACGTGATGCGGCCACTGGCTTTGGCGACAGTTGTTAATACGGTAGAGGTAAAAAGGTCACCGCCACATACCACAACTAACATTAGCCCCAAGGAGAAACAAATACCACCAACCAACTTGGCAAAGCCGAAAGGCACGCCTGCTGTACCGGTAGTTGCTGTAATATAAAAAACAAACGCAATTGAAATAAACACACCAGCAGTAATCGCTAAATAAAAAGTTTTCAGCGGATGCTTGGTGGCTTTATAGACACCGGCATCTTCAGCTACTTTAGCCATTGCCGCAGGTAATAATGCATCGAAGGGGTTGTCAGCTTTCACACTAACTCTCTTTTTAGGGTTAATAAAGCACAACGAGATACTAGCAAAGCAGTATAGCGTGAAAATTGATATGGATCATATTGCGCGAGTTTAGTTAGGGCTAAATCATTACAGAATGTGCGTGTAATTAGGTTAACATTATGATTTTAAAGGTGAAAAAATATTTTAAGATTTACAAATAATTTTGATTGGACTGTTTTGAAGCCGTAGAGAAGGTTAACTAAAAAGGGTGTTTGTAGTTATTTTTACCATTATTGATCATGAAAAATTAACTATTTATTCACCTCTCTGTCTACTTTATCTCTCGGTAAAATAATGTTTGCTTAATAGTGCTGCTTTTCCACAGAAGTGGCGCCAGAAAATAACGTTTTTTTATGACAAAAACAATTGCTCGGCTCTGCGAGGGATATTTATTTTCGCTAGGAATAATTGCAGCAATAAATAAGCGGGGATCTTAAGATAGCCTCTCCCGTCGATGACTCATTGATCAGCGGGAGAGGCAAAGGGTTTACTCGCCTTTAGCCCAGTAGCGGCGTTTGGCGGTTTGCAGCTTGGCATAGGCACAGAGTAGTGCCTGATGTGCAGGTAACGCTTTCAGATCTTCGTCAACACTGAACAGGCCGTTGAAGCGCTCTTCACCCGCTAATGCTGCTGAAGCCGCCTCGACAGCTTCTTGACCATACATCTTCACAAATGCGCTGTGATATTGCATCGGTTCACGATCTGGCTCTTGAGTCAGCAACAGCAGGGTTTGCAGGCAACGGTAATAATTTGCTTGTTTTGCCGTGAAGACAGAAGAGTTAAAATCTTGCGTCCATTCCAGCCAAATCAGCCCTTGCTCCAAGTCGCCGCCCGCTAATGCCAGCATGGATTTCAGCTCTCCTACGCGCAGGGTATACCAGCCATTATCTTTACCAGTGGCGATACCCAGCAGTTCGCGCACACGGGCGAAGTCGTCCAATCCTTCATCATCCAGTTGTTGGATGAGTTCCAAATACTGTGCTGGCTGCCAATCACTGTCTGGCAGGGCCAACAAGGTATCACGCAGATGCACACCCATGGTGTTGTTTGCCATCAGCAGATCTTCGGCTGGATAGATATCAGACATCCCCGGCACCAGAATACGGCAGGCGTAAACACCTAAATGCTCGTAGTCAGCGATATACACTTCAGCATCTTCCTGATTGAAGATGGCCATCAAGGTGGCGAACTCCTCTTCAGTGCTGCCTTTAAAGCTCCAGTCGACAAACGGATAGTCGGCATCCTCTTTAAACATATCCCAACTGATTAAGCCGCTTGAATCGATAAAGTGGGTTTCTAGATTGGTGTGCTCAGCCACCTCTTCGTCATCAAATGTTGGTGCGGTAAACACATCCAGATCTTTCAGGCTCCGGCCTTGCAATAACTCCGTCACGGTACGTTCCAGTGCGACACCAAAGTCTGGATGCGCGCCGAACGAAGCAAAACAGGTGCCGTTTGAGGGGTTAAACAACACCACACAGATAACGGGGTATGCGCCGCCTAAAGAAGCATCGTAAGAGAGGATCGGGAAACCTTCCTCTTCCAGTTTGGCGATAGCTTCCACCACGCCCGGATAGCGATTTAACACCTCTGCTGGGATCTCTGGCAAACTGATGGATTCCGCGATAATACGGTTTTTCACATAACGTTCAAAGACTTCTGACAGCGCCTGTACGCGGGCTTCGTTCGCGGTATTGCCCGCAGACATGCCGTTTGAAACATACAGATTGCCAATAATATTCATTGGAATATAGATAGTTTCTAAATCTGACTGGCGGGTAAAGGGCAGTGAGCAGATACCGCGCTTGGTATTACCTGACTGCAAATCCACCAGATCACTGGCGACCAACTCCTGTTCTGGATCGTAAAACGCCAGCAGACGCTCATCCAAAATACCTTCCGGCAGCAGATCATCCTCAGGGATCAGGAACCATTTCTCATTCGGATAGTGAACGAAATCGCCCTCGGCAATCGCTTTGCCCAGATAGAAATCCGCGAAGAAATAGTTAGTGGATAAACGCTCGAAATATTCACCCAAGGCCGAAGCCAGTGCCGCTTTTTTACTGGCACCTTTGCCGTTAGTAAAGCACAGCGGGCAGTCGCGGTCGCGGATGTGTACCGACCAAACGTGAGGAACCGGGTTGAGCCAAGAGGCTTCTTCGATATTAAAACCGAGGTCAGTCAGTTTTTGCTGAAAACCGGAGATGGAGTCTTCCAGCGCGGCATCTTTGCCGGGAATAAAGGTTTGGGTCATTGTCGTCACTTTTTGGCGGTACTAAAAACGCGCGATCATACGGGGTTTTGGTTAATAGCTCCACGTATTCCTAAAGCGCAGTAAATGTCACAGTTTTTGTATGGATATTCCGGATAATTCACTAGCTTATAAATAATGGAGTCATAATGATGGGATCTATAAAGCTAACTGTATTAGCCGGAATTTTAGCAGGGATCAGCGGTTCGGCCTTTGCTCTGCCCAATATCACATTATTGGCAACCGGGGGGACTATCGCGGGTGGCGGTGATTCAGCCACCAAATCTAACTACACTGCCGGTAAACTGGGGGTTGATGCTCTGGTAAACGCGGTTCCTGAAATGAAAAAACTCGCGAATATTCAGGGCGAGCAAGTGGTCAATATCGGCTCTCAGGATATGAATGACGAAGTCTGGCTGAAGTTGGCGAAAAAAATTAATGCCGATTGTGCCAAAACAGACGGGTTCGTCATTACTCATGGCACTGATACATTGGAAGAAACGGCGTATTTCCTTGATTTAACAGTGAAGTGCGATAAGCCCGTGGTCATGGTGGGGGCGATGCGGCCCGCCACCGCGCTGGGCGCAGATGGCCCGCTGAATTTGTACAATGCGGTGGTGGTGGCCAGTGACGCCAATTCAGCCAAACGCGGAGTTCTGGTCGCCATGAATGACCAGATACTCGCGGGCCGTGATGTGATGAAGACCAACACCACTTCGGTGCAGACTTTCCAGTCTCCGAACACCGGCTCGCTGGGCTATATCTATGATGGAAAAGTGAATTATCTGCATCAACCGGCGCCAAGACCCGCGGCTTTCGATATCAGCAAGCTGGAGACATTACCGAAAGTTGGCATTATCTATAACTATGCCAATGCGTCTGATTTGCCAGCCAAGGCATTGATTGCCGATGGCTACCAAGGCATTGTCAGTGCCGGTGTCGGCAACGGCAACCTCTACCATACGGTGTTCGATACACTGGCGACGGCGGCCCATAATGGTGTTGCCATTGTGCGCTCATCCCGCGTGCCGACTGGCTCGACGACCGAAGATGCTGAAGTTGACGATACCAAGTATGGCTTTATCGCCTCTGGTTCACTGAATCCACAAAAAGCCCGCGTGCTGCTGCAATTGGCATTGACTCAAACGCAAAAACCGCAAGAAATCCAAAAGTTGTTCCACACCTATTGATCAGGTAAATCTACGGCGGGGGCTTCGGCCTCCGCATCAGTAACGCACCAACAGTTTCTCCCTATCAGGTGAATAACCATTGCAGCAGGCGGACTCGGATGATAAAACCGAGTCATGGGTTATAACGATGGCAATCTCAGTAGAGTGTGGTGAGGGGAAATGACACAGGTTTATAATTTTAGCGCCGGTCCGGCGATGCTACCGGTTGAAGTTTTACGTCGTGCGGAACAAGAATTACGTAATTGGCATGGTCTTGGAACATCGGTGATGGAGATCAGCCACCGCAGTAAAGAATTTATGCAGGTAGCTGAAGAAGCAGAAAAAGATCTGCGCGATCTGATGCAGATTCCGGCTAATTATAAAGTGTTATTTTGCCATGGTGGTGCGCGGGCACAGTTCGCCGCAGTGCCATTAAACCTGCTCGGCGACAGCAAAAACGCTGATTATATCGACGGCGGCTACTGGGCGCACAGTGCGGTTAAAGAAGCTCAAAAATATTGCACACCCAATGTTATCGATGTGACGACCCGCGATAACGGCCAGACGGGCATTCAGCCGATGAAACAGTGGAAATTGAGTGATAATGCCGCCTATGTGCATTATTGCCCGAATGAAACCATTGATGGCGTGGCTATCAACGAAGAGCCTGATTTCGGCAATAAAGTGGTTGTTGCAGATTACTCCTCATCCATTCTCTCCCGCCCGATTGATGTCAGCCGTTATGGCGTGATTTATGCAGGCGCACAGAAAAATATTGGTCCAGCGGGCCTGACAGTGGTTATCGTTCGCGACGATTTATTAGGCAAAGCGCGTACTGAGTTGCCGTCGATCCTTGATTATAAGGTGCTGGCAGATAATGACTCTATGTTCAATACCCCACCAACCTTCGCATGGTATCTCTCTGGTCTGGTCTTTAAGTGGCTTAAAGAGCAGGGCGGTTTGGGCGCAATGGAAAAACGCAATCAGGCCAAGGCCGAATTACTCTATAGCGCTATCGACGGTACCGGTTTCTACCGCAACCAAGTGGCGATTGCTAACCGCTCTTGGATGAATGTGCCATTCCAAATGGCTGATGCCTCATTGGACAAAGTTTTCTTGAGCGAAGCTGAAGCGCAGGGCTTGCAAGCCTTGAAAGGCCACCGTGTGGCTGGGGGGATGCGTGCCTCTATCTATAATGCGATGCCAATTG
This sequence comes from Yersinia mollaretii ATCC 43969, assembly GCF_013282725.1. Lineage (NCBI taxonomy): Bacteria > Pseudomonadati > Pseudomonadota > Gammaproteobacteria > Enterobacterales > Yersiniaceae > Yersinia > Yersinia mollaretii. Next base: position 4,041,753 of record NZ_CP054043.1, on the reverse strand, counting down.
AAGGCGTTAAAGCATTAACAGATTTTATGGCAGACTTTGAACGTCGCCATGGGTGATTGTTCAGGGCAGAGCTCAACCTGAGCTGACCTGCAACACGCTAATTTATAAAACCTTAATTTATTACTGCCATAACGACAGCCCCGTCTCTATGCGGGGCTGTTGCTCATTGAAGACTGGAGAGTACTTTTCCCATGCTGGAATCCCTGACGTTACAACCCATAGCCCTGATTAATGGCACTGTTAATTTACCCGGTTCTAAAAGTGTTTCTAACCGTGCACTTCTTCTGGCCGCACTGGCCGAAGGGACTACCCAGCTGAATAACCTGTTAGACAGCGACGACATTCGCCACATGCTCAATGCCCTTCAGGCATTGGGTGTCAATGTCCGTCTTTCTGCTGATCGTACCCGTTGTGAAGTTGATGGCGTTGGCGGCAAGTTGGCGGCTGCTCAGCCATTGGAGCTGTTTTTGGGCAATGCAGGAACGGCAATGCGACCATTGGCAGCCGCACTGTGCTTGGGCAATAGCGACATTGTATTAACCGGCGAGCCGCGCATGAAAGAGCGGCCAATTGGTCATCTGGTGGATGCATTGCGTCAGGGCGGCGCGCAGATTGATTATCTGGAGCAAGAAAATTACCCACCGTTGCGCTTACGTGGCGGCTTCCGTGGGGGCAAGCTGACAGTTGATGGCAGTGTTTCCAGCCAATTCTTGACGGCATTACTCATGGCGGCCCCGCTGGCTGAACAGGATACCGATATTCAGATTCAAGGTGAGTTGGTTTCTAAGCCTTATATCGACATCACCCTGCACCTGATGAAAGCCTTTGGTGTGGATGTTGAGCATGAGAATTATCAGATCTTCCATATCAAAGGTGGCCAGACTTATCGTACCCCAGGAACCTATTTGGTTGAAGGTGATGCCTCTTCGGCCTCCTATTTCTTGGCCGCTGCGGCCATTAAAGGTGGCACCGTGCGTGTCACCGGTATTGGCAAGAAAAGTGTACAGGGTGATACCAAGTTTGCTGATGTGCTGGAAAAAATGGGCGCTAAAGTGACTTGGGGTGACGATTACATTGAGTGCAGCCGTGGTGAATTACAGGGTATCGATATGGATATGAATCACATTCCTGATGCCGCCATGACCATTGCGACCACCGCATTATTTGCTGATGGCCCGACTATCATTCGCAATATCTATAACTGGCGGGTGAAAGAGACTGACCGCTTATCAGCCATGGCAACCGAGCTGAGAAAAGTAGGCGCGCAAGTCGAAGAGGGTGAGGATTATATTCGCGTAGTCCCCCCGGCGCAGTTAATCACCGCAGAAATCGGGACCTATAATGACCACCGCATGGCGATGTGTTTCTCGCTGGTGGCACTATCTAATATCCCTATCACCATCCTTGATCCTAAATGCACCGCGAAGACCTTCCCCGATTATTTCGAGCAATTGGCCCGATTGAGTCAAAACGTCTAACCACCATTTACGTGATTTATCAGCATAAAGTGAGCACCTATGGTGCTCACTGTTTAAGCGGAAACAGACAGCTTTATTCGCCGCCGATACTTATCCCTCCCGTGAATATATAAATCATAAATATATTTTCTGGTGATCTTCCCCATCTCTTCTACACTCCTGCCACAGCCATGGTTTTATTTTCAGCAACTGAACCACGGCGGGGTAACAGTTCACATCGATGCGGCGTATAATGTTGCTCCTGTGTTTGCCCGATGGGGTAGACAAGAGGTTTTGCCTACCGAAAGGAGAGAGAAATGACGGCGACAGCCCCGGTGATAACCGTTGATGGACCCAGTGGTGCAGGTAAAGGTACGCTTTGCAAAGCATTGGCTGAATCGTTGGACTGGCGCTTGCTAGATTCTGGTGCGATCTACCGAGTTTTAGCTTTAGCGGCGCTGCATCATCAGGTGGATATCAGCACCGAAGAGGCATTGGTTCCACTTGCCGCACATCTCGATGTTCGTTTTGTCTCACAGAATGGGCAGTTAAAAGTGATTTTAGAAGGTGAGGATGTCAGTAATGAGATCCGCACCGAAACTGTGGGTAACACGGCATCTCAGGCGGCTGCTTTCCCACGAGTTCGTGAGGCGTTATTGCGCCGCCAGCGGGCATTCCGTGAAGCTCCTGGCCTGATTGCTGATGGCCGAGATATGGGTACAGTGGTCTTTCCTGATGCACCAGTAAAAATATTTCTTGATGCAAGTTCGCAAGAACGCGCGCACCGACGTATGCTACAGTTGCAGGAAAAGGGGTTTAATGTTAACTTTGAACGTCTTTTAGCCGAGATACAGGAGCGAGATGATCGCGATCGTAATCGGTCTATTGCACCTTTAGTCCCTGCGGCGGATGCGTTGGTACTGGATTCAACCAGTATGTCCATCGAGCAGGTGATCGAACAGGCGCTGGCTTATGCCCAACGAATTCTAGCGTTGCCGTTAAAAAAATAACGTCAACGCGGTCAGTTCTGAGCTCTCAACGATTTATTTTTTAATTAAAATTATTTTTGATGAGCACTTTAACCTTACTGCAAGGATATGTGGCGAGGCATGTGAAACAACCCCATCCGGCGGGATGCTAGATGGACGTTAAACTTAAGAATCCTGAAGATTATAAACATGACAGAATCTTTTGCTCAACTCTTTGAAGAATCCCTGAAAACAATTGAAACACGTCCGGGCTCTATCGTCCGTGGTGTTGTTGTTTCTATCGATAAAGATATCGTACTGGTTGACGCCGGTCTGAAATCTGAGTCAGCAATTCCAGCAGAACAGTTCAAGAACGCGCAAGGCGAACTGGAAATTCAAGTCGGCGACGAAGTTGATGTTGCACTGGACGCTGTTGAAGACGGCTTCGGTGAAACTCTGCTGTCCCGTGAGAAAGCTAAGCGTCACGAAGCATGGCTGATGCTGGAAAAGGCTTACGAAGAAGCTGCAACCGTTACTGGTGTGATCAACGGCAAAGTGAAGGGCGGCTTTACAGTCGAACTGAACGGCATCCGTGCGTTCTTACCTGGTTCACTGGTTGATGTGCGTCCAGTTCGCGATACTCTGCATCTGGAAGGCAAAGAGCTTGAGTTCAAAGTCATCAAGCTGGATCAGAAACGCAACAACGTCGTTGTTTCTCGTCGTGCAGTTATCGAATCTGAGAACAGCGCTGAGCGCGATCAATTGCTGGAAAACCTGCAAGAAGGCATGGAAGTTAAAGGTATCGTTAAGAACCTGACTGACTACGGCGCATTCGTTGATCTGGGTGGCGTTGATGGCTTGCTGCACATTACTGACATGGCTTGGAAACGTGTTAAACACCCAAGCGAAATCGTCAATGTGGGCGACGAAATCACTGTTAAAGTTCTGAAATTCGACCGCGAACGTACTCGTGTATCCCTTGGCTTGAAACAGCTGGGCGAAGATCCATGGGTTGCTATCGCTAAACGTTACCCAGAAAGCACTAAGCTGACTGGTCGTGTAACTAACCTGACTGATTACGGCTGCTTCGTAGAAATCGAAGAAGGCGTTGAAGGTCTGGTACACGTTTCAGAAATGGATTGGACCAACAAAAACATTCACCCGTCTAAAGTTGTTAACGTTGGCGACGTAGTGGAAGTTATGGTTCTGGACATCGATGAAGAGCGTCGTCGTATTTCTCTGGGCCTGAAACAGTGCAAATCTAACCCATGGCAGCTGTTTGCAGAAACCCACAACAAAAACGACCGCGTTGAAGGTAAAATCAAGTCTATCACTGACTTCGGTATCTTCATCGGCCTGGACGGCGGCATCGACGGCCTGGTTCACCTGTCTGACATCTCCTGGAACGTTGCAGGCGAAGAAGCAGTTCGTGAATACAAGAAAGGCGACGAAATCGCAGCTGTTGTTCTGCAAGTTGACGCAGAACGCGAGCGTATCTCACTTGGCGTGAAACAACTGGCGGAAGACCCGTTCAATAACTACCTGTCTGTTAACAAGAAAGGTGCTATTGTTACTGGTAAAGTAACTGCAGTTGACGCTAAAGGTGCTACAGTTGAATTGGCTGGCGGCGTAGAAGGTTATCTGCGTGCTTCCGAAGCAACTCGCGACCGCGTTGAAGATGCAACTCTGGTTCTGAACGTAGGTGATGAAGTTGAAGCCAAATATACTGGCGTTGACCGCAAAAACCGCGTAATCAGCCTGTCTGTTCGTGCTAAAGACGAAGCTGATGAGAAAGATGCTATTGCTACAGTTAACAACAAGCCAGAAGAAGGCAACTTCTCTAGCGCAATGGCAGAAGCGTTCAAAGCTGCAAAAGGCGAGTAATAACGGGGGGCGGTTTTTCCGCCCCTATACGGTAGTTTAGCTGCAAAGCTTGGAGGTAATATGACCAAGTCTGAACTTATTGAAAGACTTGCTGGCCAGCAATCTCATGTACCGGCGAAGGCCGTTGAGGATGCAGTGAAAGAAATGCTTGAACATATGGCTGGAACACTAGCTGAAGGTGAGCGCATTGAGATCCGAGGATTTGGCAGTTTTTCTCTTCACTACCGTGCTCCGCGTGTTGGCCGTAATCCGAAGACTGGCGCTAAAGTTGAGTTGGAAGGTAAGTACGTTCCACACTTTAAGCCAGGTAAAGAATTGCGTGATCGCGCTAATATCTACGGCTAAGTTGGTTACAACTTACCGCGTTATTATGTGTGCCCAAAGAACATAGAGCTGCCGCTAACAAGCAGCGACTTTAAGTTGCAAAGGTATACACGCTGATAAGAAACGGTGTCTCTCACGGCACCGTTTTTCTTTTCTATCGACTCCCAAATCTCATTGTCCATTTTCTCCCATAGTCCAATTTATCCAGCGCATTCTATACATAAATTGCCCCTTTTTAGATACATCCCGCATTTTTTCATCTGTTTCTGCAACAGGATAAAATTGTTAGCGAACTGACTCTGAACCCTCACATTTTGTAGTGGCAGCATTGCTCATTAGCATAGAGAATTCACTTATTCCCTGTGAAATGGGCGGATGGCATGAGGCTATCCGGTAGTCGACAATGGACGGTCTCTTATCTCTTTATCAATCAATCAGGCAGCGGCAGCTATTGTTGTCGGGTTATTACCCCTTGTTTTGCTACCTCAATTACCGAGCGCTAGTAGCATTGGTACATTGCTGATATTAGGGGGGGCACTAGGTTTTAGCCGTAATAACTATTGCCAATGTTTGGCATTAGTTTTGATCAGCTTTGTTTGGGGGAGCTGGCACGGAAATCGGGTGTTGGCGCAAATTGAGGCATTAACTCAGGGCGAGCAGCAAATAATCGCAACGATAAAGAGTTCACGTCTGGCATGGGCCGAAGGTAGCAAGGTCCTACTGAGTATTCAACAAGTTAATGGGCAACGAGTGTTCCCGCCGATCGCGGTAGCGGTACATTGGCCAGAGGCGCTTGAGCACCACTGTGCTGGGCAGCAATGGGCGGTTAGATTGCGGATGCGGGCGGTTCACAGCTTATTAAATGAAGGGGGTTTTGACAGTCAACGCTGGGCGATGGCAAATCGCCGTCCATTGCAAGGTAGGGTCATTAAGGCTGAATTACTTGATGCGCGCTGTAATCTGCGCCAACAAGCCATCAGTGTCATTGAACAGCAACTCGGCCCCTATAACCAGCGGCAGATATTGCTGGCGCTGGCTTTTGGTGAGAGGAGACAGCTAGATACATCACAATGGGCGCTTTTGCGTGATACCGGTACAGCACACCTAATGGCGATTTCAGGGCTGCACATTGCTTTGGCGGCTCTGTTTGGTGGAATACTGGCACGAGCACTACAGCTCTTATTATCTATCAGATGGATTAGACCACTATTTCCACTGCTAATGGGCTGGCTGGCGGCAATGATTTATGTATGGTTGGCGGGTGCAAATCCACCGGCAGTCAGAGCTGCTATAGCATTAACTCTGTGGCTGCTGCTCCGGTTGTTCGCTATTTCATGCAGCACATGGCAAGTGTGGCTATGGGGATTAGCGCTAATTTTATTGAGCGAGCCACTCGCCGTGCTATCAGACAGCTTCTGGCTCTCCTGTCTGGCGGTATTCAGCTTGATATGCTGGTATCACTGGGTGCCTCTTTCCGTTCGTTTTCGGGTGGGTTGGCGTGGGTTGGTTATACGGTGGTTCCATTTGCAATTTGGCATGATGTTGTTGTTGATGCCACTACAAATTGGGTTGTTTCATGGTGTCAGCTTATTTTCGATACCTGCAAATCTATGGGCAGTACCCCTTATTTCTTTACTGACTGTGCCTTGTGTGTTGCTAGCAATGGCATTCACGCTGCTTCCTACTATCGCGGGTGTATTCTGGGTTATGGCTGATATGTCAATTACCGCCGTACTTTTGCCACTCAATCATCTGAGAGCGGGTTGGTTTCATACGGGGGTGACATCAGTCGCGTTGGGCTATGGAGGCTGGCTAGGCATACTGATTTGGCGTTTTCAGTGGTGGCGCAGTTATCCCATTGGGGTCGTAGCGCTTTGTGTCAATTTGGCCTTATTCAGCCATCGGCGTGATGAGTATCGTTGGCGTGTTGATATGCTGGATATTGGACATGGTCTGGCAGTGATCATTGAGCGCAGGGGGAAAGCGATTGTCTTTGATACCGGTAACCGCTGGAATAAGGGCAGCATGGCTGCCGCAGTAATTCTGCCTTACTTGCGATGGCGCGGTATTGTCGTTGAGCAGATTATTCTAAGCCATGATCATCTGGACCATACGGGGGGATTGGCTGAACTTCAGGCGACTTTTCCACGGGCAAGTGTTCGTGCCTCCTACCCTGTTGCAAGCATTGTAAGCAGTTTGCCCTGTAAACAAGGCGTTGTATGGCAGTGGCAAGGTTTGGATTTTGAGGTTTTATGGCCCAAAGCACAGGTCGCTGATGCCCAAAATGATGACTCATGTGTTATTCGCATTAATGATGGTAAACACAGCTTATTATTGACAGGCGACCTTGAAACTCAGGGAGAGCTGCAATTGGTTAAAAATGCCCGCGCTAAATTAGCCTCAACAGTATTGCAAGTTCCTCATCACGGCAGTAATACGTCGTCAACGGCCCCTTTTCTGCGGGCGGTGAAACCCGAATTGGCTTTAGCTTCCGCTGCACGCTATAACCAATGGCATCTACCAACAAGAAAAGTGATTAACCGCTATCAAAAAAATAACATCATTTGGCGAGATACATCGGTGTCAGGGCAGTTAAGTATTTATTTTTACGACAATAATTGGCAAGTTAAGGGTTATCGCGAACAATTAATGCCACGTTGGTATCACCAGCGGTTTGGTGTTAGAGGTCATAATGAGTAGAATAGGCCGCTATTTCTTCTGGTGCTGGTATTTGCATGATGAATGATAAAGATCTATCCACATGGCAGACATTTCGTCGCCTCTGGCCAACGATCACTCCTTATAAGACAGGTCTTGTTGTTGCGGCGATAGCGTTAATCCTTAATGCCGCCAGTGACACATTTATGCTGTCATTGCTGAAACCATTGTTAGACGACGGGTTTGGTCATGCGGACAGCTCAATTTTAAAGTGGATGCCGCTGGCCGTTATCGGTTTGATGGTGGTCCGTGGGATAACCGGCTTTGTCTCTAGCTACTGTATTTCATGGGTATCAGGCAAAGTGGTGATGCATATTCGCCGCAGATTGTTCAGCCACATGATGGGGATGCCGGTATCCTTTTTTGACCAGCAATCGACCGGTACACTGTTATCGCGTATTACCTATGATTCCGAGCAAGTTGCTGCATCCTCCTCTAGCGCATTGGTGACAGTGGTGCGGGAAGGGGCTTCTATCATCGGCTTGTTCATTATGATGTTTTATTATAGCTGGCAGTTATCAGTTATTTTAATCGTCATAGCGCCGATTGTTTCGATCTCTATTCGATTGGTTTCTAAGCGTTTCCGTAATATCAGTAAAAATATGCAAAGCACCATGGGTGAAGTGACCACCAGTGCTGAGCAAATGCTGAAAGGGCACAAAGAAGTATTGATCTTTGGTGGGCAGAAAGTTGAAACCGAACGCTTCGATACAGTCAGTAACCGCATGCGCCAGCAGGGGATGAAACTGGTTTCTGCTTCCTCCATTTCTGATCCGATCATTCAGTTGATTGCGTCTTTTGCCTTGGCATTTGTACTGTATGCTGCCAGTTTCCCAAGCGTGATGGAAACCCTGACTGCCGGGACTATTACTGTTGTCTTCTCTGCAATGATTGCTCTGATGCGGCCATTGAAGTCACTGACCAATGTGAATGCACAATTCCAGCGTGGTATGGCAGCTTGCCAAACACTATTCACGATCTTGGATATGGAGCAGGAGAGAGACGAGGGTAAACTGGAGATTGAGCGCGCTAAAGGTGAAATTGAGTTCCGCCATGTGACCTTCTACTATCCAGGCAAAGACATCCCGGCGCTGAATGATATCAATATGCACATTGAGGCGGGTAAAACCGTGGCATTGGTTGGGCGTTCAGGCTCAGGTAAGTCGACCATCGCCAATTTGCTCACCCGTTTTTATGATGTCAGTGACGGCAGTATCTTGTTGGATGGGCACGATCTGCGTGATTACCGACTCGGTGCCTTGCGTAACCAAGTCGCATTGGTGTCGCAAAACGTTCATCTGTTCAATGATACCGTGGCTAATAATATCGCTTACGCCCGCGATGAACAGTACAGCCGTGCTGAAATCGAAGAGGCAGCCCGCATGGCTTATGCCATGGACTTTATCAATAAAATGGAAAATGGCTTGGACACCGTTATTGGTGAAAACGGCGTGATGCTTTCCGGTGGTCAACGTCAGCGTATTGCCATTGCCCGTGCGTTACTGCGCGATTGCCCAATATTGATTCTGGATGAAGCGACTTCGGCACTGGATACTGAGTCTGAGCGCGCGATTCAGGCCGCCTTGGATGAGCTACAGAAAAACCGTACTTCGATAATTATTGCTCACCGGTTATCCACGATTGAAAAAGCCGATGAAATACTGGTCATTGAAGATGGGCATATTGTAGAACGTGGTGTGCATGCTGAATTATTAGCGAAGCAAGGTGCTTACGCCCAACTTAACCGTATGCAGTTTGGCCAATGATTGAGCGTATCTGGTCTGGGCACTCTTGGCTCTATTTGTTGCTGTTACCACTATCTTGGTTATACGGCGCAATTACTTGGTTTATCCGGGCCAGCTACCGCTTGGGGCTGCGAGCGTCATGGCGCTCGCCGGTTCCGGTTGTCATTGTGGGTAACCTGACTGCGGGAGGGAATGGCAAGACCCCAGTCGTCATCTGGCTAGTGGAGCAGTTACAACAACGGGGCTACCGTGTTGGTGTTGTCTCTCGTGGTTATGGTGGCAAGTCTGCCGTCTATCCGTTACTGCTCACTAATGCAACCACGACCTCGCAGGCGGGTGATGAACCGGTGTTGATTTTTCAACGCACTGGTGCGCCCGTAGCGGTTTCGCCAAAACGGGCGGAGGCAATTAAGTCGCTGCTGCAATCTCATACTCTCGATTTCATCATCACCGATGATGGTTTGCAGCATTATGCATTACAGCGCGATTTTGAGTTGGTGGTTATTGATGGTGTACGCCGTTTTGGCAACGGCTGGTGGTTACCCGCAGGCCCGATGCGCGAACGGGCAGGGCGACTGCACTCAGTGGACGCGGTGATCACTAATGGTGGCGTCGCCGCAGCAGGAGAGATCCCAATGCAACTGGTCGCACGGGAGGCGGTCAATCTGCTTACGGGGGAGCGCCAACCCGTACAGCAGCTACAGCATGTCGTTGCTATGGCTGGCATTGGTCATCCACCGCGTTTTTTTGCCACATTGAGTATGCTGGGTATTGAGCCTAAAAATGAGTATGCCTTTGCGGACCATCAAGATTATTCATTGGCACAACTTAGCCCACTGACGACGGGCCCACAAGTTTTGCTGATGACCGAAAAAGATGCCGTCAAATGCCGGGCTTTCGCTCAGCCTAATTGGTGGTACTTGCCGGTAGATGCGCAGTTGCCACCCGATCAGGCCGAATCATTGTTGCTGAAAATTCAGGCACTATCTCAGCACTCAAAATAGCCCAATGTTATACATTCAGCCGAGTGAGCTTCAGGGCGGTTGCGCATGCGCTAAGCGAGCGCTGCTGAGTCTCTTCGTACAGTTGCAATTCATCCATAACCGCGATACCCAGATCGCGCTCAAAGTCTTGTTGACTTGAATGTCCGGTAAAATGGCTCTGCCCTTTATCCCCTAAATTGGACTGAAAGATACCGGCTGCGCTGACCGGCAGGAAATCCTCATAAACCAAAGGTTCATATCGGATAAACCCTGCTTCAATCAATTCCTCTAGCGTCAGTGCCTGTATTGACTCCGTTGGAGCATTATGACTTTTCTCTGTGGGGAAATAGCGGAAGAAGGCAAGTTGCTCTGCACGCATCGCCTGATAATTATCAGGAAACTGACGAAATTGCTCGCTGAGAATAGCCATGTACTGCGCGGCATTTTTTTCATTTGCGGGAACCTGCAATTGATCTTGTGCCGCTTGCAGCAACCGGTCATAGAGCTGACGACCTTTGGCTGTCAGCGCGGCTCCGCGTTGCTCTATTTCCCCGAAGCGGGCAGTGTGATGCCCCTGGGTCATTTGTCCATCGGTGGAGATAAACGCGATTTTCTCCTCCAACGCTTTAAAGCTGGTTTGCCGCAGTAGTATCGGGCAGTTGCGTGGTGGTGGCCCTTCAATCACGGCTTTGGGGGTGATGTTATGCTGTGGCATTGCCAATTGTACTGCATCAATATTCAATGTACGTGGGGTCAAATGGTTAATATGAGGCCCTTTGAAAGCCACTACATCAGCAACTAGTCGATGTTGATCATGCAGTTGTTGATAGATTTCAGCACTGACCGTTGCTTGATTATGCCAGCGGAACGTCTCTAGTGACTGAGTGATGAAATCATCAGCCTCGTGGCGGGTCAGCCCACCCGCAGTTTCAGACTGAACAATAAGCTCAATAGCTCGTGAGGTGAAAATGGTTCTTTTTGCCAGAATATCAGCTGCCTGTTGTCGTAGTTTGGGTTGCTCAATCAACTCCAAACGCAGTAATGAGGTGAAAATTCTGAATGGGCAGGCTTGGATAGAGGCTTCATGCACGGCGCGGAAAGCCGTCGAGTGGACTGGCACGCCAGCCGGGGCCAGATCATAATAGCCGACAGCCTCCATCCCCATCACGGCAAAAAGGCGGCGCAGCATGGCAAGTTCAGCTGCGGTTCCCACACGGATAGCGCCATGTCGCTCCATGCTCAGGCGCTCAATCTCTCCGGTTTGTCGCAAATGGCGTGCCAATGCAGGTTGTTGATTTATAGTCTGTTTGTTGGTGTCGGCAACCAACTGTATTAAGGTGCCGTAGAGAGGAACTTCGGCCTGATACATATCCGACATAGCGCGAGAGAATTTGGCGCGGATCTCATCGGGATGGATAAATAATTGCTGGCTCATAATCAGGTCGCTCCTGCTTGCCTATCGAGGTCGTAAATGGCCAGATAATGATATATGCGGCGCACGTATGTTCAGTTTCATTTTAGATTGATATCGATAAATAGGTTGTTAAGCAGCGGAGAATATTGGTTTTTTATGCGTGGCATCTCATTTGTGCTGCGATTTAATCTATAACTCCAGATAAAATAGTTGCGCAATGGGATGTTTTGTGAGTAAATACGCGCTGGCCTGTAATACAGACCTATTTATGTGTAAGAGTGTACGAGAGTAAGGCAAAGCAGTTCCCCCCAAGACGTTATCTTTCGATACCGCTTCAAAGGCGAATCTTCTAGTATCTCCGATAGTAACTCCCATAAGTAATGTTTCTGAACAGACCACTATTATTATCCCCAATAGCACTGAATGCCTTACGGCGAATAAATCAGCGTGTATTGTGGTTACAAACATTGTTGCTCTGTCATTCAGGAAAATAATGTTTGGATTATTTTGGTAAGTGATAATGCCTATGTGCTAATCATCTTATCCAGATAACAACATTCTAAGGCCCGTACTTATGCGGGTTTTTTCATAAAATCAAGCTCATAGAGGTTTAATCAGAAAACTTTAGGATGGGCAACTGCATCTAAACAATAAATAAAAATGAGTTGTTAGGATGCCCAGTAAAAGGAAATTTATTATGACGTTAAAAATGGGTCGCGTGAAATGGTTCAATCAGTCTGAAGGCTACGGTTTCATCTCACCGCACGACGGTAGTTTGGATGTGTATGTCAGCAAGACAGCCATTGCTAACACCAAAAATAAATCACTGAGTGAAGGGCAGGACGTTGAATTCTCTACTTATCGTAGTATTCACGGGCCGTCAGCAGCAGATGTGATCGCTTTCTAAGCGAACGGCTACCCAAGGGTAGCCGCTTCTACTCTTCTTACTTTACGCCGCAGCGTTGTTAGCTGCTTTCACTTACCCGAATTACTTACTTAATGTAAGTTCATCGGGCTTCGTTCAATTGCTGCCTAGCTGCGACGCCAATTACTTTGAGTAGTTTTTGCCTCTATTCAATCAATATATTGATTGCTGGGCGATTTTGCAGGTGCTTCTATTTGTATTTTTACGGTCTAGTTGCTGAAGTTAGCAAACAGCGCAATGATTTTATGGAATACTTTCATTTCTTACTCGATAGACATAATTGTGTGATGTGAGTCACAAAATATTACTCCTCGCTATTCAACATATCAATAACAAATCCAACATTTATCACCCTGATCTGGGGGCGAATTTACTTATATTGATACTCATTAACATAACTCTTTGTTATTAGTCATTGATATGACTGACGATGCCAGCGCAGTTAACCTGCATCAGTGGATATGGTATCCTCGACCACTTTCCTGTTGGCTAAACTCCTTTCTGGAGGATGTATGGACCACCGTTTACTCGAAATCGTTGCCTGCCCGGTCTGCAACGGCAAGCTGTACTTCAATAAAGAAAATCTTGAGCTGGTATGTAAAGCTGACAATCTGGCTTACCCCGTACGTGATGGCATTCCAGTCTTGTTGGAGAACGAAGCCCGTCCACTGTCAATCGATGAGAAGCACGTATGAGTTTCATTGCTATAATTCCCGCCCGTTATGCTTCAACCCGTTTACCCGGTAAGCCATTGGCTGATATTGCTGGCAAACCGATGGTCGTTCATGTGATGGAACGCGCGCTAGCATCTGGTGCTTCTCGGGTGATTGTGGCAACAGACCATCCAGAAGTGGTGAAAGCTGTCGAGGCGGCGGGGGGGGAAGTGTGTCTGACCCGCGCTGATCATCAATCGGGTACTGAGCGTTTAGCGGAAGTCATTGAGCGTTATGATTTCGCGGATGATGACATTATCGTCAATGTGCAGGGTGATGAGCCTCTAATACCACCGGTTATTATTCGTCAGGTCGCGGATAATCTCGCGGCATGTAGCGCGGGCATGGCAACATTAGCAGTGCCGATTGAAAGCAGCGAAGAAGCTTTTAATCCTAATGCCGTCAAAGTGGTGATGGATGCTCAGGGATATGCGCTCTATTTCTCCCGTGCTGCGATTCCGTGGGATAGAGAGCGTTTTGCTCAATCAAAAGAGACCATTGGCGACTGTTTCTTGCGCCATATTGGTATCTACGCTTATCGCGCCGGTTTTATCCGCCGTTATGTTAACTGGGCGCCCAGCAAGCTCGAACAAATCGAACTGCTAGAGCAACTTCGTGTGCTGTGGTATGGCGAGAAAATCCACGTGGCAGTTGCTAAAGCGGTGCCTACGGTAGGGGTTGATACGCAAGAAGATTTAGACAGAGTTCGGGCCGTCATGCTCAATCAGTAACCATTGTGCTCAATAAGTAATAAGGGCTACAGCGCTTAAGCCAAACTGAATGGGGTTTGGCTTTTTTAATGGTTTTTATTCTGCACTACGCTGTTTTACTTTTATTGTGGATATTATTTGATCTGCGTTCTGGAAATCTCCTGCCTGCCATCCCATTATGAAGAATCAATTTTGCCAGATAATCGAGTAGAGCCTTATGGAACAGCTGAAAGCTGAGTTAAGTGTCGTACTGGGGGAGTCAGTTACCCGCCTTGAACGTATCAGCGAGCAGCCCTATGCCCACCTGTATGCAATGTATAACCAGCAGGGGCAGGCTATCCCATTATTGGCGAAAAGCTATGTTTGTCAGGGAATTGCCCAGCAAGAGGCTTATAAGTTGTCGATGCTGGCGCGGGAAGGCGATATCCGCTTACCGACAGTGTACGGCTTAGTCATGACCCATCAATCCCCCTATAAAGAAATTCTGCTGATGGAGCGGCTACGGGGTGTTTCCGTAGAAGCACCAACGCGGACGGGTGATCGCTGGAGTGCCCTAATGGATCAAATTGTTGAAGGCGTGTTGGCTTGGCATCGAATTGATAGCCATGGCTGTGTGGGCAATGTTGATAGCACGCAGGAAAATGATTGGTTCAGTTGGTATCAGCAGCGAGTTGAAGTGCTGTGGGCCAGCTTGTCGAATATGAATTCGCCGCTCATGACCTTGGAAGACCGTGCGATACTTTACCGTGCCAGAGCTTCACTCAAGGCACTTTTCGCCGATTTTGACGACAGTACGGTGCTGGTTCATGGCAATCTCACTCTGCGCAGTATGCTAAAAGATGCGCGCAGCGACCAGTTGCTGGCGATGCTCAATCCCGGTCCGATGTTGTGGGCACCGCGTGAGTATGACTTATTCCGCCTCAGCGAAGAGGGGATGCCGAGCCAACTCCTATATCGTTATCTCAATAAAGCGCCAGTCTCTGAATCCTTCGTTGCCCGCCGTTGGCTCTATATGCTTTGGGAGCTTGTCTCGCGCTTTATTCATACGGGAAGTTTGGATCGCGCCTTGTTTGATAACGCCGCGCGACAACTTTTACCGTGGTTACATTAGCGCACGCGATCAATTTGTTTTATTGCCGTCGCTATTTTCATTACTCTCGCCGCCATTTAATTTTTGCCACATCAGACCCAATGTCTCATACCAGGCGCGCTCGCTATGACCTAAATAGACTGCCGCCGGGATAGTGCGCTCCCAGCTATGCAGTGGTGTGGTAATAGCCAACTGATTTGCTGGAGCTGGAATAGGGTGCAACCCAATGGCGGTAAAGAATTTAATCGCGCGGGGCAGATGGCTGGCCGAGGTCACCAGCAAAAACGGTTTATCCCCTACTAAGGTGGCCACCGCTGCCGCCTCTTCATGAGTATCTTTCGGCTGTTCTAACACCACAATATCTGCCGCCGGAACGCCTAAACTTTCTGCCACCTGAGCGGCGGTTTTCGCGCTGCTTTGGTTGTTGGCCGTGCTGCCGCCAGTAAACACCATTTTCGCATCCGGATGGGCGCGGTACAGCCTGACCCCCTCAGTCACTCTGGGCAAACTATTCGCGAATAAATTTGCACTTGGCGCCCAATTCGGATTAAACGTGTAGCCGCCGCCAAGGACAACAATGTAATCTACCGGGTCGTTTCCCTGATAAGTGGCGTATTGTTTTTCCAGTGGCAATAGCAGGCGATCCGCGACAGGTTGTAGGCTAATAAGCAATAATACCAGCCAACTTAATGTGAAAAGTGTTTTGCCACTTTTCTGCCAGCGAGTAAACCACAATAAGATTAATGCCAGTCCCATAACCATGAGTAGAAAAGGCAGTGGCATTAATAAGCTGCCAACAAATTTTTTTAAGGTAAAAAGCATAGAAATGGGGACCTTTTGACTGAAAAAACGGCATTTGGTGAGGATTACGGGTCAAGAAGATTTATTCTAAGTCAGGCTGTGCCAAAATAGCAGGTTGGAAGGCACTCTTTTTGCTGTGGCTATCGATTTACTCGTCTTTTATTAACGCCGATAAATCAATAGTCATAGATTTACCCAAAGTCACTGGCGGAGCAGTTGTCAATGCAGGATCGTAATTTCGATGATATTGCCGAAAAGTTCTCCCGCAATATCTACGGTACGACGAAGGGAATGATTCGTCAGGCAGTGGTTTGGCAAGATATTACCGAGCTGCTCGCGCAATTGCCGCAGCGACCGTTACGGATTTTAGATGCCGGAGGGGGCGAAGGGCATATGGCTTGCCAACTGGCGGCATTAGGCCATCAGGTTCTATTATGTGACCTGTCTGCTGAGATGATCCAGCGTGCAAAAGCTGCGGCTCAGGAAAAAGGTGTGAGCCACAACATGCAATTTGTACAAAGTGCGGCTCAAGATATCACCCAACATTTAGAACAGCCGGTTGATCTGATATTGTTCCATGCGGTTTTAGAATGGATTGCAGAGCCACAAGAAGTTCTGCAAATACTTTTTAATACGTTAAACCCAGGTGGCGCACTCTCATTGATGTTTTTCAATGCCAATGGGTTGGTGATGCGCAATGCGGTATTAGGTAACTTTCAGTTGGCGATACCGGGTTTAAAAAGGCGTCGACAGCGCTCGCTGTCACCGCAATACCCTCTAGATCCGCCGACGGTATATGGTTGGCTTGAGCAAATGGGTTTATCCATTTGCGGCAAGACGGGAGTACGGGTGTTTCACGATTACATGAAAAATAAACAGCAACAAGTCGATGAGTTTGCTGAATTATTGGCGTTGGAACAGCGCTATTGCCGGCAGGAGCCCTTTATCAGCTTGGGGCGCTACGTGCATGTCATGGCGTTTAAGCCGAATCTGAAGGACCCATTATGAGTGAATTTTCCCAGACAGTACCCGAACTGGTCGCCTGGGCGCGGAAAAATGATTTTTCGATTACTCTGCCAACGGAGCGTCTGGCCTTTCTTATGGCTATCGCCACCTTAAACGGTGAGCGGTTGGACGGTGAAATGAGCGAAGGGGAGTTGATCGATGCATTTCGTCACGTCAGCAAAGGTTTTGAGCAGACCTCTGAAACCGTGGCGGTGCGGGCGAATAATGCCATCAATGACATGGTGCGTCAGCGGTTACTGAACAGATTTACCAGTGAGATGGCCGACGGCAATGCCATTTATCGTCTAACGCCACTGGGCATCGGAATCACCGATTATTACATCCGTCAGCGCGAATTCTCCACCCTGCGCCTGTCAATGCAACTGTCGATTGTGGCGCAAGAGCTACAGCGGGCGGCGGAAGCGGCAGAAGAGGGCGGCGATGAATTCCACTGGCACCGTAATGTTTTTGCGCCACTAAAGTATTCAGTGGCTGAAATCTTCGACAGCATCGATATGACGCAGCGCTTGATGGACGAACAGCAACATAGCGTGAAAGAGGATATCGCCGCATTGTTGAACCAAGATTGGCGTGCGGCCATTGCCAGTTGTGAAATGTTGCTGTCAGAAACCTCAGGTACGCTCCGTGAGTTGCAAGATACGTTAGAAGCGGCAGGTGATAAGCTTCAGGCGAATTTATTGCGTATTCAGGAGGCCACCATCGGCAATGCCGGGCTGGATTTGGTCGATAAGTTAGTCTTTGATCTGCAAAGTAAACTTGACCGTATTATTAGCTGGGGCCAGCAGGCGATTGACCTGTGGATTGGTTATGACCGCCACGTGCACAAGTTTATCCGTACTGCGATTGATATGGATAAAAATCGGGTATTCGCCCAACGACTACGTCAATCGGTACAGAACTATTTTGATAGCCCTTGGGCCTTGACCTACGCTAACGCGGATCGCTTGCTGGATATGCGCGATGAAGAGCTGACGTTGCGTAGTGAAGAGGTAACAGGGGAGCTGCCGCCGGATCTGGAGTTTGAAGAGTTCAATGAGATCCGAGAGCAGTTAGCCGCCATGATTGAGCAGGCATTGCTGGTGTACCAGCAGCAAAAAATGCCGCTCAATTTGGGGGAAGTGATGCGCGACTACCTCGCGCAATATCCGCGTGCTCGTCATTTTGACGTGGCTCGTATCCTGGTCGACCAGGCAGTTCGCCTTGGTGTGGCCGAAGCCGATTTCTCAGGGTTACCTGCCGAATGGCTGGCAATCAATGATTACGGAGCCAAGGTGCAGGCACATGTCATCAACAAATATTGAAGTCGTTATGCCAGTTAAACTGGCTCAGGCATTGGCCAACTCACTGTTTCCTGCGCTGGATAGTCAGTTACGTGCGGGTCGCCATATTGGCATTGATGAGCTGGATAATCATGCTTTCCTGATGGATTTTCAGGAGCAATTAGAAGAGTTTTATACTCGCTATAATGTGGAGTTAATCCGCGCACCGGAAGGTTTCTTCTATCTGCGCCCTCGCTCAACCACCCTGATCCCGCGCTCAGTGTTATCCGAGTTGGATATGATGGTTGGCAAGATCCTCTGTTATCTCTATCTCAGCCCGGAACGTCTGGCCCATGAGGGGATCTTCGCGCAGCAGGAGTTGTACGAAGAGCTGCTGAGTTTGGCCGATGAGAGCAAATTGCTGAAGTTTGTTAACCAGCGCTCGACCGGTTCGGATTTGGATAAACAGAAGTTGCAGGAAAAAGTACGAACGTCACTTAACCGGCTGCGTCGGTTGGGCATGATCTACTTTATGGGCAATGACAACAGCAAGTTTCGCATTACTGAGGCGGTGTTTCGCTTTGGTGCGGATGTGCGCAGCGGCGATGACCCACGTGAAGCCCAGCTACGCATGATCCGTGATGGCGAGGCCATGGCGGTGGAAAATAGTCTGTCACTCCATGATGAAACCGATGAAACTGACATCACCATGGGCAATACAACGGACAGTGCAGAGGATGAACAGGAATGATTGAACGCGGTAAATTTCGCTCACTGACCTTGGTTAACTGGAACGGTTTCTTTGCCCGAACATTCGATCTTGATGAACTGGTCACCACTTTATCTGGCGGTAATGGGGCCGGTAAATCTACCGCCATGGCCGCTTTTGTCACCGCATTGATTCCTGACCTGACCTTGCTGCACTTTCGTAACACCACCGAAGCCGGCGCCACCAGTGGCTCCCGCGATAAAGGGTTGCACGGTAAATTGCGCGCCGGGGTCTGTTATTCAACTCTGGACGTCGTTAACTCGCGCCATCAGAGGATCGTAGTCGGTGTGCGCTTGCAACAAGTGGCAGGGCGTGACCGTAAAGTTGATATCAAACCTTTCACCATTCAGGGGTTACCGACAGCTATCCAACCAACGCAGATTCTCACCGAAGTGGTGGGCGAGCGTCAGGCACGTGTGCTCTCTTTGCAAGAGCTGAAAGAGCGCGTCGAAGAGATGGAAGGAGTGCAGTTTAAGCAATTTAACTCCATCACCGATTACCACTCCCTGATGTTCGATTTAGGGGTGATTCCGAAGCGTTTGCGCTCCTCTGCTGATCGTAGCAAATTCTATCGTTTGATTGAGGCATCCCTGTACGGTGGTATCTCCAGCGCCATCACCCGTTCACTGCGCGACTACTTATTGCCAGAAAACAGCGGCGTGCGTAAGGCCTTCCAAGACATGGAAGCGGCGCTCCGTGAGAACCGCATGACACTCGAAGCGATTCGTGTCACTCAGTCTGACCGCGACCTGTTTAAGCATCTGATCTCAGAGGCAACTTCCTATGTTGCTGCTGACTATATGCGCCATGCCAATGAGCGGCGCATTCATCTTGATGGTGCGCTGGTCTTGCGCCGTGACTTGCTCGCCAGCCGCAAACAACTGGTGACCGAGCAGTATCGCCATGTGGAGATGTCCCGCGAGTTGGCGGAGCAAAGTGGTGCGGAATCGGATCTCGAGACGGACTATCAAGCGGCCAGTGACCACCTAAGTCTGGTGCAGACTGCGATGCGTCAGCAGGAAAAAATCGAGCGTTATCAGAGCGATTTGGAAGAGCTGACCTACCGATTGGAAGAGCAAAGTGAAGTTGTCGGTGAAGCTGGCGAACAACAGGCGGATAACGAAGCTCGCGCCGAAGCTGCTGAGCTGGAAGTGGATGAACTGAAAAGCCAGTTAGCCGACTACCAGCAAGCGCTGGACGTGCAGCAGACCCGAGCTATTCAATATCAGCAAGCGCTTCAAGCACTGGAACGCGCTCGTGCGCTGTGCCAATTACCTGAATTAACAGCGGATAATGCCGAAGAGTGGCTGGAAACCTTCCAGGCCAAAGAGCAGGAAGCGACTGAATCCTTATTGCAGATTGAGCAAAAACTGAGCGTTGCTGATGCCGCGCACAGTCAATTTGAACAGGCGTACCAACTGGTGGTGAATATTGCCGGTCAGGTCAGCCGCAGCGAAGCTTGGCAGACCGCCCGTGAGTTACTTCGTGACTGGCCTTCTCAGCAACATTTGGCCGAGCGGGTGCAGCCATTGCGTATGCGTCTGTCCGAATTGGAGCAGCGCCTACGAGCTCAGCAAGACGCCGAGCGTTTATTGCAGGAGTTCTGCAAGCGGCAAGGGCAGGTTTATCAACCGGAAGAGCTGGAAGAGTTGCAGCGAGAGCTGGAGTCTCAGGTTGAAGAGCTGTCTCTCAGTGTCAGTGATGCAGGTGAACGGCGCATGGAAATGCGTCAGGAACTGGAGCAACTAAAGCTAAAAATTCAGGAATTGACCGCGCGCGCCCCAGTTTGGCTGGCGGCGCAAGATGCCCTGAGTCAACTCAGCGAGCAGAGTGGCGAGGCGCTGGAAGATAGCCGTCAGGTCACTGAACACATGCAGCAGTTGCTGGAGCGTGAGCGCGAAACCACGGTTGAACGTGATGAAGTGGCGGCGACCAAACGCACGATTGATGCTCAAATCGAGCGATTGAGCCAGCCGAGCGGTGCTGAAGATGCCCGTATGATTGCGCTGGCAGAGCGTTTTGGTGGCGTGCTGTTATCTGAGATTTATGACGACGTCACCCTCGACGACGCCCCTTACTTCTCCGCGCTCTATGGCCCGTCACGCCATGGCATCGTGGTGCCGGACTTGGCACTGGTGCGCGATCAACTGATCGGTCTGGAAGATTGCCCGGAAGATCTCTATCTCATCGAAGGGGACCCACAGTCATTTGATGACAGTGTATTTGCCGTCGAAGAGCATGACAAAGCGGTGGTGGTGAAAATCGCTGATCGCCAGTGGCGCTACTCGCGTTACCCGGAAGTGCCGCTGTTTGGCCGCGCCGCCCGCGAAAATCGATTGGAAGCGCTGTACCAAGAGCGCGACAGTTTGGCAGAGCGCTACGCCACCTTGTCATTTGATGTGCAAAAAACGCAGCGTTTGCATCAGGCATTCAGTCGCTTTATCGGTTCTCATTTGGCGGTGGCATTTGATGCGGACCCTGAAGCTGAAATTCGTTTGCTGAATACCCGTCGTGGCGAAATCGAACGTGCCCTGAATGCGCATGAAGATCAAAACCAACAGCAGCACCAGCAGTTTACACAGGCCAAAGAGGGGATTTCAGCCCTTAACCGATTGATTCCGCTGGTTTCACTGTTACTCGATGATACCTTGACCGATAGAGTCGAAGAGATCACCGAAGAGCTAGCAGAGGCACAGGAAGCAGCCCGTCATATCCAAAAATACGGTGCTTCTCTGACCAAACTGGAGCCGCTGTTAGCCGTCTTGCAAAGTGACCCGCAACAGCACGAACAGTTGCAGGAGAACTATGTGCTGGCTCAAAACAGTCAGCGCCAAGCAAAACAGCAAGCCTTCGCCCTGACCGAAGTGGTTCAACGCCGTGCGCACTTCAGCTATACCGACTCTGCGGGCATGCTAACAGAAAACTCGGATCTTAACGATAAGCTGCGCCAGCGCTTAGAACAGGCCGAAGCAGAACGTACCCGTGCGCGTGAGCAGTTACGCCAATATCAGGCGCAGTTTACCCAGTACAACCAAGTTTTGGCCTCGCTAAAAAGTTCTTACGACGCTAAGCGTGAGATGCTGAAAGAGCTGAGTCAGGAGCTGGTGGACATTGGTGTTCAGGCTGATGCTGATGCGGAAGCGCGCGCCCGCACTCGTCGCGATGAGTTGCATGCTGCACTAAGCACTAACCGTTCGCGGCGTAATCAGTTGGAAAAACAGATTACTTTCTGTGAAGCCGAGATGGACAGCTTGCAGAAAAAACTGCGCAAGCTGGAGCGCGATTATCATCAAATCCGTGAGCAGGTGGTCAATGCTAAAGCGGGTTGGTGTGCGGTGATGCGGATGGTGAAAGATAACGGCGTTGAGCGCCGCTTGCATCGCCGTGAACTGGCGTATATGGACGGTGACGAGCTGCGCTCGATGTCGGATAAGGCGCTGGGGGCACTACGTCTGGCGGTGGCCGATAACGAACATCTGCGAGATGTGTTGCGTCTGTCAGAAGATCCGAAACGGCCTGAACGTAAAATTCAGTTCTATATCGCGGTGTATCAACATCTGCGTGAACGTATCCGCCAGGATATTATCCGCACTGATGATCCTGTCGAAGCCATTGAACAGATGGAGATTGAGCTGGGCCGCTTGACCGAAGAGCTGACGGCGCGTGAGCAGAAATTAGCCATCAGTTCCAAAAGTGTGGCAAATATCATCCGTAAAACCATTCAGCGTGAACAGAACCGTATCCGTATGCTGAACCAAGGTTTGCAAGCGGTCTCCTTTGGTCAGGTGAAGAGTGTGCGGCTGAATGTGAATGTGCGCGAAGCACACTCTACCTTGCTCGATGTGTTATCAGAGCAACAAGAGCAGCATCAGGATCTGTTCAACAGCAACCGTCTGACCTTCTCGGAAGCGCTGGCAAAACTGTATCAGCGCCTGAACCCACAAATGGATATGGGGCAGCGACTACCGCAGACCATTGGTGAAGAGTTGTTGGATTACCGTAACTATCTGGAGCTGGAGGTCGAAGTTTACCGTGGCGCAGATGGCTGGTTACGTGCTGAAAGTGGCGCATTATCGACCGGTGAAGCTATCGGTACGGGGATGTCGATTCTGGTGATGGTGGTACAGAGCTGGGAAGAAGAATCACGCCGTTTACGCGGCAAAGATATTTCTCCTTGCCGTTTGCTGTTCCTCGATGAAGCGGCGCGTCTGGATGCGAAATCAATCGCGACATTATTTGAGTTGTGCGAGCGATTAGAAATGCAATTAATTATTGCGGCACCCGAAAATATCAGCCCAGAAAAAGGGACAACCTATAAACTGGTGCGAAAAGTCTTCCAAAATCATGAGCATGTGCATGTGGTTGGCTTGCGTGGTTTTGCAAATGAAATACCGACATTACCGGTTGAACAACTTCAGGGTGGTTAATAGTTGTTCAAGTAAAACGCAACAATAATTAATCCTATTAAATAGCCGCTTAAACGCGGCTATTTTTATTTCAGTCACATCTTCGGGTTATATTTTATAAGTGCAGAAAATCTGTTAGCGTAATGTGATGGATAAAATTATAGCGTTAGCGACTCACTCGGGCATTTCAGTTTGTATAATTATATTCATGCCCAAAAGTATGAGGGAGCAGCTAATACCGCAGCAGTACCAGTTAAGCCGCTAATATCGCAGCAATGTCAGGGAAGAAGGGTAACGACAAACTATGACGTATTTAGATAAGCAGCAGACCGGGGGCATAGAATGTCGATAGGGAAACGAAATCCGCAACGCGCATTGGCGTTATATTGCGCTTTAATTTGTAGCTCGATGCCTGTATTGGCAGCATCGGCGGCGGCACCGATCACACCTGTAGATTCATCGCCAGTACTGTCCACAAGTGGTCAGACTATACCGGCTACATCAAACCTGTCCGTGGCACAAAGCCGTTCACAACTATTGACGATGCTGCCTAAAACAGTGACGCCTTTATATGCTTCTGATCTGGCACTGATCTATGCTGGAAACGCCATGCAACCGATGTGGCAGGATAAAGTGGCTACCCAACGTTTTCAGCAACAATTAGCCGAAGTGGCGCTCTCCGGTATTCAACCGCAATTTATGCAGTGGGTGAAATGGTTGAGTGACCCTGAAATTACCGGTATGGCGCGAGATGTTATTTTGTCTGATGCCATGCTGGGGTATTTGCACTTTATCTCAGGTGTCGGGGCTAATGGTAGTGTTTGGTTGTACAGCAATGTACCGTACAAAATGGCGATGCCACCCGCCATGGCGTTAAATCGCTGGAAGCAAGCGGTACAAGAAGGCTCTACCGCAACCTATTTGGCGTCTTTGGCACCCCAGCATCCTCAATACGACAAAATGCACAAGGCGTTGAAGCAGATGCTGGCGGACCGACGACCATGGCCACAGCTCTCCAATGGTCCGAGCCTGCGCCCGGGTCAGCTCAGTGACGATATTCCGGCGCTGCGTGAAATTCTTGACCGAACCGGCATGTTATACCCTGTGGTGGCGACGCCAGTAAAAGCCCCAGAGGTTATCCCTGTTGATAATCCGACGGTTGCTGCCGTTAATGACGATCTCTCTGTTGATGAAGAGAAAAGTCGTTCTCAGGCGCACAACTTAGTGGTTAGCCCGTCAGCGGCACCTGTTGCGGATGTTCCGGTCACAGGAGGTGCGGTGGCGGCACCGTCATCTGCGCCTCTGACAAGTACCACCACACTCACCGACAATATCTACACGCCTGAGTTGGTGGAAGCCGTCAAACGTTTTCAACTGTGGCATGGATTGAGTGATGATGGTGTTATTGGTGCACGTACCCGCGAGTGGTTAAATATTTCGCCACAAACGCGGGCGACTTTGCTGGCACTGAATATTCAGCGTTTACGCATTTTGCCGGGGAAGGTTGATAACGGCATTATGGTTAATATTCCAAACTATTCGCTGAATTATTACAAGAATGGGACTGAAGTGCTCTCATCTAGGGTCATTGTTGGCCGTCCGAGCCGCAAAACTCCGTTAATGAGTAGCGCGCTGAATAATGTGGTCGTCAATCCGCCGTGGAATGTGCCGACCTCTCTGGTGCGCCAAGATATCGTACCAAAAGCACGCTATGACGCGGGTTACTTCCAACGCCACGGTTATACCGTGCTGTCTGGTTGGAGTAATGAGGCTGAGGTCGTTGATCCATCGATGATCGACTGGAGCATGATTTCACCTAATAACTTCCCTTATCGCCTACGTCAGGCCCCTGGTGCCAGCAATTCATTAGGGCGATTCAAATTCAATATGCCAAGCTCTGATGCTATCTATTTGCACGACACGCCAAACCATGGATTGTTCCAGAAAGATATCCGTGCGTTGAGTTCCGGCTGTGTGCGGGTGAATAAAGCTTCTGATTTAGCCAATATGCTGTTGCAGGATGCGGGTTGGAATGATGCGCGAGTCTCATCAACGGTGAAGCAGGGCGATACCACCTACGTCAACATCCGCCAGCGTGTTCCTGTGCAATTGTATTACCTAACTGCATGGGTTGCGGATGATGGTCGGCCACAATTTAGAACAGATATTTACAATTATGATAAAACGGTGAGATCAGGTGCACAAATCTCACCTCAAGCTGAACTTTTGCTGCAATAAATGCAGTAAAACTCAATAACTAATGGTCTTAATATCGGGTTATCGTAGGGGGAGCCTAAGCCAAGGTTCCCCTTAACCGGACATCAACGCACAGTGAATGCGGGCCGAATGCGGGTTGACTGGTTTTCCGTAGGCGGTTAAGGTTCGGGTCGGCACATTTAGTGCTTTCTTTTGACATTCTTGCCGGGTATTAACAGAGATCATGGATAAAATTGATAATTATCGCCGTAAATGGCTAACGTTAGGCGGGGTAGCGCTGGGTATGTCGCTGCTACCGGGGCAAGCATTCGCTACCCTTTCGACTCCTCGCCCACGTATCTTGACCCTGAATAATTTGAATACAGGCGAGTCGTTAAAAGCAGAGTTTTTTGATGGTCGGCGTTATAACAAAGACGAACTTTCCCGCTTAAATCATCTATTCCGCGATTATCGGGCCAATAAAGTAAAAAGTATCGACCCACGCCTCTTTGATCAGCTCTATCGCCTGCAAGGTCTTCTCGGTACAACTAAACCGATACAGCTTATTTCCGGTTACCGTTCACTCGATACCAATAATGAACTGCGCGAACGCAGCCGGGGTGTGGCTAAGCACAGCTTCCACACGCAAGGAAAAGCGATGGATTTCCATATTGAAGGTATTCAATTGAGCAATATCCGCAAAGCGGCATTAAAAATGCGTGCGGGTGGTGTAGGATATTACCCTCGCAGCAACTTTGTGCATATTGATACTGGGCCGACCAGAACCTGGTAACACGTATTTTTATGCCAATGCATTGAGTCATTGCATTGGGGGTGGAGCATTATGAAATATCAAATTATTCCAGTGACGGCCTTTAGCCAGAACTGCACCTTGATCTGGTGCGAAGCAACAGGGCAGGCTGCATTGGTCGATCCCGGCGGTGATGCCGAAAAGATCATTGCTGAAGTGGCACGCCAAGGGGTCAATGTGAGACAGATTTTGCTCACTCATGGTCATCTTGACCATGTAGGGGCTGCCGCTGAGCTGGCTTCACATTTTGATATCCCGATCTATGGTCCTGAGAAAGAAGACACTTTTTGGTTAGAAGGGTTGCCCGCCCAGAGCCGAATGTTTGGGCTAGATGAGTGTGAAGCTTTTACCCCGACACGTTGGCTGGAAGAGGGTGATAAAGTAACCGTCGGCGAAATAGAGTTGTCAGTCTTGCACTGCCCGGGTCATACACCGGGGCATATTGTCTTCATTGACCAGCAAGGGCGTTTGGCACTGGTCGGTGATGTTATATTTAATGGAGGGGTCGGGCGCAGTGATTTCCCGCGCGGTGATCACCAGCAGCTGATTAATTCCATTCGGACCAAATTGTTGCCATTGGGTGATGATATGACTTTCATCCCCGGTCATGGCCCGATGTCTACGCTAGGGCACGAGCGGCAGAACAACCCATTTATACGTGAGGAACCAGCTATTTGGTGATGACGATTTTTTAGTCGTGTCATCAATGCAGACAACCACAATGAAGGCACCATCAGGGTGCCTTTTTGCGTTATATTTAATAAGCGACCAATACGTTTTGTGAGTCAATAATCAGCTATTTATCTGTGCTTTTATCATAATGATGATGTGCATTGGATTAGCACTCTCTCTACGACATTGACAGGGGCATTATTGGCAGGTAGAAGCCACTAATCAGCAGTAATTGATATTGACGCGGCACGGTTTCTACTGCCGTTTTGAGTTCGTAATATGACGAGCGCCTTTCAATGGAACCCACTATGCCATTTCGTCGTTTCAGACTGAATAAGTTCCTGTCCCGGCTTGGTTTTTCTTGCATGGTATTATTGCTATTTCTGTTACTGGGTGCTGTCGTGATTTATGGCCAGACCAAAGCCAATATGCATCAAGATGCAGAAGCAAAATTATTACAGGGCAGGGCGCGCTTCGATCAGGTATTTAATAACTTGCAACATGCGGCGATTCAGGTAGACACCGGGTTGGGGAAACCTTGCATACAAGTTGTGCAGAATTTACGAGATCAAGTGGTCATGGTTCCCGATGTGCGCTCTGTCTCTTTTGCTAAAGGCTCGAATATCTATTGCTCCTCAATATATGGCCCACTTTCGACGCCTTTTGATCTCGATGTATTTGTTGATGGGCAACTCGAGTTAATGTCGGGCAATGACGTCACACCTGATCGTGCTTTAATGGTGTACCGACAGGCGCGAGGTGAATACAGTATTCTGGTGGCTGTTGATGGCTATTACCTACGGAGTATTCTTAACCTGCTCAGTGGTGATATTCAGCTACAACTGAAAGTCGGCGACAAATGGATGGATTCGGCAGGAGTGGTGCATATCGGCCAGCCTCAGAATGGGGGGGAACTGCTCTATCTGGCATCAGATAAATTTGCCTATTCGCTAAATACGACACTTTCTAATCAGCAATATTTGGCCTATGCCTGGCAATATACTCAAGGCAGCCTGATATTTTTCATCGTAATGAGTATTGGGTCCGCCGCCCTTGTTTTCTGGTTATCAGGCAGAGCAGCGTCGCCAACGCAAGTATTAAAGCAAGCACTGGACAATGGCGAGTTTATTCCTTATATGCAGCCTATTGTGACAGGTAAAGAAAAATACTGGATTGGCTGTGAAGTCTTAATGCGCTGGCAACACCCTGGGCAGGGGATGATTCAACCAAATCACTTTATTCCGATGGCCGAAGACAGCGAACTTATTGTGCCAATGACCCGTTCTATTATGCAGCAAGTCAGTGCGAAATTTGCGCCTTATGTGAATCAATTACCGGAAGGCTTCCATTTCGGCTTTAATATTAGTGCCAACCATTGCCGTGATTTGAGTCTGTTGGATGACTGCCGTCATTTCATTCAGGCTTTTGGCGGCAATAAAATTAATATCACGTTGGAGTTAACCGAGCGCAAATTGATCGTTGCAGATGAGATGACCGATAGGTTATTCGCAGAGCTTCATGCCCTTGGTGTCTTCATTGCTATTGACGACTTTGGCACTGGGCATTCAAGTCTGAGTTATTTGCAGCAATTTAAAGTCGATTTCTTGAAAATAGACCAAAGTTTTGTCGGTATGATTGGTTCCGATGCACTGTCGAGCCATATTGTGGGTAATGTGATTGATTTGGCGACTCGACTGGGGTTACAGACGATTGCTGAGGGTGTTGAAAACGATACGCAAATGCGTTACTTACAGGCGCATAATGTTGATTATCTGCAAGGCTATATGTTTGGGCGACCCATGCCAATGAGCGAGTTTGCCAAATATATGTTCCATTAAGGTCAGTTTGGACTGATAAATTAAGGGAAAAAAGGGTGCCTATTAAAGGCACCCTTTTTATAGTCAGTCACAGAGCACTAATTAGAGCACAGCAACAATAGCTTCACACAGTGGAGCCATGTTGTCCGGCGTCATTCCTGCAACGTTCACTCGGCCAGAATTTACTGCGTAAACGGCAAACTCATTACGCAGACGTAGAACTTGTTCTTTGGTCAGGCCACTGAACGAGAACATACCATTCTGGTTAATGATAAAGCTGAAGTCTTGTTTCGCGCCTTTTTCCTGCAATGTATTAACAAACAACTGACGCATACGGTGAATACGCTGGCGCATATCGGTCAGTTCTTGTTCCCAAATTGCACGCAGTGCCGGGTTGCCCAAAATGGTGGCTACCACAGAGGCACCATGAGCCGGTGGGTTAGAGTAGTTAGCACGAATAACCGCTTTAACTTGGCTGAATGCAATATCAGCTACATCGCTGCTTGCTGCCACAATAGTGCAAGCCCCGACACGCTCATTGTACAGACCGAAGTTTTTTGAATAAGAGCTGCAAACAATCAATTCTTGGTGTGTTGCGGCGAAAATACGCAGGCCCTGAGCATCTTCTTCCAGCCCTTTGGCAAAGCCCTGATAGGCGAAGTCAAACAGCGGCAACCAACCTTTAGCCACAGAGAGTTCAGCCAGTTGGCTCCACTGGGCTGCAGTTGGGTCGATACCGGTTGGGTTATGGCAGCAGCCATGGAACAGTACGACGTCGCCAGCCTGAGCTTCTGACAGGCTATTTAATAGCCCATCGAAGTCTAGTGCATGGTTCGCAGCATCATAATAGGCATACTCAACCACTTCCAGCCCTGCAGCAGCGAAGATGTTTTTATGGTTTGGCCAGCTAGGATTACTGACCCAGACACGTTTGGCGCTGGTTTGATGAGCGATAAAATCAGCGGCGATGCGCAACCCGCCAGTCCCACCCGGAGTTTGAGCGGTACGTGCACGTTTATCAGCAATAATGGCGCTCTGGGTACCGAACAACAGTTCCTGAGTGCAACTGGCGAAAGCTGGCAGGCCGCCAATATCCAAATAGTTTTTAGTAACTTCATTTTCCAGCAAATACTGCTCAGCTTTCTTCACGCTGGTGAGCACGGGCGTTTTACCGGTTTCGTCTTTGTAGACACCGATCCCAAGGTTGATTTTATTAGGGCGGTCATCCGCGCGGAAAATATCGGTCAGGCCCAGAATAGGGTCCGCAGGTGCAGCAGTGATTTTTTCAAACATGTCAGAGGCTTCCATGGCTTAGCGTTAAGCAAACAGAACTATCAGGGTAACGCCAGTTACCGCCTTTGCCAACCGTTTGCGATAAAAAGAAATGAATGTTGTGAGGCGAGGGGATTCAGGGTGAAAAATCGGCGGAATAGCGCCATTGGCAGCGTAATATCCCTACATTGGCTAAGGATAGAAACAAAAAGACAGAGCCGAAGCCCTGTCTTTTTTTCAACTTATGTCAGCAGACAAACTGCCTGATTAAGTTTGACTTAGAACTGGTATACCAAGCCAACACCTACAACGTCGTCTGTCATCAGACCATTTGCTTCGGTGAAGTTGTCTTTATCCAGCAGGTTGATTTTGTAATCAACATAGGTGGTCATGTTTTTGTTGAACGCGTAGTAGGTACCAACAGAAACATATTTCAACAGATCATGGTTGTCATCAGTGTTGTTGTTCAGGTCCTTACCTTTGGACTGAACATAGCCCAGAGATGGACGCAGACCGAAGTCGAACTGGTACTGTGCAGTGATTTCAATGTCACGAGTCTTGTTAGCAATACCATCATTGCCAAATGGAGTCATGTTTTGAGTTTCAGCATACATTGCAGCCAAGTATACGTTGTTAGCATCGTATTTGGCACCAAAGTTCCAAGCCTGAGCCTTGTCGCCTTCAGCAACATGCAGACCAGTCGCTGGATTCAGATGAGCATCTTTCTGAGCAGTAGTACGGTTAGCTGAAGAGAAACCAGCACCGAAGCTTACGCCATAACCGATGTCATAAGTTGAAGAGATACCGAAACCGTCACCGTTGGAATCTTTAATATCGTTATCGCGTTCGTTTTTGCCTTGATATTGCAGGGCAAAGTTCAGGCCATCAACCAGACCGAAGAAGTTGGTATTACGATAAGTTGCCAGACCAGTAGAACGACCAGTCATGAAGTTATCAGAGTTGGAGATAGAATCACCACCGAACACTGGCAGCATGTCAGTCCATGCGTTAACGTCATAGATTACGCCGTAGTTACGGCCGTAGTCGAATGAACCGAATTCAGCAAATTTCAGGCCAGCAAAGCCCAGACGGGTTTTGTTGCCTTCAGAACCTTGAGATTCAGCGTGGTTAGCCTGAATGTTGTATTCCCACTGGCCGTAACCGGTCAGTTGGTCAGTAATTTGGGTTTCACCTTTGAAGCCGAAACGAACATAAGATTCGTCGCCGTCTTGGCCTTTAGCATCAGAGAACTGGTGACGCGCGTCAACTTTACCGTACAGGTCAAGTTTGTTGCCGTCTTTGTTGTAGATTTCTGCTGCATTAGCTGCGCCAGCTGCTAACAATGCTGGGATTACTACTGCAAGAATATTGCGCTTCATCATTATTATTACCCTCATTGGTTTTATTCGGACACCTGCCACTGCCGCCAATAATTTTTTTGGAACTATTGTTGAGAGTTTGGTGTCGTCTGTGTCTGAACGCAGTGTTCCATTCACAGACCTTATAATCCAGACCGAAAATGCTACCAATTACCTGAATGTGTTTCAGTGGGATACTATGTGTTACTAAATGTAAATTTAAGGGAACTTTGTGACTTAGATCGAACTTTAAAAAATGACAAAAGCCAGCTGAGCTGGCTTTTATTTATACAAATTAACAATTTTTTTCGAAATGACGAACTTAGAAGCTGGCATTTCTCGGCGTACGTGGGAATGGAATAACATCCCGAACGTTTTGGACCCCTGTTACATAGGAGATCAAGCGCTCAAATCCAAGGCCAAAACCTGAATGTGGTACAGTGCCGTAGCGACGCAGATCACGATACCACCAATAATCTTCTTTATTGAGGCCCATCTCTTCCAGACGTGCGTCCAATACATCTAAGCGTTCTTCACGTTGTGAACCCCCGATGATTTCACCAATCCCCGGTGCCAATACATCCATCGCAGCAACAGTTTTACCATCTTCATTCATACGCATATAGAATGCTTTAATGTCTTTCGGATAGTTTTTAACCACTACTGGTGCTTTAAAGTGTTTCTCAGCCAAATAGCGCTCATGCTCAGAAGATAAATCAATGCCCCAAGAGACGTCATTTTCAAATTTCTGACCTGATGCCTTCAGGATCTCAATAGCATCGGTGTAGTTCACTTGAGCGAAGTCAGAGGTAACAAAGCGTTGCAGGCGATCTAAAGCATCTTTATCTACGCGTTCAGCGAAGAATTTCATGTCATCAGCACGTTCGTTCAGTACCGCTTGGAAAACATACTTCAACATTTTTTCCGCCAAACCGGCGACATCATCCAGTGAAGCGAAGGCGACTTCTGGCTCTACCATCCAGAATTCAGCCAAATGGCGGCTGGTGTTGGAGTTTTCAGCACGGAAAGTGGGGCCAAAAGTGTAAACTTTAGATAACGCACTGGCGTAGGTTTCACCGTTCAACTGGCCGGATACCGTCAGGAAGGCTTCTTTACCGAAGAAATCCTCGCTGAAATCGACAGCACCAGTATCAGTGCGTGGCAGATTTTCCAGATCTAAGGTGGATACACGGAACATTTCACCGGCACCTTCAGTATCTGAAGCGGTAATCAGCGGTGTAGAAACCCAGAAATAGCCGTTTTCATCAAAGAAACGGTGAATCGCCTGCGCCAGAGTATGGCGAACACGGGCAACAGCGCCAATCAAGTTAGTACGCGGGCGTAAGTGAGCCACTTCACGTAAGTATTCGATACTGTGGCGTTTTGCTGCCATCGGGTAGGTATCGGGATCATCCACCCAACCGACGACTTTGATTGCCGTGGCTTGAATCTCAAAACTCTGGCCTTCACCCGGTGATGCAACCACAGTCCCAGTCACTTCGACTGAACAGCCAGTAGTCAGATGCAGCACTTCATCCTGATAATTAGGCAAAGTATTATTCACGACGGCCTGTAACGGGTCAAAGCAGGAACCGTCATAAACGGCAACGAAGGAGATACCCGCTTTAGAATCTCTCCGGGTACGCACCCAACCGCGTACGGTGACTTCACTGTCAACCGCAGCACGGCCTTGCAGTACGTCGACTACAGGCACTACGCTCATAGATTTCTCTCTTTAATAGTTTTGATATAGAAATAGTTAACAACCCAAGAAAATGGGGATGTTGCTATGTTACTTGCGACAGTGTAGGACACAAGTAGAAATCACCAGTTTAGTGCAACATTTCTGTGCTTATTTCTGAATAAAGGCAGCTCTAATCAGGGCGGGTGTTAATTGGGGGCATAGGCTGGCTTAAAAACGGGCAAGTAAAGAAAATAGCTGGGCAGTATTTACTACCCAACTATTCATCAATAAATACAAAAAACTATCAATAAATGCCAAAAAAACGGCGGCATAAACTAACTGGCTTTTTTGACCAAAGGCAGGGCAAAGGCTTCACGTAGCTCATCAACAAAAGCGGGGTCATGACAGATGGTTTTACCTGGGCTATCAGAAAGCTTAGCTACCGGTTTATGGTTACACTCAACCAACTTGATAACAATATTAAGCGGCTTAACACCAGGAATATCGCAGGTTAGGCGTGTACCAATACCGAATACCAATTGAATTCGTTGATAGAAATGGCGGTATAGCGATAACGCTTTTTCCAGATCAAGATTATCTGAAAACACCAATGTTTTGCTCATGGGATCAATACCGAGCTTCTCATAATGGGCTATCGCTTTTTCACCCCACTCGACCGGGTCACCTGAGTCATGGCGCAATCCCTGATAACGATTGGCAAAGGTTTCATCGAAGTCGCGTAAGAAAGCATCCATAGTAATACAGTCGGTCAATGCAACCCCAAGTTGATTTGGATACTCATCTAACCAGACTTGCAGTGCCACGCGCTGGCTGTTGGCTAAAACCGGACTTATCTGTTGATGCGCCTGAAACCACTCATGGGCCTGAGTGCCCACTGGCGTTAATGCTAATTTGCGTGCTAAATCATAGTTACTGGTGCCGACAAGATAAGGGAATTCATCTTTTAAGCTGTTGACGATGGCATGTTGTATTTCGCGAGAGAAACGGCGGCGAGTACCAAAATCCATTAACTTAAAGTGAGTAATATCAATATCAACACTGAGCGACTTAAATTGTTGCAGCTTACTGTGCAGTTGCTGGACGGCTTGAGCGGCCGAGATATGTACAGAGCGACGGCGATGGACGATTTCACTGATTACGGCGAGCAGAGGCACTTCCCATAAAATCGTTTCACACCATAGACCAGCAATACGAATCTCTAACTTACCTTTGTTATCCGATACGGTGACCTGCTCGGGGTTAAAGCGAAAAGTGCGTAGCCAACTCAGATAGTCAGCTTTAAAGAAGGGTAAACTGGAGAGGTAGAGATACTCATTATCAGTTAGCGCCAGTTGGCTCATCAATCCTATCTGGTGGCGAATTTCGTCAGCATATTCGCCCAACAGCTCATCACCACGGCAGCGAAATTCAGCGGCAACGGTAATATGGCGATAGCGATGGAACACAGCTTGCTGCATATGAAGCTTATATGCATCGGTATCAAGCAATGAAGTCAAAATCGGTGAGGCGTCTTGAGTCATGGCGCTATACAGCATCCTCGTAGCAGCATTTCCGTAGTCGGCATAAACCATAAAGTCACGGGAGTATACCGAGATTATCCTGTTATTGAAGCTTCATCACACCATAAATGCTAATCCGAGGTCTAGGTTTAAACGTGCCATTAGCTCTGAATTAGAAATGGCAGGTGGCTCTCTCCTTGAGCACTCCCCCTCACTGATACCACCAAAGGCTGCAACACTGGCATCCCGTGCGGGGAGAAACGTCATCAATGACAGGCAATAACAGCGTTACTGTTCAGCAATTACAAACCTATCATTGACTTGCGAACTGGCTCGAAAAATCCACAATCAGTGCTAAATTTGCCCTAATAGCACGGGTTCTCAACTAGGTTTTTCTAACATTTGTGATACATTGAAAAGCTATCTGAGTCTGGGGCGAAGTCAATGACAGCCATGTTCTTAAGCCCAATCAACTATCAATACAGACCTGATAATCATATTCACAGATGACGTCAAAAGGGTTTCTATGACACAACAGCCGCAAGCTAAATACCGTCACGATTATCGTGCGCCGGATTACACCATCACCGATATCGATTTGGACTTCGCACTGGATGCGCAAAAAACGACGGTAACGGCGGTCAGTAAAGTAAAACGTCAGGCAACCGAAGTGACACCATTGATCTTAAATGGTGAAGACCTCACGTTAATCAGTCTCAGCGTTGATGGGCAAGCATGGCCTCATTATCAGCTACAGGATAATTCGCTGGTTATTGAGCAATTACCCGCACATTTCACACTGACCATCGTCAATGATATCCACCCTGCAACAAACAGTGCGCTTGAGGGGCTCTATCTTTCCGGTGAGGCGCTATGTACCCAATGTGAGGCTGAAGGTTTCCGCCATATTACCTACTATTTAGACCGCCCTGATGTACTGGCCCGTTTTACTACCCGAATTACCGCCGACAAGTCACGCTATCCTTATCTTCTTTCCAACGGTAACCGCGTAGGACAAGGCGAACTGGAAGAGGGTCGCCATTGGGTCAAATGGGAAGATCCATTCCCAAAACCTTGTTATCTGTTTGCACTGGTTGCCGGTGATTTTGATGTCTTGCGCGATAAGTTCATTACCCGTTCTGGCCGTGAAGTGGCACTGGAGCTTTTTGTTGATCGGGGCAACTTAGATCGTGCTGATTGGGCGATGACCTCGCTGAAGAACTCAATGAAATGGGATGAGACCCGTTTTGGCCTGGAATATGACCTCGACATCTATATGATTGTTGCCGTTGATTTCTTCAATATGGGTGCCATGGAGAATAAAGGGTTGAATGTATTCAACTCAAAATATGTACTGGCAAAAGCAGAAACCGCGACAGATAAAGATTATCTGAACATTGAAGCGGTTATTGGGCATGAATATTTCCATAACTGGACGGGTAACCGAGTCACTTGCCGTGATTGGTTCCAGTTAAGTTTGAAAGAGGGGTTAACGGTATTCCGTGATCAAGAGTTCAGCTCTGATTTAGGCTCACGCTCTGTTAATCGAATTGAAAATGTGCGAGTCATGCGCGCGGCACAGTTCGCGGAAGATGCCAGCCCAATGGCTCATGCTATTCGCCCAGATAAAGTCATTGAGATGAATAACTTCTATACCCTAACGGTATATGAAAAAGGTTCAGAAGTGATCCGCATGATGCATACCTTGTTGGGCGAACAGCAATTTCAGGCCGGTATGCAGCTCTATTTTGAGCGCCATGATGGCAGCGCAGCGACCTGTGATGATTTTGTTCAGGCAATGGAAGATGCCTCTAATGTCGATCTCTCCTTATTCCGTCGCTGGTATAGCCAATCGGGCACCCCAATACTGACAGTTCGTGATGATTATGATGCTGAAAAGCAGCAGTATCATTTGCACGTTAGCCAGAAAACGTTACCAACCCCAGATCAACCTGAAAAACTGCCATTACATATCCCACTCGATATTGAGCTATATGACAGTAAAGGCAATGTGATCGCATTGCAGAGAAATGGTTTGCCGGTTCATCACGTGCTGAATGTGACCGAAGCGGAACAGACCTTTACCTTTGATAACGTCGAACACACGCCGATTCCATCTTTACTGCGTGAATTCTCCGCGCCAGTTAAATTGGATTATACCTACAGTGATCAGCAGCTCACTTTCCTGATGCAGCATGCGCGTAATGAATTCTCTCGTTGGGATGCGGCACAAAGCCTGCTGGCGACCTATATCAAGCTTAACGTTGCCAAATACCAGCAGAAACAGCCGCTGAGTTTACCCACTCACGTGGCAGATGCTTTCCGCGCAATATTACTTGATGAGAGTCTAGATCCTGCGTTAGCCGCACAGATCCTGACACTGCCTTCCGAAAATGAGATCGCGGAACTGTTTACTACGATTGATCCGCAGGCTATCAGTGCGGTGCATGAGGCGATTACACGGTGTTTGGCTCAAGCACTGTCCGATGAGTTGCTAGCTGTGTATGTGGCTAATTTAACACCAGTTTATCGTATTGAACATGGTGATATAGCCAAGCGAGCATTGCGCAATACCTGTCTGAGTTATCTGGCGTTTGGTGATAAAGAGTTTGCTAATAAGCTGGTCTCTTCACAATATCATCAGGCCGATAATATGACTGATTCGCTGGCAGCAATGGCAGCAGCAGTTGCAGCACAGTTACCTTGCCGTGATGAGTTATTGGCCGCCTTTGATGTACGCTGGAACCACGATGGCTTGGTGATGGATAAGTGGTTTGCACTGCAAGCGACTAGCCCGGCAGCGGATGTTTTGACTCAGGTGCGTGCTTTGCTTAAGCATCCGGCATTTAGCTTGAGCAATCCAAATCGTACTCGCTCATTGGTTGGCAGTTTTGCCTCTGGCAATCCAGCCGCATTCCATGCCAGCGATGGTAGCGGCTATCAATTCCTGGTTGAAATTCTCAGTGATTTGAATACTCGTAACCCGCAGGTGGCTGCTCGATTGATCGAACCCTTGATCCGCCTGAAACGCTATGACGCAGGGCGTCAGGCTCTGATGCGTCAGGCGCTGGAGCAATTGAAAACGCTGGAGAACTTATCCGGTGACTTGTTCGAGAAGATAACCAAGGCACTGGCAGCATAACACCCAGCAATGGCGCCCGTGGTTATATAGTGTCTGTGTTATATAGTACCTGTGGCTATATAAAAGACGCAGGGTAATGGCATAGGGTAATTAAGTGACTGACCATAATGAATCTGATTATTGGTCAGTCACATTATCGCCGCGCCGCAGTGAGAGGATAGAAATGCCCGCTTTGTGTCTTTATCTCGTCTTACCTGTAATAATTAACACTTTGTTATCAAGCTAGTGAAGCTTGCCACTCTTTGCATGGCTTTACTTAGCAAACGTTTACTTTCCTGAAAGATGAACTTACCATTCCTGCATCTATCCACAGGTTGGAAGTCGGTCAGCTAACTGCCGTGAATTTATATAGTCACATAAATTGAACGCCATTGGCTGTAAAACGACAGACTGAACACCCGCTAACGCTTTGTCGCTGGTCGCTTAGGAGATCACATGTACTATCCTCTCGTCAAAAAAGCACTATTTCAACTTGATCCAGAACGTGCTCATGAATTCACGTTTCGCCAGTTAAAACGTGTTACCGGTACACCGCTCGAATTTTTGGTTCGTCAGTCGGTGCCAACGAAACCGGTAAGTTGCATGGGGCTATCATTCAAAAACCCATTAGGTTTGGCAGCGGGTCTGGATAAGGACGGCGAGTGTATAGATGCACTAGGCGCAATGGGGTTTGGCTTTATCGAAGTAGGCACAGTGACACCACGACCACAGTCCGGTAATGACAAGCCAAGATTATTTAGGATCGTTGAGGCCGAAGGTTTGATCAACCGGATGGGGTTTAATAATCATGGGGTTGATAACTTAATTGAAAACGTCAAAAAGTCACATTTTGGCGGTATTCTAGGTATTAATATTGGCAAGAATAAAGATACGCCAGTAGAACAAGGCAAAGAGGATTACTTGATTTGTATGGATAAAATATATCCATAC
The DNA here is from genome assembly GCF_013282725.1 of Yersinia mollaretii ATCC 43969. Classification (NCBI taxonomy): domain Bacteria; kingdom Pseudomonadati; phylum Pseudomonadota; class Gammaproteobacteria; order Enterobacterales; family Yersiniaceae; genus Yersinia; species Yersinia mollaretii. Next base: position 4,003,159 of record NZ_CP054043.1, on the reverse strand, counting down.
GCTGGATATATTGCGATTAATATTTCCTCACCTAATACACCGGGATTACGATCCTTACAGTACGGCGAAGCATTAGATGACTTGTTAGCAGCAATTAAAAATAAGCAAACTGAGCTGCGCGAACGACACAATAAGTACGTTCCGGTTGCAGTAAAGATCGCACCGGATCTTACAGAAGAAGAGTTGATCCAAATAGCCGACAGTTTAGTTCGCCATAATATAGATGGTGTTATTGCAACTAATACAACACTCGACCGCTCTCTCATTCAAGGATTAGATTATTGCGAACAAGCCGGTGGTTTAAGTGGCCGACCATTACAATTACGTAGCACTGAAGTGATTCGCCGCTTATCGCAAGAACTACAAGGGCGTCTACCCATTATAGGTGTCGGCGGAATTGATTCGGTTACGGCTGCTCGAGAAAAAATGGCTGCTGGTGCTTCTTTAATTCAAATTTATTCCGGATTTATCTTCCGTGGGCCAGGTTTGATTAAGAATATCGTCACTCATATCTAATTATTTATCTTCATTACAGGTCGGGGGGTTTATTTCTTCCTCCGGCTCGTCTATATTTTACTCCGGTAGATTAAATATACAGCGAAAGCCTCACATGAATTTAATCCCCCTCGATGGGTGAATACTCAGTTATTGAGTCAATGATGTTGGTAGCATGGCGAGAAGGAAGAATATGCGAATTAAACCAGATGATAAATGGCGTTGGTATTTTGATACCGAACACGACCGACTGATGTTGGATTTAGCCAATGGTATGATATTTCGCTCACGCTTCCCGTCTAAAATGCTGACCCCAGACGCTTTTGATGAATCTGCATTTTGTGTTGACGATGCTGCGCTCTATTTTGAATTTGAAGATCAATGTCGCCAAATTAATCTGAGCAATGAACAACGATCCGAATTGGTGTTAAACGCACTGGTCGCATTTCGTTACTTAAAACCGTTAATGCCCAAAAGCTGGTATTTTGCTCAACAGCCTAAATCTTTTGCGCCGCAAAATGCGGAGTTGGCTGTAGTCAAAGTATTAGATAGCGGAGAAGATGTTCGTTTGTTAGTGGTTGAATCAGGCGACTCTGCCAGCTTATGTTTATTAGCGCAGTCTCAGGTCATATTAGCTGGGCGTCAGCTCGTGCTGGGCGATGCGATAAAAATAATGAATGACCGCTTGTTGCCACTAGTGATTGAAGAGACTTATCCCGCCTCAGTCTTTGACCGGGCGGTCTAATATCCTCATCTTTTAAAAGACTCATTTACCTATAAGTGTAATATTGCCTTTAGGGATACAGCTGCAACAAAGAATAGTCCCATCATTGCCAATGGCACTTTGTTTTAACGGTGCAACCTCGCCATTCACTAATGTAATTCTGCAACTGCCACATATCCCAGCCCGGCATGAATAGGGAACACGGATATTCTGCTGTTCCAATTGTTCCAATAACACCTGCTGATTATTGCCATCAAAGCGGATGCCATTATATTCAATTGATACCGATTTGGATTGATCTTGTGGCGCATTAACGCTTTCAATCACTGTGCCTGCGGCATAGGGGCGTGGTGGTTTGGTTGACAGAATTTCGACTTCATCACCGACCCGAATAATACCGCTGTTTCTGGCCACCATATTTTGACCAAAATCGATATCGCCATTCTCCGCCGTTCGGAATGTCTGTAGTGTCCGTAATGGTTCGCCAGTGGGATGCTTCCGCCCGCGTTCAACGCTGACTGTCGTTAATACGCAGCGACTGCATGGCTTAACCAAATCAAAGGTAATATCGCCGACCCGAACCACTTTCCAACTGTCTTCAGCAAATGCACTGGCGCCGGTCACCACTAAATTGGGCCGAAATTGTTCCAGCTTAATACTGCCGGGACAACGTTGCTGTAACTCTTTAAAGGAGGCTTCGTTGATCAGCAGGTAAGGGAAGCCATCGGCAAAAGAGAGTGGAACTTCTGGCATGGGTTTTACCCGGCGGGTTAATTCCGTGCCAAGCCAGCGCAATTGCACTTCGCGCTGAAAATAACCACTGAGCCAGTTGTTGATATCGGCAGGGGCAATCAGCGCAGTAAAATGATTTCCCCAAACTTCGGTCGGTTCGGCATTGGCTAAAAAATCATTAAAGCGGATACTGGCACTCTCGCCATCGGGGGCGGTGAGGTATAAACCATCCGACATTAATGCCGGTGTAAACATCACCATCTTTGGATTCTGACGCGCAGTAATAAAAGTGCCATCCAGCTCAGTAATCATAAATACGCGGTCAAAGGCTAATCCACTGCTGCTGACTTGTGCATGAGAAAGCTGCAAACCGCGCATGGATTTCACGGGATGAACGTAGAGTCGAGAGAGGGTAATCACCATTGCCTCCGTGCGAGTATTAAATTTAGAAGGAGCAACTTTATGACAAGCCGCTGGGATTAGCTATAATGCGCAACAATTTTCTTTTTGGTGATAGTGCGATATGAACTCTCTGTTTGCCAGCACGGCGCGTGGACTGGAAGAACTGTTAAAAAGCGAACTCGAAGCGCTGGGCGCTCACGACTGTAAAATAGTACAGGGTGGGGTACATTTTCAGGGCGACGATCGACTCATGTACCAAAGTTTGCTGTGGAGCCGACTGGCTTCGCGCATCCTGTTACCGCTTAACGAATTTAAAGTTTACAGTGACTTGGACTTGTATCTTGGGGTGCAGGCGATTGATTGGCCATCCATTTTTGGCTTAGACAAAACCTTTGCCGTGCATTTTAGCGGCGTGAATGACGAAATCCGCAACAGTCAGTATGGTGCACTGAAAGTCAAAGATGCCATTGTGGATAGCTTCACCCGCAAGCTGGATCAGCGCCCGACGGTTGCCAAGCAGCAACCGGATATCCGCGTCAATGTTTTCCTGCAACGAGATATGGCCAGTGTGGCACTTGACCTGAGTGGCGAAGGCCTGCACCAGCGAGGCTACCGTGATCTGACCGGTCAGGCTCCGCTGAAAGAGAATCTGGCAGCGGCCATCATTCAGCGTTCTGGCTGGCAGCCGGGTACGCCAATGGTCGATCCCATGTGTGGTTCCGGCACCTTGCTGATAGAAGCCGCCATGATGGCATCTGATCGTGCGCCGGGTCTGCATCGGTCACATTGGGGGTTCACGGGCTGGAGTGCGTTTAACGAAGATCTCTGGCGAGAATTGACCACAGAAGCGCAAGTCCGCGCCCGCACGGGGTTGCAGGAGACCACCTCCCGCTTCTTCGGCTCTGATATTGACCGCCGAGTGATTGAGATGGCACGCGCCAACGCCCGCCGTGCTGGGGTATCAGAACTGATTACCTTTAATGCCAATGACGTCAGCAAGTTGGTGAATCCATTGCCCGAAGGGCCTGTGGGCACAGTGATCAGTAACCCGCCTTACGGTGAGCGTCTGGAAAGCGAACCGGCATTGATTGCACTGCATAATATGCTCGGTCGCATCATGAAAACCGCTTTTGGTGGCTGGCGCTTGTCACTGTTCAGTGCTTCGCCAGAACTGCTGAGTTGCTTGCAGTTACGCGCAGATCGCGAATTTAAAGCCAAAAATGGCCCGCTCGATTGTGTGCAGAAAAACTACCAGTTAGCGGCTAACCCGCAGGGCTCGAGTGGTTTACAGGTAGCAGAGGATTACGCCAACCGCCTGCGTAAGAATGTGAAAAAACTGGATAAGTGGGCCAAACAGCAGGGCATCGAATGCTACCGTCTGTATGATGCCGATTTACCCGATTACAATGTGGCCGTTGATCGCTATGGCAGTAAAGTTGTGGTGCAGGAGTATGCGCCGCCGAAAACCATTGATGCTCAAAAAGCGCGTCAACGTCTGTTTGATGTCATTAATGCCACGCTCGCAGTGTTGGATTTACCCTCAAATCAGTTGGTGTTGAAAACGCGTGAGCGCCAAAAGGGGAAAAACCAATATGAGAAATTGGCACAAAAAGGTGAGTTCCTATTGGTGAGTGAGTATAACGCCAAGTTATGGGTTAACCTGACCGATTACCTTGATACTGGTCTGTTCCTTGATCACCGCATCGCCCGTCAGATGCTGGGCAAAATGAGTCAGGGCAAAGATTTCCTGAACCTGTTTGCCTATACCGGAACAGCAAGCGTCCATGCTGGGCTGGGGGGGGCGCGGAGCACAACCACAGTAGATATGTCGCGTACCTATCTGGAGTGGGCTGAGAAGAACCTGCGGGTGAATGGCTTGACCGGTCAGCAGCACCGCTTGATTCAGGCAGACTGCCTCTCATGGCTGAGTAATACCGATGAGCAATTCGATGTGATCTTCATCGATCCACCGACGTTCTCCAACTCCAAGCGTATGGAGACGACCTTTGATGTTCAGCGTGATCATTTAGTGCTGATGAAAGAACTTAAACGGTTGCTGCGCCGTCAGGGGACAATCATGTTCTCTAACAATAAGCGTGGTTTCCAGATGGATTTGGCCGGGATAGAAGCCTTGGGGCTGGAAGCGAAAGAGATAACCGCGCAGACGCAATCCGAAGACTTTGCCCGTAATCGTCAAATTCACAACTGCTGGCTGGTGACTCACCGCCGCGAGGAAAAGTAAAAACTATGTCGTTAATTAGCATGTCCGGTGCCTGGCTGTCGTTCAGCGACGCGCCTTTATTAGATAATACTGAATTGCATATTGAGGCAAACGAGCGTGTTTGTCTGGTGGGCCGCAATGGCGCGGGTAAATCCACCTTACTGAAAATTCTGAGCAAAGAAGTTGCGCTGGATGATGGGCGTATCATTTATGAGCAGGATTTGATTGTGGCGCGTCTGCAACAAGATCCTCCGCGCAATGTGGCCGGTACAGTATTTGATTTTGTGGCAGAAGGGGTGCAGGAGCAGGCAGAACATCTGAAAGCTTATCATGCCACGCTGCACGACGTAGAGCTTGACCCGAGCGAGAAGAATCTGAATCGCTTGGCCGCCTTGCAGGAAATTCTTGACCATCAGGGCTTGTGGCAGTTAGATAGCCGCATTCAGGAAGTGCTGGTTCAGTTGGGGCTATCGGCTGATGCTGAACTGTCATCACTGTCGGGTGGTTGGTTACGTAAAGCGGCATTAGGTCGCGCACTGGTCAGCTCACCAAAAGTGCTGCTGCTGGATGAACCGACCAACCATTTGGATATTGAAACTATCAACTGGCTGGAAGGTTTCCTGAAAGATTTCCAAGGCAGCATTGTCTTTATCTCCCATGACCGTTCCTTTATCCGCGCAATGGCGACGCGTATTGTCGATCTGGATCGTGGCAAGTTGGTGTCATGGCCGGGTAACTATGAGCTGTATCTTGCCAGCAAAGAGGAAGCACTGCGGGTTGAAGAGCTGCAAAATGCAGAGTTTGACCGCAAGCTGGCGCAAGAAGAGGTGTGGATTCGCCAAGGTATCAAAGCACGACGTACTCGTAATGAGGGTCGTGTGCGCGCCTTGAAAGCATTGCGGATGGAGCGTTCAGAGCGCCGTGAAGTGATGGGTACGGCCAAGATGCAAGTCGAAGAGACCGTGCGTTCAGGCAAAATCGTCTTTGATCTGGAAAACGTCAACTATCAAGTTGATGGCAAAGTGCTGGTGAAAGACTTCACCGCGCAAGTTCAGCGTGGCGACAAAATTGCACTGGTCGGCCCGAATGGGTGTGGTAAAACCACCTTACTGAAACTGATGCTCGGTCAGCTTAAAGCCGACAGCGGCAAAGTGCATTGCGGAACCAAACTGGAAGTGGCCTATTTTGACCAGCACCGCGCGGAGCTTGATCCAGAGCGCACGGTGATGGATAACCTGGCTGAAGGTAAGCAAGAAGTGATGGTCAATGGCCGTTCACGCCATGTATTGGGCTATCTGCAAGACTTCCTGTTCCACCCGAAACGCGCCATGACGCCGGTGAAAGCACTGTCAGGTGGTGAACGTAACCGTCTGTTATTGGCTAAATTATTCCTTAAGCCAAGTAACTTGCTGATCCTTGATGAACCGACCAACGATCTGGATGTGGAAACACTGGAACTGTTGGAGGAGATGGTTGATAGCTATCAGGGCACGGTGTTGCTGGTGAGCCATGACCGTCAATTCGTTGATAACTCAGTGACTGAATGCTGGATCTTTGAAGGCAATGGTCAAATAAGCAGCTTTGTGGGCGGTTATTATGATGCTCACCAGCAGCGCGCTGAGGCAAAACCTATCCGTCAGGTGGCGGCGAAGGTTGAAGAGACCAAATCAGCACCGGTAAAAAGTAGCGCACCTGCGGCTAAAAAACCGGGCAAGTTAAGTTATAACTTGCAGCGTGAGTTGGATCAGTTACCTCAACAGCTAGAAACGCTGGAAAATGAGATCAGTGGGTTACAGGCTCAGGTCAGCGACTCCAATTTCTTCTCCCGCCCGCATGAAGAGACACAACAGGTTTTGAAAGCTTTAGCGGATGCCGAACAGGCATTAGAAGTCGCGTTTGGTCGTTGGGAAGAGCTGGAAGCTCAGAAAAACGGCTAAAAACGCACCGTCATTGTTCTATCAACTGACGTAATAGCTCACTTTATAATGATATTATGTCTATTGTTATATTACGCCTCTTGATAGAACGGTGTTCAGCTATGCCCTTCAATGATGAAGGGCATAAATAGCCGTAAGGAATGAGATATTGTGTTCTATTATTCAACTTGAGCACGGCGAGCACTCCGGGCAGACAGGGAATGTGATCCTGTGTCGGCAGTGCGACATGTCAGTGGCCTTACCCTCTCTGCCTTATGGCACCAAAGCGGTATGTCCGCGCTGCAAGACCACACTGACTGCGCGGTGGGACGAGCCTCGCAAACGGCCGGTGGGTTATGCAATCAGCGCACTATTTATGCTTTTACTGGCGAACATGTTCCCCTTCGTCAATATGCGTGTTGCGGGGATCACCAGCGAAATCACTCTGATCCAAATACCTCAAGTGATGTTGGCAGATGACTATGCCAGCATGGCAACACTCTTTATGGTGTTGGTGCAGTTGATACCTGCCTTCTGTATGGTAGCAATTATTCTGCTTTGCTTACGAGTTCGTATGCCAATCCGCTGGAAGGCATTGATAGCAAAGGTGTTATTTCAATTTAAAACTTGGTGCATGGTGGAGATCTTCCTCGCCGGTGTGCTGGTCAGTTTTGTCAAACTGATGGCCTATGGCGAAATTGGCATAGGCAGCAGTTTTATTCCCTATTGCCTATTCTGCGTGTTACAAGTGCGCGCTTTCCAATGTATTGACCGCCATTGGATGTGGCAGGATATTGCGCCGGCACCTGCGTTACCCCATCCCTTAATTCCGGGCCGCACGGGGTTGCGCCAAGGGTTACGCTCCTGTTCCTGCTGTACTGCCATTTTGCCGCAAGCGCAGGTAGAATGCCCCCGTTGTCATACACAGGGCTACGTCCGCCGCCGCAACAGTTTGCAGTGGACCATGGCACTGCTCGTCACCTCGATCCTGCTCTATATCCCCGCTAATCTGCTGCCGATCATGATCACCGAAAGTCTGGGTAGCCAAATGGGGTCGACCATCATGGCCGGGGTGATTTTCCTCTGGAGTGAAGGTTCTTACCCCGTGGCATTGGTGATTTTTATTGCCAGTATCATGGTGCCATCATTAAAAATGTTAGCAATCGGCTGGTTATGCTGGGATGCGAAAGGTAAGGGCAATACTGACACTGAACGTATGCATTTTATTTATGAAATCGTCGAGTTTGTTGGCCGCTGGTCAATGATAGACGTTTTTGTTATTGCAGTGCTCTCGTCATTAGTCCGTATCGGGCAGTTGATGAGTATCTATCCGGCGATCGGGGCGCTACTGTTTGCGATGGTAGTGATCCTGACCATGTTCGCTGCATTGACCTTTGATCCCCGGTTAACCTGGGATCGAATAAGTGACACAACCCAAAAGGAGCCGCAAGGTGACGGACAATAATCCCAGCCAGAATGTGGCGGAAATTGAAAAAATCAAGCGATGGTCTCCCGTGTGGATCATCCCGATTGTCACTGCGCTGATTGGCGCATGGATACTGTTTTACCATTTTAGCCATCAGGGTCCAGAGGTGGTCATGACCACACTGAATGCTGAGGGCATAGAAGCGGGTAAAACAAAAATAAAGAGCCGTAGTGTGGATGTTGGCGTCGTTGAGCAGGTCACGTTAAGTGAAGATCTCAACCATGTTATCGTGCAGGCGCGGTTGAATTCAGGCATGAATACCCTGTTGCACAGTGATACCGTATTCTGGGTGGTCAAGCCACAGATTGGCCGTGAAGGTGTTTCTGGCCTTGGAACGCTGCTTTCCGGTGCTTATATTGAGCTGCAACCCGGCAGCAAAGGTAAATCGTTAAGTGAGTTCACCTTGCTGGACTCTCCACCGCTGGCCTCTCCCGATGCCAAAGGGCTGCGCATCACACTGGATAGCGAGCAAGCTGGGCAGTTGAATGCGGGCGATCCGGTGTTGTTCCGTGGCTATCGAGTCGGTTCGGTGGAAACCAGCACTTTCGATGCTAAATCACGCTTAATGCGTTATCAGCTATTTATTGGCGCACCTTATGACAGCTTGGTCACCACCAATGTCCGTTTCTGGAAAGACAGTGGTGTGGCCGTCGATTTATCATCACAGGGTATGCGTGTCGAAATGGCATCACTGGCAACCTTGTTCAGTGGGGGAGTTAGCTTCGATGTCCCGGATGGTTTAGAACTAGGTAAGCCCATCACCACAGATAAGCCTGAGTTCAAGCTGTTTGATAACCGCAGCAGCATCCAAAACTCACTGTACACGGAACATGAGGATTTCTTGCTGTTCTTCTCCGATTCAGTCCGTGGTTTGCAGTCAGGTGCTCCGGTTGAGTTCCGAGGTATCCGCGTGGGAACTGTTGCGGATGTGCCATTCTTCACTGATGGGATGAAGCAGCGCGTTGATAATGATTTCCGCATTCCGGTACTCATTCGTATTGAGCCAGGCCGTTTCCGTAATGATTTAGGCCCGGATGCTAATTTCGAACAGATACTGAAAACCGCCAAAGAGCGCGGTCTGCGGGCATCATTGAAGTCGGGCAACTTGTTGACTGGCGCACTGTTCATTGATCTGGACTTCTATCCAGATGCCAAACCGTGGAAAGGGCCGCTGGAGGTGGCGGGTTATCCATTACTGCCAACAGTCAGTGGCGGTTTAGCGCAGATGCAGCAAAAAGTGATGCAAACGCTGGATAAGATTAACAATCTGCCGCTGGATCCGATGCTGAATGAGGTCACGAAAACGCTGGTTGAGAGTCAGAAAACCATGCGTGAGACGCAAAAAACGTTGGAGTCGCTGACGGCAATTACCGCCAGTCCGGCGATGAAAGATCTGCCACAAGATCTGCAAAAAACCTTGAACGAATTGAATCGCAGCATGAAAGGCTTCCAGCCTGGTTCACCGGCCTACAATAAAATGGTCGGCGATATGCAGCGATTAGATCAGGTCTTGCGTGAATTACAACCGGTATTGCGGACGCTGAATGAGAAGAGCAATGCGCTGGTATTTGAAGCGGCAGGAAGTCAGGACCCTCAGCCTAAGAAGGCCAAAAAATGATGAAATGGATGGCAGTTATCGCCGCGCTGTTACTCAGCGCTTGCAGCAGCGAACCCAGTAAAACGTATTATCAGTTACCGACAATGAGTGCACCTGTTACGGCCAGTAGCAGTGTGGCATCAAGGCAACTGTGGATTGAGCATGTGGGTGTTGCGGATTATCTCGCCGCGACGGGGGTGGTCTATCAAACTAATGATGTGCAATATGTGATTGCCGCCAACAACCTATGGGCCAGTCCGCTGGATCAGCAGTTGCAACAAACGTTGGTCACCAATCTGAGCTACGCGCTGCCGGGCTGGTTAGTCTCTTCCCAGCCGCTGGATAGTGATCAGGATGTCCTCAATGTGACTGTCACTGGCTTCCATGGGCGTTATGATGGCCGAGCCATCATCCGTGGTGTCTGGATACTGAAACATCAGGGGCAACTGATTAAGCAGCCATTCGATCTGGAGCTTAAACAGAGTGAAGATGGCTATGATGCTTTGATCCGCACCTTGGCTGCGGGCTGGCAGCAGGAAGCTGGGACAATCTCTGCTCAGTTGCAACGACTTAAATAATATATTGTTCTAAATCAGTCTAATCCTCTTTCATTAGCAATAATAATTTTGCTATGAAAGAGGATTGTCATTAAATATCAAAGTATTACCATCGCTCATCCCAAATCAATCACTTAGCGCATTCTACGTGCATAGCTCACAAATGTGACATTGGCGTGAATATTGCGCATTGCTTTTCTGTTTCTTAAGGACTATCACTTAACTGTGATTGCACATAAAGTGGTCACTGTTTTCTTTCCACCAGACCGAAAGATGAGGGAAACGAGGCATGAAGAGACAGAAAAGAGATCGCCTGGAAAGGGCGTTGTCACGTGGTTATCAGGCAGGTATTTCAGGGCGTTCAAGGGAAATTTGTCCCTATCAAGCTTTAGACGCTAGATCGCATTGGTTAGGAGGTTGGCGACAAGCCATGGAGGACAGGGCTGTGACCGCTTAAGCGGCTCTCTGTCAGACTAAGGGATAACCTCCGCTTTATGCGCATATTGCGGAGGTTGTTAATTACCCTTCGTCCTTGACGATGCAGCGTTGTTGGCTGCCTTAATTATCCTACCCAGCGTTTCAGCAAGATACTGGCATTGACTCCGCCAAAACCAAAACCATTTGAAAGGGCGTAGCTCATCTCATGTGGCAGAGCTTTTCCCGCCACGATATTCAGCCCCTTAGCCGCAGGGTCAAGATTTTCCAGATTCAGGGTTGCGGGCACGATTTGATCACGTAGTGCCAGCACGGTGAAAATAGTTTCCAGCCCACCAGCGGCACCTAGCAAATGGCCAGTGGCCGATTTTGTTGAGGTTACCGCTAAGGTATTACCCTCACCAAACAGATGCTTAATGGCGTTAATTTCGCCAAGATCGCCCACCGGGGTTGACGTTGCATGAGCATTTAGATGCTGAACTTGCGCGGGTGAAATCCCTGCCTGACGCAAAGCAATCTTCATCGCACGGTAAGCACCGTCGCCATCTTCAGCGCCTGAGGTCATATGGTAGGCATCGGCACTGGTACCATAGCCGACAATCTCAGCTAAAGGTTGCGCACCACGGGCCAGTGCATGCTCCAACTCCTCAATAATCAATAAACCGGCACCTTCACCCATCACAAAACCATCGCGGGCGCTATCGAAAGGACGTGAGGCTTTTTCTGGGGCATCATTTGAACCGGTTGATAATGCCCGTGCGGCGGCAAAACCCGCCAGACTGACTTTATCAATCGCGGCTTCAGCACCGCCACACAAGGCAACATCCGCTTCATGGTTACGAATTAATCGCACGGCATCACCGATGGCTTGCACACCTGCGGCACAGGCAGTGACTGGTGCGCCAATCGGGCCTTTGAAATGGTGCTTAATCGAGACGTGACCTGCGGCCAGATTCACCAAAAACGAGGGCACGGTAAAAGGGGATAGCCGCTTGGGTCCACGGCTGTCGGTGGTACGCACGGCATGGGCGATAGAGGGGAAGCCGCCAATACCTGAACCAATGACAGTGGCGGTACGGTCTTGCTTCTCTGAGTCATCTGCTTGCCAGCCTGCCTGAGCAATGGCTTCATCTGCTGCGGCCATCGCAAATTCAATGAAACGGTCCATTTTCTTTTGATCTTTTGGTGCGACAGCTTTGTCGGGATCGAAACCTGCTTCGGGATCAGCCGCGAGGGTGGGGACTTGCCCGCCAATTTTGGCCGGCAAATCGCCGACAATCTCATCGGGTAGCACACGAATGCCCGATTGCCCAGCGAGCAGACGGTGCCAAACAGTTTCGATACCACAGCCTAATGGGGAAACGACACCCATTCCTGTAATCACTACGCGGCGCATATTCATTGTTTTTCCTTTTGAGGCTCAATTGAGTGGGGGAGCTGCATAGCATCGACGGACTGCTTGCCATGCATGAGTGCCAACCGTTGATTAATTATATCGCTCCTGACGGAGCCTGCCGCAAGAGTGACATCTTGGGTGCGAATAGGTTGCCCGGTCTGTCTGTCTAGCAGTATGGGCTCGACAGGTGCGCCCGTTCGGCGATCCACCAGTACCACTGCGGGGCCTTCTGGCGCAAAATGCTGATTACCCCAGTGAAACAGAGCAGCAATAATGGGGAAAAAATCGCTGCCACGCTCGGTCAATAAATACTCATAGCGGGCAGGCCGAGGATTATAGAGTCGCTTCTCAAGGATGCCGCTCTCTACCAGAGACTTTAAGCGGCGGGTGAGAATGGTGGGTGAAAGTTGCAAACTTTGCTGAAATTCATCAAATCGTGTTAACCCCTGAAAGGCATCACGAATGATCAATATGCTCCACCACTCTCCTACTCGCTCAAGAGAGCGGGCTACCGGACAGGGGGTGTTTTCAAAGCGGGTTCTTTGCATACCACACTCACTTGATAACGGTGTATTTGGCTGGCCTTGGGGCTGACATTTAAAAAGGCTACCTAGTCAGAAATTGCTGACAAACCTATTTTATATCCCGGTGATTTGCGGGGGTGATTATATCGATAGGTGCTCCGACGGTTTACACCGTTACGACCCATTCGGCACATTTCCCCCACTAATCAACTTTGCCATCAGTTCTAGTGACTACATTTATTGTAGTTACTAGCGTTAAAAAAATGCCATTGGGCATTAAAATAGTGAGTCATCGTCATAATAGTGCAGGGGGGATTTTACGGCCCCCTGCACAAGGACAGCTAATAAAATATTAGAAAGCAGCAGTATCTTTAAACAAGCCTACTTTCAAGTCGGTGGCGGTGTAAATCACTTTGCCATCAACCAATACTTCGCCATCTGCAACGCCCATAATTAATTTACGCATGATAATACGTTTAAAATTAATACGATATGTCACTTTTTTAGCATCAGGTAGAACCTGACCGGTGAACTTAACTTCACCTACACCCAGTGCACGGCCTTTTCCTTCGCCGCCCAACCAGCCAAGATAGAAACCGACCAGCTGCCACATGGCATCAAGGCCCAGGCAACCAGGCATTACTGGGTCGCCGATAAAGTGGCAACCGAAGAACCATAGGTCTGGATTGATATCCAGTTCCGCTTCCACATAACCTTTGCCATAGGTGCCGCCGTCTTCTGTCATTTTGACGACACGGTCCATCATTAACATATTGCCTGCGGGCAATGGTGGCCCGCCAGCGCCAAACAGCTCGCCACGGCCTGATGCTTCAAGGTCTTCTTTTGTATAGGATTCGCGTTTATCTACCATGTTCTCAGTAAGCCTTATTTTAGTGAAGTGCGCAGAATAGCGTACAGCTGTACGCTGAGCAAGTCCGATCAGCC